>CAYNZV010000070.1:14854-22278 GCA_964401715.1 uncultured Gemmatimonadaceae bacterium | reverse complement strand
TCGATCTCCCGCTTCGACTCTAATCCGGACGTCAGTTTCGGATTTCCTCTCTATCACATGACCGCCCCCCGGTGGTGGTCTGAAGGGGTCGCCCAGTTTGCGACAGACCGATTGGATTACGACGAGTGGGACACCCATCGCGACATGTTATTACGCATGGCGGTGCTCGAAGACGACCTGCTTTCCTACGAAGAGATGGGAACCGTACAGAACCGCACCGGCTCCAACTACGGCGAAATGGTCTATAACCAGGGCTACGGTCTGCTGACTTACGTTGCTGAACATTATGGTCCGGAGAAGGTCGAGGAACTCACTCATCATACCGGTCACATGAGCTTTGATCCCGCGATTGAGTCGGTGCTTGGAATCTCCGCCAACAAATTGTATGAGGACTGGAAGCATTACTTGCGGGATCAATACGGCAAACAAGCAGCGGCGGTCCGTGAGAAGACCCTTTTCGAGGGAAAACCTCTGCGCAAGCTCAACGAAGGCATTCTCGAGTTTTATCCGGCGTTCTCGCCGGACGGCAAGAAGCTGGCGTATTTGTCGAGCGAAGACTGGGACTACGCTATTACGTTTTTAAAAATCTACAATTCCGAAACCGGCGAGATTCAGACGGTACGACGCAATAAGCTGTTCAATGACTTTGCTACCGATTGGGTGGATACCCGCAGTTCGTGGTCACCCGACAGCAACGAGCTGGTTTACGTGCGTAGCAACGGTGGCTTCAACGACCTCTACATATACAATCTTCGGACCAAGAACGAGCGCCGCATCAGTGCCAATCTACGTGCTAAAGATCCGCAGTTTTCACCGGATGGCAAACGCATCGCGTTTGTGCACAACGATGATGGCACCAACAACCTCGGTCTGGTCAACCGCGACGGTAGCAACATCGTCTATCTGACGAATAACAACGACGCGACCCAATACTGGGGCCCCAAGTGGTCACCGGACGGCAAGTGGATCTTGTTCTCTATCTTTCGTGGCGAAGATCGGGACGTCGTCATGATTCGCGCCGATAGCCCACCGAAACCGAAGAAAAAAGATAAACAACGCAAGGGTCTAATTACCGACGTCGAGGGCGATTCCCTCGACGTGTTTCCCGACACACTTGCCTTTCCCGATCCTGACACCTCCGGCTTTCGTCCGCTGGTAGCGTCTCTAGCCGACGAGCGCGATCCGCACTGGTTGCCCGATGGCTCAGGCTTTGTCTATTCGTCCGACCACACTGGTATCTTCAACATTTATCGCTACACCATGGAAACCGGTGAGATGGAGCAGCTGACCAACGTGATCGGAGGTGCGTTCACACCAACCGTATCGACGGATGGCAAAGTCGTTTATGCGGGTTATCACGCCTCTAACCACGACCTCTACGAATTCGAGATCAGTGAGTATCGGCGGTCGCAACCTCTGGAGATCGTCGCGGACCGCGATTTCCAGTCGATTTTCCAAGGTCCGAAGCTGTCGGAACAGTATCAGATTCAACGCTACGGCGGACGCAAGACATACCAGTTCATACCACTTTTGAATGTGGGTCCCACCTTCGTAGGGGACACCTTCGGGCTAAATCAAGTCAACGGCGGGTTCTGGTTTTCCACAGGAGAGATGTTTGGGGGGCAACAGTTCGTCACGCGGGTTACTGCAGGAAAGAATCTGCGCGAGGAGACCGACTTCAACACCGATCTCGTTCTGTTCACTCAACGCAACTTGCGACCGATGGTCGGCAACAACCGGACCTTCAATCCTTCATTCTACGCCCTGTATCGACGATTGGAGATCGACAATCTGGTGGCGAATAACACGGTTACCAACGATACGATCCCGGAAGCCACCATTTTCACGCCGATGGATACCACCCGAAGCCTTTTGATTCCCAATGTGCGGCAATACTCCAATCAACTGGACAGTCGCGAGGACCTGTTCAAGAGCACCTACGAGCAGATTGCTTTAGGGGTGGACGTACGGTTGACACGTCGCCAGCAGCTATCCCTCCAGTACTTCAATCGTGACTACCGGGAAAACTGGAATCTACGGCGTTTCCGGGTTCAACAGCAGATCTACGTCATCCAAGACGGCATTGATATAACCGAGCAAGTAGAGGCTGTCTCGCTCAGTCAAGACACCCTATTGGTTACCCCCAACAACAGCCAGGCGTTTTACGACGGACTGGAGTTCTTTTCGTCACACGACGCTTCTATCAATTGGAGCTATCAGAACTTCAAGCCGACCGCCGACCGAGCGCTGTATCAACAAGGACGTCAGCTATCCTTTCTTTATCGCTACAGCTTGCCCACAGTTGCAGACTCGCTCGCGAACCAAACCCCCACCAACGGCGCTCCATTGGATGCGTTCGGTCCAGCCAAGAAGCGATTCCGCGTAAACGAGTATGTGGGCATGTACAGCGAGCGAATCGGTTTGCCGCACAGCAACGCATTCGGATTCCAGGTATTGGGGGCTTATCGCAACCTGAAACTCAAACCTTCCTTTGATCCCGACGGGGCCCTTTTTGAAGGGCGGTTCTACTGGCCATTGCGGTATTATCTCGGCGGGCTCAATTTTATGAGCGGATATCCATATTTCGCTCAATCTGGTTCCAAGTTGCTCTACGGAAAAGTAGAATACACCTTTCCCCTAATCTCCCGCATCAATCTCCGTTTCCTCAACTTTACCTTCGCCAAGCTGTACGGTCGTTTGTTTGCCGAAGCGGGTGCGGTAGGTAATGTCGACAATCTCGACTTGGCGGATCTTGGAGACAACGATTTCATTCGCGACGTCGGCGCCGAACTGCGCATGCAGCTGTTCACTTTCTATCGCATACCGATGTACGCGTTCTTTCAGGTCGCTCGACCTTTGGACCGCGATCAGTTCGACCCCGGCGACGGTGTGGACAAGTACCGATATTACTTCGGTTTCAATATCTGAGGAGCTTCACCGGTGATCGATCTGCGTAAATTCACACTTCGACTGAAAGTTATCGAGTTGCTGGACAACTTCACCAAGCAACGAATGATGAAGGAAGCTCATGCCCACTGGCGCAGCTGGATTCATCCCAATTGAGGCGTCGATGCTCAAGTTGATGCGTTTACCGCACGGAACGAACGGCAATCGAACTCTGCGCCCACAGGTGGAGTACAAAGAAGAAGAGGTAGATTTCGTCGAAGTAGAAAACCTCTTTCGCAGATTCTGGCATCAATGGCATTCGCGCACGCTGGCGACCGCCCGTAGCCAGTCAGAGTCTTAATTACTGTAGTAATCAGTTTCTGATGATCGCTATTTCTCTTCTGAATGTTCTTTTACTCTTGGCAGGTTGCAACACCGAAACAGTCCAGACTGTCGACGAACCAACAGCGCAAGAAGGAGTGCCGTTCTGGGAAGAAGACGTCCGGGTGGATACGGTGGGGTGGGGAAATATTGCGCGCGCAGATTCGCTCATCGATCACGAAGGTTTGACATTCATCGAGACGACGCTGCGGTTTCCGAGCGAAGCCAACCAGGGTGAAGTGTTTGCGTGGGAGTTCTATGCCCGCCGGATGACGCCGATTAAACTGCTGATCATGAAGTACGAATCATCGCAAGAATTCTTGGAGCTGGTGGGCGAAAGCGAAACGATACTGCCCAAGCAGATCGGTTTCAATCGCATCATTTTGAAAGAGCCGATTCCCATCAGTCGTGGCTATATGTTCGGCGTTTTGCAACCGGAGGCTCCGGCAATACCGTTCGAGAAAGTATCGAACTGGCGAACGCTACTCACGGCCAAGAAGCTTCAACGTCCCATTATGAGACGCGACAGGTTTACCATGTACGGTTGGCGGTTCGCCGCAAGGGTGTTATGGCGTCAGCAATCCTGAAGGTTTTGGTGCCGGTTGTCCTTACCGCTTTCTGGGCGATTGGTTGCGGTGGAAACGATATCCAGGATCCGATGATGGCACAAATTGCCGAAGAAACCGGGCCGTTGTATTCGTCGCTGGAAAAACATGCCGATGCGCCTTTGGTCCACTTCCGTTTGGGAGAAGTCTATCGGAAATTCGGCATGGACGATTCCGCGCGCGTCGCCTACCAGCGCAGTATTCGGCTGCAAGAGGCGTTTCCCGAAGCTCATTTCCAGCTGGCCCAGATTCAGTATGCCAACGGCAACACGAAAGCGTCGTTGAATTCTTATCTGCAAACTTTGCGTTATCGCAGCAACGATGCTCGAGCCTACAACAATATTGGATATATCTACAAGGTGACGGGCCAATTGGATAAGGCGCAGGAAAGCTACCTTAAAGCGGTTGGGATTGATTCCACTTTTGTGGAAGCTTACAACAATCTCGGCCAGGTGTACAAGGAGCGCGAGGAGTTCGAGAAGGCGATCGAAACGCTGTCCAAGGCGCTGGAACTAAACGATCAGGTACCTGAGTTCCACATCAACCTGGCCATGGCCCACCGCAGCTTGGAAGACGAAAAGCGCGAGGCCAAGGTGTTGGAGCGGTACATCGAACTCTTCGGCAACAGGGAAGCTCATGCGGAATACGTCGCAGATCGCCTTGCGGAACTGAAGCCACCCTCCGTAGAATAAAGTTCACCGTGAAGCCACTTGTTTTTGGTTCCCTTCGCTTTCGCCAGTGCTCAAAGCCTTACGTAGCAGTACTGCGTAGCTTGCACTAGATCCCAACAATAAAAGCGCAGATAACCATACCAGGACCTGCCGGAGTGTCTCGGGGCTGTAAAGGACAAAGCTGATCGCTGTCAGCACGAGGAGGGTGGTTGTATATTTACCAATCCGGTTGGGAGGGATCACTAATTCATGCCGCCCCAACAGGAAGGCTCCCGCGATTATAATACCGAAATCCCGTACGACCAATCCTGCCAGCAGCCAGCTCGGGAATTCGCGCCAGAGAACGAGAGCGTAGCCCACCGAGATCAGGAACACCTTGTCTGCTAGGGGGTCGAGAATTTTCCCAATGCGACTCACCTGGTTGAATCTGCGGGCAACAAATCCATCGGCCAGGTCGGACAACGCCGCTGCCGATAGAAGGACGAGTGTGGTCCAAAGTGCGTTCTCTCCTGGGTCTTTGAGGCTAAGGATGATGAACGGGATTAGTATTACCCTAAAGAGACTAAGGACGTTGGCCACCACGATTGCCACTCAACCGAGCATCTGTTGCGCGTGCTCTCGCGCCGACTCGGAGACCTCCTCTCCCGCCAGCAACTGGGCAATCTCTTCGGTCCGTTCGTCGTCGTCCAGCACCTGTACGGTGGTAACCATGCGTCCCTCCTCTGTCAGCTTGCGTACCGAGAAATGGCGGTCCGCCAGACTGGCGATCTGCGGCAGGTGTGTTATCAGGATGACCTGATGCCCGCTCGACAGGGTTTTCAGCTTGTTGCCGACCGCCGCTGCTATGCGACCGGAGATACCGGTGTCGATTTCATCGAACACCAGCGTCGACACGCCATCACCGGCGGCAATCAACTCTCTCAGGATGAGCATCACCCGCGACAACTCCCCTCCCGAGCCGACGTTTGCCAATGGTTTCGGGGCCTCGCCGGGGTTCGCTGATAAGTAGAACTCGACGCGCTCGATCCCGCCTTCATCCGCGTGAACGGTGATGCCGTCGCACTTCACCAACCCCTCTGGGTCGGGTCGCGTTCCCAGCCGCACCTCGAAGATCGCCATAGGAGCTCCTAGATTCTTCAGTCCTGCTTCCACCAGCTTGACCAGATCCGCTGCAGCCTGCGAACGCGCTTGCGAGAGCTCTAGACAGGCAGCTGCATAACAGGTGCACAGCTCCCCGGCAACGCTCTCCATCATCGCGATATTCTCGTCCAGCTCCTCCATCTTCACCTCTCCAACCTCCAATTCGGTCGCGAAGGCGATTACCTTGTGCAACGAACCCCCGTATTTGTCTGCCAGCTGTCGCAGCACAAATAAACGGTTTCGAACTTGAGCGATGCGCTCCGGGTTGTCACCGAGATTCTCAGCATAGCTCAATATATCCGAGGACAATTCTTCTACACCGTAGATCAACCCGCGGAGTCCCTCGGCATGCATGTTGAGGAGCTGATCCAGTGCCGACACCTGTTCCAGCTCCTTGCGGAGACGGCCCAACTGCTCGACGATCGATCCATCAGATTGATACAAAGCGTCGACGAGCTGCTGCGTAACCTGTCGGATGCGTTCTCCGTTCTCGAGAACTACCAGTTCTCGCTCGAGAACGATATCTTCGCCAGCCTGGAGGTCTGCAGTGCGTATCTCATCGAGCTGGAATCTCCGTAGCTCTTGGGCTTCTTCATCGCGGATACGCTTTTGATGTAATTCTTCCAATGCGGCTTTGTTTGCTCCATGTTGACGAAACAAGTCCCCCACTGCAGCGGCTTGCAAGCTCAATCCTCCGAAAGCATCCAAGTACCGACTGTGCTGGTTAATCTGAAGTAGCGACTGGTGTTCGTGTTGGCCGTATACATCTACCAGCGACGTACCAATTTTCCGCAATCTCCTCAGTGGTACGGAAAAGTCGTTGACGAACGCTCGAGATCTGCCGCTACTAGTTATTTCGCGTCGCAACGTCAGTTGATTGTCACTCGCGCAGATGCCCCATTCGCTGAGAGAGCCGATGAGATCACTGTCCGCGGATAGTTCGAACAAACCCTCCACCGCACAACGATCTGCACCATCGCGGACCATGTCCGCACGAGCGGGCCATCCTAGTATGGAATTCAGCGCTCCTAGGATGATCGATTTGCCGGCACCCGTTTCCCCGGTAAACACATTGAGATCAGAGGAAAACTCGATCTCCAGTTCGCGAATGAGTGCGAAATCCTTGATAAAGAGTCGAACTAGCATCTGGGGACTCGCGGAGTGCGATTAGTCTTCCTGTTCAGCCAGCGCTTCTTCGTCTAAAAACGACAGGGTGAACTCCCCGTCTTTTTCGTCAGCCAACACCTGGACCCGCCTGCGGGTTTGATCAAGCAAGCTGTTGCACACTCTGGATGCCATTACACCATCTTCAAAAACACTTAACGCGTCCTCGAGCTTCATGTCGCCGCTTTCCAAGCGCTCGACACTGTCTTCCAGTTGTTCGAGCGCCTCCTCAAACGTCTTCGGTGTTGTCATCGATTGTCTCCTCTACAAAACATCGGGCTTCGCCTTTCTGAAATCGGAGGTTAACCAAGTCGCCGACGGCAAGCTCTGCACTGTCGCGTACGAGTTTGCCGTCGCGCCGATGGCACAGCGAGAATCCCCGCTTCAAACCGCTCAAAGGACTGAGGTCGTGCAGGCGAACCATGGCGCTACGCACAGCATCTAATTTGTTCCGGGTATACCAATCGAAGGCGCTAATGAGGGCTTGGCGGCGCTCGTCAACGATCAGGCTTTCTTGCCCGAGTCGGTCGCGCAGTCGCACGTACAACCGCTCGGGTCGCATGCTTTGGATCCGTTG
>CAYNZV010000070.1:0-14754 GCA_964401715.1 uncultured Gemmatimonadaceae bacterium | reverse complement strand
CCTCTTCGTTGAAACACCACAGGTCTTCGGGCGACCCCCCGCCACGTCCCACGATCAATATGTCCACTCGGTGATAGCGGTTGAGGGCGCGAATGGCTTCCGCCACCTCCTCGGCTGCGCCGGGACCCTGAACACGGGCTGGAGCGAGAACGATCTGCAAACCGGGTGCCCGTCTTCCGAGAACTTGCACGATATCGCGAATGGCTGCTCCCGACGACGAGGTAACTACTCCTACCGAACGCGGAAACGACGGCATCGGCCGCTTGCGTTCCGGATCGAAGAGACCCTCCTCCTCCAAGCGGTTCTTCATCTGCTCGAACGCCAAGGCCAATTCACCAACGCCGGCTGGCTGCATACTGGTGACGTAGAATTGATACCTGCCCCCTCTATCGTAAACTGACACGTGTCCCTGAACGAGGATCTGCATGCCGCGTTCGGGGATGAAACGCACGCCCCGACCCTGCCATTTGAACATGACGCAGCTCAACTGCGAAAAGTCATCCACCAGTGTGAAGTAGCGATGACCCGAGCTATGGTGGGTGAAGTCAGATACTTCTCCCAAAACCCAACATGGCGATAGGGAATCCTCTAAGACGTCTTTGACCTGCTCGGTGACGTCGGAGACAGTGAGCGGGCGTCGGCCGGACAAGGAATCGGTGCTCAGATCGGCGTACTCCTCGAGCATCAATCTTCTTCTTCCTCTTGCTCGGCGTCGGTAGACTCCACATCCACCTGAATACGCTCGATCTGCTGTGATTTACCGGACTGCTCGTCGACAGCGACAATGGCACCCGCAAGTTTGACATTCTCTTCGGCCGGTTTGAAACGAATGGGTACTTGGGTAAGGAAGCGTTTTATGGCGATCTCCGAACGTACCCCGATCACGGAGTCATGAGGGCCGGTCATGCCAGCATCAGTGATATAGGCAGTACCTCCCGGCAGTATCCTCTCATCGGCTGTCTGCACGTGCGTGTGGGTCCCGATGACGGCGGAAACCAAGCCGTCCATATGCCATCCCATAGCCACCTTCTCCGCTGTTGCTTCGGCGTGGAAGTCGATCAGAAGGACAGGGGTTTCCTGACGCAGCTTCGTTGCTTCGTTGCGGGCTGCTCTGAAGGGGCAATCTATGCTGGGCAAATGCGTGCGTCCCTGGAGGTTGATTACTCCCACCGGGATGCCGCTACGCGAAACCGCGACGGCAGAACCACTACCAGCCACTTCCGCGGGGTAGTTGCCCGGCCGGAGAAGAAAGCCAGTCCGATTCAACACCGGCAAGAAGTCCTTCCGGTCCCAGACGTGGTTTCCGGTGGTGATTATGTCGGCGCCGTAGTTCTTGAGCTTGCGCACGATATTCTCTGTGAGACCGAATCCTCCGGCCGCATTCTCGCCGTTGACCACGCAAAAATCGATATTCCGTTCGCGGATTAATTTGGGGATGACGCTCGCAGTGGCTCGCCGTCCCGCCCGCGCGAAGACGTCGGCGACAAAAAGAATGTTCAGCATCAGCGATGCGTCCTACCGAGCGTAGTGAACGGCGCGTACTTCGCGGATCACACAGACCTTCATCTGGCCAGGTTGCTCCAACTCCTCTTCGAGTTTGTCGACGATGTCGTCCGCCAATTGGTCGGCATAAGCGTCATCTACTTTTCCGGAGTTAACCAAAACGCGGATCTCTCTCCCATTTTGGAGCGCGAACGCGTTCTCGACGCCTGGTTGGGCGCCGGCAATTTCTTCCACGGCTCGCAGCCGTTTAGTGTACTGCTCCATCTTTTCGTTGCGGGCGCCAGGGCGGTTCACCGATATCTCGTTGGCAGCAGCTACGAGAACCGAAATCGCCGATCTGAACGGTGTGTCGGTTGCATGGCTCTCGATGACGTGGATAACGTCCGCATTTTCACCGCATTTGCGGGCCAGAGCTGCACCGGTTTGAACCGGATCCCCTCCAACCTCCTGCCCGAGCACTTTGCCAATATCGTGAAGCAAACCAGCGCGGCGGGCAAGGGCGAAGTCCAGTTCCAAAGCTTCGGCCATCATTCCGGCGAGGGCAGATACCTCCTGGCTGTGGATCAATAGGTTTTGTCCGTAGCTGGAGTGGAATTGCAGTTTTCCCAACACATCGAGAAGCGGTTCGGCGAGATCGTGGATTCCGACTTCGAACGCCGCTTTCGAACCGGATTCGCGGATCTGCTCTTCCGCGTCTTCCCGTGCCTTCTCGTACAACTCCTCGATCCTGCCCGGGTGGATACGACCGTCCTGGATCAATTTCTCGAGGGTGTTCTTGGCGATACTGCGACGAAGGGGATCGAACCCCGATAACATCACCAAGCCTGGTGTGTCATCGACGATCACTTCGACACCGGTAACCATTTCGAAAGATCGAATGTTGCGTCCATCCCGACCGATTATGCGGCCTTTCATTTCGTCGGTGGGAATACTTATGGCCGACACGCCGTTTTCGACCGACAACTCACCGGCGAACCGTTGAATGGAGCGGGTGATGATCTCTTTTGCCTCGCGATTGGCGTTTGCAATCGCTTCGTCCTTGATCTCTTTTACCTTGCGAGCCGCTAATTGTCGAGCCCGCTCCTCCTGCCGCTCTATAAGACTGTGTCGCGCTTCGTCACGACTCATGCCGGCCAATGATTCGAGGCGTTGTTGCTGCTGGTGAATCATCGTGTCCACGCGAGACTCTCCGGATTGGATCTTTTCAGCTCGTTTTTCGAGCTCGCCTTCGGCCTTGGTGAGTTGCCGCTCTTTGCCTTCCAACAGATCGACTTTGCGATCGAGTTGATGCTCCCGTTCGAGCAACTTGCCTTCCAGCTCTCGGACGGCGCGCTTGGAGGCCTCTATCTCTCGCTCCAACGGTTCTCGTTCCCGCCGCCAGTGGTCCCGAGCTTCGAGCGTTGCTGTCTGCTTGAGGGCTTCGGCCTCCTTCTCTGCTTCGACTATGATGCTGCAGCCGGTTTCTTGGGCATCGCCAATCTTGCGGCGCCGCAATTTGGTGCATACAAACCAACCGCCAACAAAACAAATTATCGAAATGATGAGCGCTAGGGCAATCTCACCTAGAAGACCCAACATCGGGCGGTTCCTTTCTGGTGTTTGATCAGTTAGAAGGCTTGCCGGTTGTTACCGGGGCTTCCCTGAAAAGCTCTCCCAGGGAAGAAGCCAATCTGGATGTTCGCTGTGCAATGTCAGACTCCGCCGAGCGATATTCCGCGCGCAGCGTGAACAGCTCGGCGACGAGCTCGAGGCCGGCTAGGACCGCGGTTTGCACGGGCGAAACGTGGGTAGGACTGGCCGACCGGACCTTGTCATCTACCAGTTGCGCTACTTTCCGTATATACTCAGCGCTGCGCTCTCCAGTCGATTCGAGCGTGTAGCTTTTTCCAAGGACGCTAACAGTTACAGGTGTTTGGTCAGTCATCTCGATTTCCTCAACTTTCAGAGTAGCACGGCGTCCAGCTTAGTCAAGATTAACTCAATGCGCGATTTGACCTCTGCACGGATATCAGCAGCGCTTTTACTTTCTGCCTGTGCCGCTTCGAGCTTTGCAAGGTTAGCTTGCAAAGCTTGGATCTCCTCATTCTTTGCCGCATTCTCGCTACGCAGCCGTTCCAAAACTTCCACTAGGCGATTCACCTCCTGCTCAAGGCGTTCGAAGTTGTTGTCCACGGCCATATTTATTCGCTACTTTCCTATCTAAGTTTTGCCCCAAGGCTCTTCTCAAGATTCTTCAACACGGTCTTCATGACGGCGTCCGCCTCTGCGTCGGCAAGTGTTTTTTCGGGAGATCGCAACCGAATAGCATAGGCAAGGCTTTTGCGATTCGGTGGAATTTGGTCTCCCTGATACACATCGAACAACTCCACCGTTTCGATGAGATCAGGTGCACTGTCCAAAATTTGGAACTCGACCTCACCGTTGCTCACATCAGTCGATACGACCACCGCCAGATCGCGCTCGATGGGAGGGAATCGCGGCAACGGATAGTAGTTCGATTTGGTGTCGGACCTAAGCGACGCCAAGTGATCAAAATCCAGATCAAAGATAAAAACCTTGCGTTCTATATCAAAGGCAAGGCAGAGTCTGGGTTCAACTTCTCCGACAAAACCAAGTTCTTCGCGTTGAAAGGTAACAGCGGCGGCGAACCCAGGTCTCAACCAAGATACGTGAGCCGGACTGAACTCGCAGTTCAGGTCGGCTAAAAGGATCTCCACCACGCCTTTTAGGTCGAGAAAGTCGACGTCACGTTGGTCCCGGCGCCAGGTCGATTTGCTGGCGCCTCCCGACCACAGACCAGCCAAGCGCATTTGTTCGCTGACCTCGTAATCCTCGCCTATCGAGTAGTAACACTTGCCAATTTCGAATATCGCCACCGAGTCAGCGCGCTGGTTGAAGTTGCGGCGCGCCACATCGAGCAGACTGCCGACGAGGCTTGGACGCAGGATAGATTGATCCTCGGTAGGCGGATTGGACAGGGTCAGGGGACCATCGACTGAAGTGTCGAAGAACTCCAGAAAGGTGTCATCGACAATGGAATTGGTAATGACTTCATCGAGACCGAGTCCGCTCAAACGCTGGCGGATCTCGCGTTGCTGTGCGTCATTGGAATTGAGCGCAAAGCTGATTGGCGCCGTGATCATTGTACTGCTCTCGATGCGGTCGTAGCCATGGATACGTCCCACTTCCTCCACTAGATCCACCTCCCGCTGCAAATCGGGTCGAAACGACGGAACTCTCACGTGCAACACATCTGCCTCAATTTCCACCTGACAGCCAAGCAATTCGAGTATCTCGACGACTCTGGAAGCCTCAAAATTGACGCTGAGCAGATTCCTGATGCGCGACAATCGGGCATCTACACGCGTCGGCGCAAAATCAACAGAGATATCGATCATTCCCGGTGCGACCTGGCCGGAACAAAGATCGGCGATGAGGCCGGCGGCGCGATCCAGCGCCATCGAGGTCGCATGGTAATCGGCTCCTCGTTCGAATCGCATGGCGGCTTCGGATTGCATACTCAGAATCGCTCTACCGTTGCGAACGGTGCCCGGGTGGAAATAAGCACTTTCGAGCAGCACGTTCGTCGTGTCGTCGGCCACTTCAGTGTTACTTCCACCCATGATGCCGGCTACCGCAATTGGTTTCTGGGCATCAGCAATCACAAGGATCTCCGGCGTTAGGGCACGAGTGACACCGTCGAGGGTCTCCACCTGTTCTCCATCTTGGGCGGTGCGCACCAGCACGCGACGCCCCTCGAGTTTGTCGAGATCGAAGGCATGTAGTGGATGGCCAAGCTCCATCAGGACATAATTAGTAATATCCACCACGTTGTTGATCGGGCGCAGGCCGACGGCATTGAGGCGGCGGGTGAGCCAATCCGGAGACGGGCGCAATTCGACGTTGCGCACGACGCGGGCACAATACCGCGGACACATGGAGCTGGCGAGCACTTGGATCTCCACTTCATCGGTCGCAGCTGCGCCAACCTCCTTGAGGGCGACTGTCGGCGGTCGCAGTTCGACGCCCGACAATGCTCTTACTTCGCGGGCGATCCCAAAAATGCTGAGGCAGTCGGGTCTGTTGGGGGTGACCTCGAAATCGATCTCGATATCGTCGAGTCCGCTTTGCTTGGCAAATGGCTCGCCGTGTGTGGCCGCGGCGTCTATCACCAATATCCCGCTGACGTCCTCACCGATACCCAACTCCGCCTCGGAGCATATCATCCCGGAGGACTGGATGCCGCGAATCACGGTCTCTTCGATCTTGGTGCCGTCGGGCAATTGCTTTCCGGGAAGACAGACGGGGACCAGCTGACCTGCGGCGACATTGGGAGCACCGCAGACAATGGTTGCGGTTGAATCGCCAATATCGACCGTACAAACCCGGAGCCGGTCTGCATTGGGGTGTTTCTCCACTGTTTTTACATGACCGACAACTATGCCATTGAAAACCGCCTGCTGATCGACGACATCTTCCAGCTCCAGGCCGGCCATCGTCAAACGCTCGACTAGTTCTTCCCAGTTCCACGGAACGTCTATGTAATCCTTCAACCAGTTGTACGAAATTTTCACGAGAATTAGTCCAACATCTCTTATGGTAGCGTCAGAATCTACGTGTGAATCTCAGGTCGTTTTCGAGAAATAAGCGTATGTCATCGATGCCGTGGAGAATCATTGCCATCCGTTCCAAACCCATGCCAAACGCAAAACCAACATATTTCTCAGGGTCGTACCCCACCGCTTCGAACACAGCGGGATCAACGAGGCCGGCACCACCGATCTCGATCCAGCCCGTACCTTTACATACGCGACAACGGCTGCTGCTGGAGGAACAGATGGAGCAGGAGAAATCGTATTCAACGCTCGGCTCCGTGAACGGAAAGAAATGGGGCCGGAAGCGCACTTTGGTATCGTGGCCTAGCAGCTGACGTCCCATCTGTTCGAGCGTGCCCTTCAAATCGGCCATCGACATCCCTTCGTCGACGCTCAAGCCTTCGATCTGATGGAAGGCGAAATGATGAGTGGCATCGACGGTATCGCGGCGGTAACAGCGACCGAGTGCTATCACCTTTACCGGAGGCGGCACCAATTCCATTACGCGAATTTGTACCGGGGAAGTATGGGTTCGCAGGAGCTTGCCGTTGTTGAGATAGAAGGTGTCGTGCAGATCCCGAGCCGGATGGTCGGCTGGGGTGTTCAAGGCATCGAAGTTGTGATAGTCATCTTCGATCTCCGGACCATCGGCGACACTGAATCCCATTAGCCGGAAGATATCGATCAACTCGTCCGTGAGGCGACCCAAGGGATGGAGTTTTCCGGCTTGGGGTCGTCGACCCGGCAGGGTAACGTCAAAGGACTCGTCACCAATTGCTTGCTCGACTCTCATTACTTGGCTTTCCAGAGCCGCTCGGATGGCAGACTGGGCCTCACCAGTGGCCTTACCGACAGCAGGACGCTCCTGCGGAGTAAGGTCGCCGATGCTGCTCATGATGTCGCGTAGCGGACTCTTGCGGCCGAGATGGCGCACCCGCAATTCCTCGACCGCACCGAGGTCGACGGCGGCCTCAATCTCAGCAAGCGCAACGACTTTCAAGCGCCCAATTTCATCCAACATAAGTACCTTATTCTACAACTAGTAGGCAGAATTAATCCAATGTAGACCGTCGGTAAAACGCGGTCAATCGGGTTTGGCGGAGAGGTGGTTGACCTAAAACTGGGATTTGGCCTCCGCCGCGATAGCGGCAAAGGCTTCAGGATTGCGGACGGCCAAATCGGCCAGGATCTTGCGATTGATATCGATTCTGGCGCGTCCCAAGCCATTGATTAGTTGGCTATAAGACAAACCGTTCAGCCGTGCAGCAGCGTTGATTCGAATGATCCACAAGCGGCGCAGATCGCGCTTACGTCGGCGTCGATCGCGATAGGCGTAGCGCTGGGCACGGTCGACAGCTTCCTGGGCAGTGCGGTAAAGTCGGCTACGCCCACCCCAGTACCCTTTAGCCAGTTTGAGGACTTTTTTGCGGCGTTTGCGTGACGAGACGCTGTTGGTTGCTCGGGGCACTAATCTTACTTGAGATTCAATGCGCGTCTTACCAGATCCATATCAGCGGGCGCAATCGGTTCATTCTTGCGGAATCCCCGCTTCCTCTTGGTGGATCTCTTACCCAAGATATGGGTCGCGTAAGCGTTACGACGCTTGAGATTGCCGGAACCGCGCTTCTTAATGCGTTTGGCGGTGGCTTTGTGAGTTCGAATTTTTGGCATGGTTCCAATCTTCGCTAAACATGAGAAAGTAGGCCAGCGAATTAATTATGTCAACGACGGAAAACCGGCTCCTATTTCAGTAGCATCAACTTGTGCACCCGCCGATGATCGTCTGCCTCCAGAAGAATGAGAAAGATCCCGGTAGCGACCTGGCGTCCGCTGTCATCCTTTCCAGACCACGTCAACCGATGATAACCAGCGCTCATTTTGCCTTTAAACAGGGTTTTTACCCGACGTCCCAAGAGATCATATATTCGTACGGACCCAGTGCTGGTATTGGGCAAAAAGTAGCGGATGACGGTTTCTGGGTTGAACGGGTTAGGAAAGGGTGGAAAAAGCAGAAAACTGGTCGGTAAAGCTTCAACTCGGAGGTCGCTGGGGGAGCCCAAAGTTACTTCGCGCCGACCATCGTAGCCCAAGGCCGCCGGCATTCGCACTGATGTAGCCTCCGGTTTGAGACGGTCGAATTCGAGTCTGCCCAAGTCGTCTCCGGCGAACGCTTCAGCATTGCTGCTGAGCCCAACTGCCACCTGCACCTGACCGGTCCCACGCTGGATCCAAGGTAGAGGCTCGCGGTTGACTGCCGGTTGATAGGTGCGGAAGGCAAGGGTTTCCGGGTCGTACTCGATAGCGACAACAAATCCGCGCAGTGTTTCTCGCCCTGACCAAATGAGATCGATGTCGACTTGGTCCGGTCTTCCGCTTTCGAGATCAGAAATCAGACGCAAATCTGCCGGTCCCTCTGGCGACGGCAGGTCCTTGGCGCTGGCACCAAAGCCATCGATAAAAAGGAAGAAGTCGTCGAAATCGATGCGATTGATCGAACTTCCTGTCTGGTTCAGATCGTATGCCCGGTCCCAATCGGGAGACGACGGCGTTGCTCCAAAATGATCGGCAAAGAGAAAGAAGTCGTCGAAATTGACAACCCCATCGAAGTTGAAGTCGCCCGGCAGCGCCGATCGCAAAGTCAGCTCTACCTGAGCCCCGGAAGAGACTGAATCCGCAGCGCTTTGATCTGAGCTTTGAAAAATAGCTTCTTCCAAGCCAATGATCGTAGCTTGTCCGGTGGGTACGATCGACGACGATACCTGAAAAACCACCACACCGAGGAGTCCACTACCCGACACCCCGGCAGCCCCAGCTTGTGTCGATACCGACACCTTGAATTTGTTCGCTCCAGAACTGGAGCTGTTGTCCGTCACGGTGTTGCCGATCACTCCGAGAAGATTGTGCTCGCTGGTAGTATTGAGGGAGAAACTGCTGGAGCTGAATATCTCGGTGTCGTAGCTCAAGATCAGGTCATAACTCACCAGGCTCAGCACGTCGGTGGCGTAGATGGCTACGGAAACCGATTCACCTGGAGCGATGGCAGTGGCGGTTAGTCCCTGCGATCCGGTCGTCGCATCGAGATCGAAAGCAACTGTGGTGGGCACTACGCCACGAGCTTGCAGCGGGACCGAAATGCTGGTGCGATCCGGGTCGTTGGTAGTAAAGGAGATGTAGCTTTCGACCGAACCGCGGACAGCCGGAGAAAAGAGAATCTCAAGAGATGTTTCGCCGCCAGCACTGACCACCGGCGTTCGAAAGTTGGCTCCAAACTGGAGATTCCCTAGTGACAGGTCGCTGATTTGGAGATCCACCCGCCCGGTATTACCAACCGTAAGAATGGTCTGGGTCGTATCGCCGAGACCGACATCACCGAAGTCGATGGCATCGATAGCAAGACTGATACGGGCGATCTTGCGCGAATCGATGATCCAAACTGCGATCGTGGTGTCGGCGGAATCGATCGCCTGCAAGGACACTGTATCGATGGTTGTGGCACTGGGTGTGAAGGCGAATTGGGAGCCGGTTGCTTGAGAAGATCCGTTGACCAACCACGACAAGAAAAGGGCATCATTTTCCTCATCCTCGACGGTAGCACTGATTGGGATCGTCACGTTCGCCGTGGCTATGACCAACGAATCTGCCGGAGACCGTTGACTGATCGTCGGCGGATCGTTCACCGGCAGGATCTGTAGCTGGTACGATTGGGTCGACTCCAGTCTCCCTGGGTCCCGTATACGGATCTTGACGGCCACAATCCCGGTGTCCGCGGCCACTGGGGTCCACAGTATGGTTCCGGTCGTGTCAATCGACATGCCGGCAGGAGCTGAACTCAGTTCGAAGGTGAGCTTTCCACCCTCTTCATCCACAGCGGAAACAGCGTAGGTGTACAGCACATCCTCCGATGCCACTGTGTCTGGCGTCGAGCTGATGACGGGTGGATCATCCACCTCGGCAACGACAACGGAGAAGGCCTGATCGACAACACCGCCGTTACCGTCGAAGGCGCGAACGGTGATCTGTTGGGTGCCCACATCAGTTTGGACCGGAGTCCATGAGAACAATCCATTGCTGTCGATGGTTGCTGCCGTTGGTCCAGATGTGACGCTGTAGCTCAAGGTGTCTGCGGGATCGGCGTCGGTAGCAACGACAGTGTAGGTGAACAAAACGTCTTCCGTAGCAGTGGAATCTGGAGTACTGGTCAACTGCGGAATATCGTTTGTGTTCAGCACCATTAGGGTGAACTCCTGTAGCGCAAACCCGCCTTTGCCATCGTCGACTCGGACCGTTACGGCCGCCGTTCCGACGTCGGCTTGCGCCGGCAGCCACTGAACGAGCCCGCTTGTACTATCCACGGACATCGCCTGCGGACTGCTCACCAGCGAGTAGGACAGAGTGTCCCCGTTGGCATCCGTTGCCGCGATACTGTAGCTGTATAGCGAGTCTTCCAACGCCGTCAGACCTGGGTGGCTACCGATCGCCGGATTGTCGTTTAGAGGACGCACGCGCAGGGGATAATACTGTCGTCCTTGACCACTGTTGGTATAGACAATGACGCCTATCTGATAGGTTCCGGTATCGGAGATAGTAGGGGTCCACTGAATTGGGGGTCTTTTGCCGAACGCCGACGCCATGTTCGGTGGTCCTTGTATTAAATCCACGAGATTGATACTGGTGTTTGGATCGAGAGTAACGTCGAAGGTGTAAACCTGTCCTTCGGTCGCGACGCTGTCGGGTAAAGTCGTGATCTTCAGCTCGTTAAACGAGCCGGCTGTGGGTGCCCCAGAGTTGACGGGGCCGCCGTAGGTGCCCATGTCATTCCGATTCGCGAGCCCGTCTCGCAGCGCAACGGCAGGGTCACCGGCATCGATCGCCGGCGACTGGCCCGCAATCAGCTCGAACCGATTTATAGTGGTGTCCAGGAAGACCGGATTGGCGAACACGTTGCCGCCGGCACTCGCCGCCGACGAGAAGCTGGGCAAAAGAGCATTCAACAAATTGACGGCATTCGTAGTATCTTGAACGACGGTGGCGGTAATGATGTCGGCCTTCTGGCTGGTGTCGGGGAACGTTTCTGACGCAAACACCCGCACCTTGTAATCGAGGATACCCAGATTCCCGGTGGGATCGATGATCTCCACCTTAATCTGATTGCTGCCCGTATCTGCGATCGTCGGAGTCCAATTGATCTCACCCAAGTCATCCACGTCGGCACTCGAGGCCCCAGTGGGTAGGATTAGCGGGTTGAAATTGTACGCGGATCGGTTTCCCGTGACTTCAATTTCGAAGTTGTAGTCCTGTCCTACCGTAACGGGCACCTCGATTCGAATATCTTCAGTGGCCATACCGATGGTGCGTCCGGTATCATTCAATACCGGTATGAAGATCGAGGTGTCCGGAAAATTGGGGGCCGTGAATACGGCAAGATGGTACTCCAATGTGTCGATCGCACCCACCGAATCGGTAATCTGAACGGTTATCCGGTTGCGTCCGGTGTCGTTCAGCGTCGGATTCCATTCGATCTTCCTTTTCTGCTCCAGTAAAGCGGTGGAGGCGGTGGCCGGCAGGTTGATCGCCTTGACGGAGTAATGACTAGAATCTCCAGACACTTTGATGTTGTAGATGTGGGTCTTGTCCACCGTTGTGAGTGTGTCGGGAACGTTGGTCACGAACGGAGGAATTCGCACGCCCAATTCTTCCAGCGTCACCGTGTCCACGACAGTCCGCAACGTCTTCACAGGTGGCGTTACGGTCATGAATGACGGCACCGAGATGCCCACATCTTCGAACTGCAAAGTATCGAAGAGAGCTTTGGCCACTTGGATCGTGTCAGATTGGTCCGAGATATAGAGAACGTTCGTTTCCCAAAACAGGTTGTAACGGATCAGCGGATCCGCTGCCGACGATTGATCCCGAAGCGCTGGCGCCCCGGGGTCGAGAAAGATGTTGCTGTTGACATCAGTGCGATTTCCCGACGAAAGAATTGCCGGCGGGGAGTTGCGGTAGAAAGTGTTGTTGCGGATGCGATCGCGCTGGGTGGTGTCCGCGAAAGTGTGATGGATCTCGACGACGGCAACGGCGTCATGGGAACTGCCATTGTTGCGTACCACGTTATTGGAGAACTGAAGCCGGCCATCTTGTGAGTAGAGGACGTGGCCGGCAACGGTGGCGCGGTTGTCGAAAAAACGACAATTGACCACGCGCAACGAACATGATTTCGCCTGTATCGCTCCGCCGCTGTCCGACAGTCCGTTGACGAAGTCAATGCCGGCGACGACAAAGTCGGGCGTGGCAGATGTGACTTGGAGGTGGTTCGACTTGTTCTCCGCATCGAACACCGTCAACCCGGTAGTCTCGAAGTAAATGTTTGGATCGGTTACCATTAATGGAAATGTCTCACCTCTGCTGGGCGCGTAGGTGCCGGGTGCGATCTGGATAACATGCGGCCGGCCTTCCGAAACGATGTGAGCAAGTCGCAATGCTTGGGTTATGGTCTTAAGTGGTGTCGAAGTGTCTTGCGCACTTTGCAAGCTGCGACGATCGTCGCCAACAGAAGGCGTCGTATCGTTGGCGGCGGGCGTGCCATCGACATAGAAACGCAGCGCGTATGCGGGAGCAGCGCCGAGCAAGCAGCACCACACCACTATCTTTAACACGGAACAAAACATCGCGGTATTCAAATCCTTTGGGATTCGCCGGGCAAAAGAAGAGCCCAACGACCACATGTAGGGCCTGGCTGGAACTGAGACATTCCCAGGAACGTTACGGAGTCTTCAAGAGAGAGCTTCTCTCGCAATGTTCCAAAAGCTCTCTGATCTGAGGGTGGATGAACAGGTCTTCCAAGGGAAAGCGGCTTAGCGCTTCGGTGAACGTTAGAATGACTTCGCTGAGAGGTGAAGATTTGTTTAGAATGACGCATCGTCGCGATTCGATACGGCACAAACCCCCTCTGCCATAAATGGATTCATAACGAACATCCAAACCAAGTTCATCCGCCACGTTTTCCATTTCCCGAAGAATGAATCCGTCATCCATTGGCTAAAAATAATCAAATCGCCTGCTCGTGAACAGCTAATAGTTTTGTTAACATATGCCTTCCGGCTGGTCGTCGACGACACAGCCAAAGAAAGAGAGCTGTTTCTGTGGCCTCGGACATAACGGACAACAAAGCCTGGATCCTCGTTACCAACGACGATGGCTGTGCATCTCCCACCTTAATTCCGCTGATTCGCTCATTGTCCGCGCTAGCGCCCGTACGTGCTGTGGTGCCGCGCGACGAACGCAGCTGGACGAGCAAAATGCTTTCCCGATTCGGAACGCTTGAGGCACGCGAGGTGACGATCGAAGACGTGATGTTTTGGACTGTGGATAGAGGTTATCCAGCGGATTGCGCCAACATAGGCGTACATAATCTCTTCGACACCAAACCGGCCCTAGCCGTTTCGGGAATCAACATGGGAACCAACGCAGGCTTGGGTTTTTTCCTCAGTTCGGGAACAGTGGGTGCTGCCGTGGAGTGCGCACTGGCCGGAGTTCCGGCGGCCGCCTTTTCTATTTGCCTCGAGTCTGAAGAGTATGACCGTTGGCGCCGGAAGGAGCCCCTCAGTGCCGTCTTTGGAGCGCGCCTCGAGGCAGCCGTTAAGGTAACGACTGAAATTGTCGCCGAGCTGTGGCACCGCGGGTTACCACCAGATGTTTCCCTCCTGAACGTGAACATGCCTTCCAACATCGAGAAACAATCGAGACGACGGGTCACTAGGATCGACCCATCGTATTACGGACCTTTCTTCGAAACCGCCGATAAACTGCAGGACTTCCGCCACGGTCCTATTCGTCTCGGCCCCAACAAAGTGATACCAAATGGCGATCTGGCCGCTTTGGAGCGCGGTGAGGTTTCGGTTACCGCAATTCGGTTGCCGCAGGATACCATCCTCGAGCAATCTGAAGCGAGACGCTTTGGTTGTATGCCGGAAGCAAGGTGAATCTGCCATGTGCTCCCCCGACATGCTGCGGCTGTACTCGTGCGTTGCCATCATCGCGGCGTTGTTGTCGACAACGGCGACGGCAGAAGAGGCAAGCGATGATACCACCACCCAATCCGAGACTTCCGAGGGGAACGACAAGCAGGAGGCTTTATCTCCCCAAGCCGCCACCGTGCAAACCGTCGACGTTGTGCGATGGGTGGGCAAACGCCGGCAATTTATGCTGAACGGCGTCCCATACGGCTTCACCGGACTCCCCTTGGTCTATTTCAGTCCCAACACCGGATGGAACTACGGTGCCCGATTGCATTGGACCGATTACCGCCGACGTCCGTATCGTTACAAAGTAACGTTCAATACGCTGCGATCAGACGAAGGTGGCGTCAATTATTCTGTGCGCTTGAAGGTTCCGCGCATAAAGGGCACCGGTTTTGGAGTCCACGTGTTTGTCGGCTCAGACAGGGACATACGGGCCCGTTATTACGGCTTGGGGAACAAAAGCGAAAATTTCAAAGAGTACACTGAGAGCGACAAACACCCCGATTACCGGGACGAGAACTACTATTACTACGTTCTCGACACACCTCGTTTTATTTTCAGTCTCCTACGCGAAATCGAAGGCCCGGTGTCCATGTCCGTCGGTTTCGGTCTGGAGAACACCGACGTCAGCAAACGGG
>CAYNZV010000069.1:5965-22715 GCA_964401715.1 uncultured Gemmatimonadaceae bacterium | reverse complement strand
GCGCTCACTATCCGCCGGCAATTCGGCTAGCCCCACGGCAGGGTTCAAAACGCTGAGAAGTAAAGCGGCAGAAAAAGAGGAAAAGAATCGGCTTCGACCAGGGTTACCCATTATCCCATTATCATTAAATGTCACAAAGCGTTAAAAATTAACGATTTATAAAGTTTATTACTACCCTGAACATATGGCAAATATGGAACCCTTCAATGATTTGCGCCGACGTTTAGCCTGCGACAGAAAACTGGCTTGGGGAGGGATGTCTGAAGATTCAAATATTTTGCCGCAACCCCGGGTATAGGTTAGATTTTTAATGCTCTAGGCAGATCGACCACAGGGAGCAAAGACTGAAACCTATGAGTCAGGTCATGCGGCTACTCGAAAATAAAGAAGAATTAGATACGATCGAGATTCAGGAATGGCTCGATTCGATGGACTACGTGCTGGCAAGCTATCCTCCGGATCAAGTACGACGGCTGCTCCGCTTGTTGCAGCTGCATGCTGAAAAGGAGGGCGTCAGCCTTCCTTTCAGTGCCAACACTGCATACATCAATACCATAAATCGAAAAGATCAGCCGGCCTTCCCAGGCAACCGGGAAATCGAGCGGCGTATAAAAAGCCTAGTGCGTTGGAACGCAATGGCAATGGTGGTCCGGGCCAATAAACAGGACGAGGGTATCGGCGGTCACATCTCCACCTACGCCTCTGCCGCCACACTTTATGAAGTCGGCTTCAACCACTTCTTCCGTGGCAAGAACCATCCAGATGGCGCCGATCAAATCTATTTCCAGGGTCACGCTTCTCCCGGCATCTACGCCAGGGCATATTTAGAAGGGAGATTGTCCGAAAAGGATCTTGGCAATTTCCGCCGCGAGCTTAAATCTGGGGGCGGCCTGTCCTCCTATCCCCACCCCTGGTTGATGCCGGAATTTTGGGAGTTCCCCACGGTGTCAATGGGTCTGGGGCCGATCATGTCCATCTACCAAGCGCGCTTCAATCGTTACTTGGAAGACCGCGGCCTGAAAGAGACCAGGAATTCACACGTTTGGGCTTTCCTCGGTGACGGGGAAACGGATGAACCCGAAACGTTGGGAGCGATTACGCTGGCAGCACGAGAGAAGCTGGACAACCTGATCTTCGTCATCAACTGCAATCTTCAACGTCTCGACGGTCCAGTCCGAGGCAACGGCAAGATTATCCAGGAGTTGGAAGCAGCCTTCCGCGGTGCTGGCTGGAACGTGATCAAAGTGATTTGGGGTGACGATTGGGATCCGCTCCTCGAGCGGGACAACGATGGTGTTCTCGTGCGCCGGATGGGAGAGGTTGTGGATGGCGAATACCAGAAATATACCGTCGAAAGTGGAGCTTACATCCGCGAGCAGTTTTTCGGTGTCGATCCTAGATTATCGTCGGTGGTGCAATCGTTTTCCGACGAGCAGCTACAGCGGCTGCGGCGTGGCGGCCACGACCCGGAAAAGGTGTACACCGCTTTTCGAGCCGCCGTGGAGCATACCGGATCACCAACCGTTATCCTGGCAAAAACCATCAAAGGATACGGGCTTGGCGAGGCAGGCGAAGGCAAAAACATCACCCATCAGCAGAAAAAGCTGAACGAGGACGAGCTCAGTGCTTTTCGCAGTCGTTTCGGGATCCCCATTTCGGACGAGGAAGTGGCCGAAGCTCCGTTCTATCGACCGCCCGACGACAGTCTGGAGGTGAAATACCTGCGCGCCCGACGTCAGGAACTGGGTGGTTTCGTGCCCACTCGGCTAGTACAAGCGGAGCCCTTGCTGGCCCCTTGCGCCGATGTCTTTGAGGAATTTCTCCACGGCTCAGAGGATCGTAGCCTCTCCACCACGATGGCGTTTGTGGCACTCTTGCGGGCACTTATGCGCGACGAAGAAGTGGGCAGATACGTCGTGCCCATCGTTCCCGATGAAGCCCGTACCTTCGGAATGGAAGCCCTCTTTCGGCAGTTCGGCATTTATAGTCATGTGGGGCAACTGTACGAGCCGGTGGACAAAGCATCGCTACTCTACTACAAGGAGGCCACGGACGGTCAGATTCTCGAAGAGGGCCTCACCGAAGCCGGCTCCATGTCGTCGTTCATCGCCGCTGGAACTGCCCACGCCACCCATGGCGTTAATACAATCCCGTTCTTCATTTACTACTCGATGTTCGGTTTTCAGCGCGTGGGAGATCTGATCTGGCTCGCTGGAGACATGCGCTGTCGCGGCTTTCTAATCGGGGCCACTGCAGGTCGCACCACCCTCAACGGAGAAGGATTGCAGCACGAGGATGGCAACAGCCACCTGCTGGCTTATCCGGTCCCCAATCTACTGGCCTACGATCTAGCCTTCGCCTACGAGATCGCCGTAGTCGTTCGCGAAGGAATTCGTCGCATGTATCAGGAGCAGGAAGACGTCTTCTACTATCTGACAGTCGAAAACGAGGACTACCCGATGCCGGCCATGCCCCAAGGGGTCGAAGAGGGGATTATCAGGGGTATGTATAAATTCCGCCCCTCCGACAAGAAGCGCAGCAAGCTCAAAGCCCAGCTATTCGCCAGTGGTCCGATT
The DNA here is from genome assembly GCA_964401715.1 of uncultured Gemmatimonadaceae bacterium. Taxonomy (GTDB): domain Bacteria; phylum Latescibacterota; class UBA2968; order UBA8231; family UBA8231; genus CAYNZV01. Next base: position 20,139 of record CAYNZV010000069.1, on the reverse strand, counting down.
CTCAACAGTGCGCTCGAAGCGCAGATGATGCTAGCCGAACGCTTCAACGTCGCCGCCGACGTGTGGAGCGTTACTAGCTTTAAAGAGATCTACCGCCAAGCCCGCGAGACCGAACGTTGGAACCGCCTACACCCGGCAGCACCGGCGCGCAAGTCCTACATCGAGGAGTGTCTCGAAGGCGAGAAAGGCGTATGTGTCATCGCCTCCGACTACGTTCGGGCGTTGCCGGATTCTGTGGATCGCTGGTTCCCTGCGGACACGGTTTGCCTGGGAACCGATGGGTTCGGGCGCAGCGACACCCGCGCAGCACTTCGAGACTTCTTCGAGGTCGACGCCAAGTTCATGGTGCTAGGCGTCCTAGACTCCCTCACCAAACAGGGCCAGATCGAGGTCGAGGTGATCGAGAAGGCAATTAAGGATCTAGAGATCGATGCTGACAAACCCGACCCGGTAGCCAGTTGAATCTGTTGGTTTCATGAAGCTCGAATTTAAACTACCCGATCTTGGGGAAAATATCGATGGTGGGGACGTCATTGGCGTCCTAGTCGCGATCGGAGACCAGTTGTCTGAAGACCAACCGGTCATCGAGCTGGAAACGGATAAGGCGGTAATCGAAGTGCCGTCCTCGGTTACCGGCAAGGTCGTGGACATCCACGTGAATCAAGGGGACCATACGTTGGTGGGCTCAAGCATCCTTACCGTCGAAGCAGAGAGCGAGGATGAACAGAAGGTTGAAGAGACCGCACCAATGGAAACCCCGGTTGAAAACAAATCGGTGAGTCGCCAAGAGACGGTTCCCGCTCCAGAGCCTCCCGTGAAGACCTCACTACTATCAACAGCCGGAAAATCGTTGGTATTTTGCTTGCCTGATCTTGGCGAGAACTTCGAATCGGGCGAGGTGATCGGCGTGCTTGTGTAGTCAGGCGATACGGTTACCGATGACCAACCGCTAATCGAGCTGGAAACCGATAAAGCGGTGATCGAGGTGCCATCTTCGGTAACCGGCACCGTGCAGGAAATGCACGTGACTGTTGGCGAGCAAGTGATGATCGGCCAGCTCGTTGCCACCATCGAAGGAAGTGCCCCGTCTCCGGCAATGAAGAGCACTCGTACCAGTATTGCGACGTCGTCGAGCCAGGAAGTGGTGTCAGTTTCTCATACTGAAGAAACCACCTCGTCACCACCGAGCCAACCCCTTGCTGCACCGCTCGCCAACACTGTTAAACTCGTTCCGGCGGCCCCGTCAGTGAGGAGATTGGCCCGGGAGATCGGCGTCGACATGAGCGAGGTTTCCGGCAGCGGCCCCGGGGGCCGCATCTCGCAAAACGACGTCAAAGACCATGCCCGCATGCTCAATAACAAAAGTGCTACAGCGGTTCCGGCGGCATCGACAGAAACACCGCTTCCCGACTTCAGCCAATGGGGTAAGATCGCACGCGAGCCGATGAGCAACGTCCGGCGTACCACCGCCGCGCGGTTGAGTCAGGCCTGGTCAACCATCCCGCACGTCACGCAGTTCGACAAGGCGGACGTCACCGAGCTGGAAAAGGCGCGCAAGGGGTTCTCCAAGCGGGTTGAAGCCGCCGGAGGCAAGCTGACGCCCGCCGCCATCGTGTTGAAGGTCGTTGCTTCCGCGCTGAAGGTGTTTCCCCAGTTCAGCGCCAGCATCGATATGGCCAACCAAGAGGTAATCTACAAGCGCTATTGCCACATCGGTGTAGCAGTGGATTCGGACCGCGGCCTGTTGGTGCCGGTGGTTCGCAACGTGGACCAGAAAAACCTCATCGAGCTCGCCGTCGAGCTGGGTGAGATTGCCGCCAAGGCAAGAAGCAAGAAGCTAAGGCCGGACGACATGCAAGGTGGCTGCTTCACCGTGAGCAATCTCGGCAGTATCGGGGGTACGGGGTTCGCGCCGATCGTGAACCCTCCTGAGGTCGCCATTCTAGGCGTCGCCCGCAGCGCCCAGGAGCCGGTTTTCGTTGATGACATCTTCCAACCCCGCTTGATGATGCCCCTTTCCCTTTCTTACGACCATCGCCTTATCGATGGTGCGGATGGCGCCCGCTTCCTCCGCTGGGTAGCTGAGGCGTTGGAGAATCCGCTGTTGATTCTGCTCGAAGGCTAACCGTGTCCTTGGAAACACAGTTGGTTGTTGTTGGAGCCGGTCCCGGCGGTTACGTAGCGGCTTTTAAGGCAGCGGATCTGGGTATGCGAGTTACTCTCGTCGACGCTGCCGTGAATCCGGGTGGCGTCTGTCTCTACCGCGGCTGTATTCCCTCGAAGGCTCTGTTGCACGTTGCGAAGGTTCTCAACGAGTCGAAAGCAGCAGCCAACTGGGGTATCAGCTTCTCAGCACCTACTATCGATATTGACAAGCTGCGCAGCTGGAAGGATGAAGTCATCGGCAAGATGACCGGGGGACTCGGACAACTGGTAAAGACCCGCAAGATCGACTACATCCAGGGACACGGGACCTTTTTGGGCAACAATGAGCTCCGCATAAAAAGTGACGGAGATGGTGGAAAGGACCTGCGATTCGAACATGCCATTCTCGCTACTGGTTCGGTGCCGGCGACGATTCCGACCTTCGACATTGGCAGCGACCGCATCCTAGATTCAACCTCCGCCCTAGAGCTGTCGGAGGTTCCCGAAACAATGCTGGTAGTTGGGGGCGGTTACATCGGCCTGGAGCTGGGGTCGGCCTACGCCGCCTTGGGCACTCGAGTTTCTGTGGTTGAGATGACCGACGGATTGATCCCTCCGGCCGATCGGGACCTGATTAAACCACTGGCCCGTCGGTTGGATCGGGAATTCGAGCAGATCATGCTCAAGACCAAGGTCTTGGCAGTGCGCGATAAACACAACTTTTTGCAGGTGGAGCTTCAGGGTGCTGACAGCACCTTCAATGGCGACTACCACAAGGTCTTGGTGGCGGTTGGCCGACAACCGAACTCGGCGCGAATTGGCTTAGACCAAACTTCGGTTCAGCTTGATCAGAAGGGATTCGTTCAGGTTGATGCCCAGCGGCGAACGGCAGCACCATCGATCTTCGCCATCGGCGACATTGCCGGCGAGCCGATGCTGGCTCACAAGGCGTTCTATGAAGCAAGCGTCGCCGTTGAAGCCATCGCTGGCCACGACGTCGCGTACGAACCAAACGCCATTCCGGCGGTCGTGTTTACTGATCCTGAAATCGCCTGGTGTGGTCTCACGGAGAAAGAAGCTGCCGAACAGCAGCGCGACGTGGAGGTTGCCCGCTTCCCCTGGGCGGCCTCGGGACGCGCCACGACCCTCGGCAGTAATGACGGATTGACAAAGCTGGTGGTGGACCCGAAAACCGAACGCGTATTGGGCATGGGCATCGTCGGCAGCGGCGCCGGCGAACTCATAGCCGAAGGGGTACTGGCGGTCGAAATGGCCGCTCTGGCTTCTGACGTGAAGCTCAGCATTCATCCTCACCCGACGCTCGCCGAAACGGTGATGGAAGCTGCTGAGGTTTTTTTTGGCGAAAGCGCCCACCTGTACGCACCGAAGAGGAAATAGGGTAATCCGGGTGGTGTTTGGCCCCGCCACGTAGGTTACTATCTTATAGAATGCGAGATTCTGTTCACATCTGACGTGAACGGATAACCCCAGCCGTCCCAGCGACAAAGGAGAGATGAAGGACAAGGGCGCCGATGATGCCGCCCGACGGGCGGAGGAAACCCGGGAATGGCTTGAATCGCTGGATTACGTCCTCGACGCCGAAGGACCGGAGCGAGTAACCGAACTCTTGGATCAGCTCAACGGCCATGCACAACAGGCCGGGGCAGCCACTCCAACCACCTCCAACACACCTTACGTCAACACCATCCCACCGCACCAACAGCCACCGTTTCCCGGTAGCCGCGAACTTGAACAGAACATCCGCAATATCCTGCGATGGAATGCCATGATCATGGTGGTGCGGGCAAATCGCGAAGACCCGACCATCGGTGGTCATCTGTCTACCTACGCCTCGGCCGCCACACTCTACGAGGTCGGCTTCAACCACTTCTTTTGTGGTTCAGATGGCAACAATACCGGAGACCAGATTTACTTCCAAGCCCATACCGCTCCCGGTATCTATGCTCGCGCCTACCTCGAGGGGCGCTTGTCAGAAACGGAGTTGAGCAATTTCCGTCACGAGCTAGCCCCTGGAGGCGGCTTGTCATCATACCCCCATCCCTGGTTGATGCCGGAATTCTGGCAGTTTCCCTCCGCATCCATGGGTTTGAGTCCGCTCATGGCCATCTATCAGGCGCGTTTCAATCACTACCTGGAAGACCGCGGTCTAAAAGCCCCGAGGAACACCAAGGTATGGTCGTTCCTCGGGGATGGGGAGACCGACGAACCGGAGACCCTTGGAGCAATCAGTCTGGCTGGCAGGGAACAGCTCGACAATTTGATCTTCGTTATCAACTGCAACCTGCAACGCTTGGACGGCCCAGTACGTGGCAATGGCAAGATCATCCAGGAATTGGAGACGATCTTCCGCGGCGCTGGTTGGAACGTCATCAAAGTTATCTGGGGTAGCGACTGGGATCCGCTTCTGGCGCGTGACGAGCATGGCCTACTGGTACGTCGCATGGGCGAGATCGTCGATGGTCAGTACCAGAAATACACCGTGGAGAACGGCGCCTACGGCCGCGATCATTTCTTTGGCATCGACCAGCGCTTGATGCAGCTAGCAGAGAAACTCACCGACGAGCAGATCCGCACCATTCGTCGCGGCGGTCACGATCCAGACAAAGTGTATGCAGCCTACAAAGCGGCGGCGGAGCACGAAGGGTCGCCGACGGTGATTCTGGCCAAGACCATCAAGGGCTACGGACTGGGCGTCACCGCCGAAGGCAAAAACGTCGCCCACCAACAAAAGCGGCTCGACGAAGAGGCACTTCGTTCGTTCCGTACCCGCTTCGGAATACCGCTGTCCGACGAAGAGGTGTCGTGTTTTCCGTTCTACCGGCCGTCGGAAGATAGCGCCGAATTGAAATACCTCAAAGAGAGAAGGAGATCGCTAGGGGGTTATCTGCCGCGCCGGAAAGTGATTAACCCTCCACTGGCTCCGCCACCGGACAAGCTTTTCGCGGAGCACGACGAGGGCTCCGGAGAGCGACCGGTGTCGACGACCATGTCGCTGGTGCGTCTACTTGCACGACTGTTGCACGATGCTGATTTGGGGCAGCTGATCGTTCCGATCGTTCCGGACGAAGCTCGGACTTTCGGCATGGAGTCACTGTTCCGACAATGTGGAATCTACTCTCATGTTGGACAACTGTACGATCCGGTGGATCGCGACACATTGCTCTACTACAAAGAAGCGCAGGATGGACAAATCCTGGAAGAAGGGATAACCGAAGCTGGCTCGATGGCTTCCTTCATCGCCGCCGGTACGGCTTACGCAACCCACGGGATCAACACAATTCCCTTCTTCATCTTCTATTCTATGTTCGGCATGCAACGGGTGGGAGACTTGATCTGGGCAGCCGGCGACATGCGAACGCGGGGTTTTCTCATCGGCGGCACTTCGGGACGAACGACACTAAACGGAGAAGGACTGCAGCATCAGGATGGCCACAGTCATCTGTTGGCCTACTCGGTCCCAAACCTGATCACCTACGACCCGGCTTTTGGGTACGAATTGGCTGCGATCATTCGCGATGGGATCCGACGAATGTACGTCGATCAGGAAGACATCTTCTACTACCTGACTGTTCACAACGAGAGCTACAAGATGCCGCCCAGTCCGGACAGCGTCGAAGACGGGATCCTCAAGGGGATCTACTGTTTACGTCGGTCTACGTTAGGGAAAAAGGCGTCCGCCCACTTGTTCGGCTCGGGACCCATACTTAACGAGGCATTGAAGGCACAGGAGCAACTAGAGCAAGAGTTCGAAGTAGCAACCGACGTCTGGTCGATCACCAGTTTCAAGGAACTGCACCGGGATGGAGTTGAGGTGGAGCGATGGAACATGCTGCATCCTGATGAAGACCCAAAAACGCCCTATCTGAGTCGATGCCTCGGAGGCGAGGAGGGCACATTTGTCGTTGCCTCGGATTTCCTCAAGGCACTGCCCAATTCCCTCTCCCGCTGGTTTCCACGAGTCCCAGTTTCCCTCGGCACCGACGGTTTCGGCCGCAGTGACAGTCGCGGTGCGCTGCGCGATTTCTTCGAGGTGGATGCACGCTATTATCTGCTCGGAGCTTTGAGTGACCTTGCACGGCAGTACAAGTTCTCCGCAGAACGCGTTGCCGATCTGAGATCGACATTGAACATACATCGAGACAAGATCAATCCAGTTTCAAGTTAACATCCTGTCTGCAACACCGGGTATCGGGGCGCATGAGAAAATCCTTCCACCATGCTTCTTCTGTGGAAACTATTTGTTTAAAATAGCCTTATAGATGGTCAACCTACTTGTGCACTTGGCTCCCGGCTACGGTTTTTACACCAGCTGGGTTAAGAGAATCTATCCATTTGGAGGAGCGCAGGAGATGATTGCGCTCCGAATTTTCCAAAACTGTGAAATTCGTCTGGAACGGTAGGGTCGTGAGATTGGGAATAGACACCCGCACAACGCCGACTAAGGTGCGAACGTCGGTTCCCTGCTTCGCGGCAGACTGGAGAAATTCTTGGACATTCCTCCCGAATAGATTCCTCACTCGCTCACGGAGGAGTTACTCAAAATCGTCCATGACACCTTCCATTTTTTATTGGTGGCGTCAGACACACGGCAGTATCTTTTTGTATTCTGGAGCCTTGGTACCCTCGAAGCCGGGGCCGAACGTAGATCTTCCAGATCTTTCAGAACCAAAATGTCTTCAAATACCAGACTGGCCTGGAGCACCGTTGGGATCAGCATTCTCGTACTGCTGCCCTTCTTGGCTAAATTGACGATGCAGGAAACGTCGAGATACCGGATTCGTGGAGACGAGTCGAAGGTTTCAGAGCTGCTGAACAGCCGGAGGTACGAAGATGCGCGCAGCTTGGCCAACAACCTAGCCAAAAGCGAGGACATAGAGAGGAAAACCCGAAGCAAACTAATACTGCAGAAGGCGATCTGCGAGTTGGCACTCGGCAAACCAGAACAGGCCTACGCAGACCTACACGAGATCGAGGGGGGGGTAGAGTTGCTGGCTGATCATCATGGCTTCTGGATGGCCCAGGCGCTTGAAGATATGGGCGAACGCCAGGGCGCCATTGCTGCCTACGAAGATTTCCTCCTGAGCTCCGAGCACCGGGCGTTGCGCGATTCGGTGAGCCTCCGCTTGGCCATGCTCCATGCCGAGAACCATAACTTCGATCGCCCATTGGAGCTGTATGGGGAGACGCTGCGCCGTTCCCCTCACTTGATTCCGGAGGTCCTGTTTCGCATGGGACAAACGTTGGAAGCGGACGAGAGTGCAGAAGCTGCCCAACAGAAGTGGAAACAACTCATCGGCAGCTATCCCTCCCATCCACGAGCACTACAGGCGGTGTGGAAACTGCCAACTGGCACGGGACCGCGCGAGGCTTATGACCGGGCGGTGGTGTACTACCGTCACGGCCAACACCGTCGGGCAGCGCGTACCTGCAGGCAGTTCCTCGCCCAATACCCCCGACACCAGCTAGCCTCACAGGCTGAGTTCGATCTTGGTCGCGCTTATCTAGCCTCTCGACAATACGCCAAAGCCGAGAAGACCTTCGCTCGGGTCCACCGTAAATACCAAATGCCGGCGGCTCTTTACCGCATCGCCGGCATACAGGTTCGTCGGAATAAAGACCAGCAGGCCACCCGAACATACGACGAGTTCGCTGCCCAATACCCACGTCATGAACTCGCACCCCGTGCCCTTTGGCAAGCCGCCAAAGCAGCCGAGCGCAACAATCGCTTCGAAAGCGCAGAGCATTATTATGCTGAGTTGACGAAACGTTACCCCAACAGTGACCACCGCGAACCGGCAGCTTGGAGCGTCGGCTTCATGTTGTACTGTCAAAACCAGTACCGCCAGGCAATGGAACATTTCGGAAAGCTCGCCCAATCGTTAAGCGAACCACATCTTGTGGACCAGAGCTTCTACTGGGCAGGAAAATCAGCCGAACGTTTGCAACTCGGGCAACGGGCCCGCAGCTACTACATTAATGCAGCCAGTGGATTTCCACGCTCGTACTATTCGGCACGCGCCCTGAGCCTGGGTTATTCAGAGCCCCGCAAGGTTAAATCGCAAATGGAGTTGCATATCCGACCTGAAGACGCAGCGGCAATAAACCAGGTCGAGTTTCTTCGTCGGGCCGATCTCTTGCACGAGCTTGGCCTCATCCATTTGGCAGCGACAGAACTCAGGGAGGTTGAACGGACCAACGAGAAAAACACCCCTGCGCTCAAGGTGATCAGGGATCGATATGAGAGTTTCGGCTTATTGGACAGGGCACTGGTTATGGCAACCCGCATTGCCAACGAAGATTCCAGTCAGTCCACTCTATCCCATCTCTATCCCAATTATTATTGGAATGAGGTGGTGAAGGCGGGCCGCGAAGCTAGGCTAGATCCCTACCTAATCTTGGCGGTGATACGGCAGGAGAGTTTCTTCAACGAAGACGCCATTTCCCGAGTCGGTGCCCGAGGTTTGATGCAGATCATGCCGGACACCGGGCGCCGCCTAGCACGCAGCATGGGGTTGCGGCGATTCGAAAGCCATTTCCTGTTCGATCCCGAAGTATCTATTCGGATGGGCAGCCGCTTTCTCGGTGATCAGGTTCGAGCTTTTGACGAAGGCGCATCCTCCGTCATGGGTTTTCATCTAGGTTTGGCGGCCTACAACGCTGGTCCTCATGTTGCTCGCAAATGGATGGATCGTTTCCCCCTCAAGGATTCAGACGCCTTCATCGAGCGGATTCCATATCGCGAAACCAGACTCTACGTCAAGAAGATCTTGAAGAATTATACCATCTACAAAGCGTTGGCGAATGTCTGAGCTTCCCACCGGCGACCGCGGCCCGCGACATTGGGGGGAGGACATCTTCATCATCCTCTGTATCGCCAGCTTGTGGCCCACGATCATCGGCTGGAGTCATCCGGCCTACGAGTTCCTGCTGTATGTTGCCCTGATCGGCCTAGTGGTAATCTTCGGGCGCCGGGTCAGGCGTTTTCGCAAAGCCCGCGAGGAGCTTCACGGCGATTAGCACTCCAGTGACGCGGTCAGCTTGACCAGACTTTTACCAAGTAAAACCCCACCACCAGCAGAATCACAAAAATGATACTCAGCAGGTTGAAACGCCGATCGATAAACTCGCGGATAGACTCCCCGTATCTCCACAACAGGTAGGCCACGAGAAAAAAGCGTGCTGCCCTACTGAGGGCCGATGCAACTACAAAGATGACGAACGAAATATCGAAGGCACCAGCGGAGACTGTGATGATCTTGTAAGGAATCGGCGTGAAGCCGGCAGTGAATACAACCCAGAAGTCCCACTCTTCGTACAATTCCTGTATCCTATCGAACTGAGCCGCGGAAAACCCGGGAACATTGTCGAAAAAAAACTGGGCAATCGCGCTGAATTCGCCGGGCCCCACCCACCAGAGGTAATAACCGACGAGATAGCCGGCGATACCGCCTAGGACAGAGGCCGCTGAGATTACGAAAGCAAAGTAGAAGGCACGCAGGCGGGCACCCAGCACCATGGCGATAAGAAAGGCATCCGGAGGAATCGGAAAAAATGAAGACTCTGCAAACGACCAAACGAATAGAACGATCCCCCCGTAAGGGGTAGCCGCCCAGTGCAACATCCAATCGTATAGACGGCGCATTGCGCTTTTGTCGGACATATCGCTCATCAGATTACAGCTGCATCGATCGCAAACAACTGGTCTAGAAGGCGCCGATGGGCCCGATCGAACGGCAGCTCCTCCAGCTCCTGCGGCTCAGCCCAGCGCCAATCCTTGTTTTTTCCCAAAGGGGGATCATCGGCCATTGTGGCCGCGAACGCACTGAGCGTTATAGTGAAATGCGAATAGCCGTGAGCAATCTCCGTCAACTGGATTCCGATTCGTGGCCTGCGCCCGAGCCACTCTTTCAGGTTGCGGCCCAGTGCCGTTCGTGGTTTCTCGCCATCGTGTATGCGTCCCCCAGGCAGCTCCCAAAGCCCACCCAACATCTGGTCGGACGGCCGCCGACGCACCAGGACTGAGTCTCCGCGCCGCAGATAACCTGCGATCTCGTGGTGATGTGGCCTTTTCTTTTTCGGTGTTTTCCGCGGGAGTTGCGAGGGATCATCTAGTTCGCGATGGGCGCGACACCAATCCTGGAGTGGACAATGTCCACATCTTGGATTAATCGGGATACAGACACACGCGCCCAGCTCCATCAGTGCCTGATTGAAATCTCCCGGTTGGTCACTGGTAATCAACGCCTCACCGGCAGCGATCATACGAGCACGGATAGCACTCTTGCGGGGATCGTCTTCGATGCGGAGCAAACGGCAAAAGACTCTTACCACGTTGCCGTCCAAGACCGGATGAGGCCGATCGAAGGCGATGCTGCTTATAGCCGCGGCAGTGTACGGGCCAATCCCGGGCAGCTCCAAAAGCGCATCGTAGGTTTCTGGAAGCCGCCCTTGCCGTTCATCCACCAATTTCTTGGCGGTTTTCCACATGTTGCGAGCTCGAGAGTAATATCCCAAACCCTCCCAAGCTTTGAGGACCTGTTCTTCCGATGCTCGGGCAAGATCCGCTACACATGGGAAAAGATGGAGGAAACGCAGATAATAGTCATCCATCTGTTCAACCCGAGTCTGTTGCAGCATAATTTCGGAGACCCACACTCTATAAGGTTCTTTGCTTTCGCGCCATGCCAATGGTCTTTTGTGGTTGGCATACCATCGAAGCAAGCGGCGACGCAGTTCGCGCACTACTTTGTCATTCGACAGCAGATTCACTGAGCACCTCGTTTAAACTTATTTACGGTCTGGGGCCACGTGTCCGCTTTCAAAGACTCCAGACGCACGCCGTTTGCCGTTAACGGCTTGGCGGCCAGTAAACCGTTAAGGACAGCTTCCTCGCAACACTCCTCAGCGGCGGCTGAGAGCTCTACCAGCAAGTCGTCGCTAACTCGGCCGACAAGCTGGTGGGCACCGTCCTGCTCCACCGGAAATGTCGAAAAGGCGATAGCTATCCCCTCGTCTGTGCGGGCGGATATTAGGCCGACCCGATACAGACCTGAGATGGCTCGCAGCGCCAGCTGCCGACACTGCAACGGTATTAATGGTGCGTCGGTGGCGATCAGAGCTACGAAGGATCGTGGTCGTTGCTCGAACACATCGCGTCGATTCGTATAAATCGGATACCGGTCAACGCAAAGGTCTCCCGCTTCGCCACCATTGGCGGCAGTGAAGGCTCCAACAGTAAACTCCTGCTCGTCCGACTGCAAAACGCGCGAAGACGTTCCCACTCCACCCCTGAGACCGAAAGCACACAACCCGCGACCGACACCGACACTGCCCTCGGAAACCTCGTCGACCTCGAGGTTTTTCATCGCCTGTTCCAGGTGATCCTCGCGAAACACTGCGAAGCTGGTGGCTGGCGGATTCAGAACCGAATCGTTGACTCCTATCACCACCGGCGGCCACCCGGTGGAGGTAGACAAGCCGGGATCGCGCCCAATTCCATGTTGAATCAGACCGTCGTAAGCACGACCGACCGCGGCACTCGGAACCAAAGCGATCGGAGAAGAAAAAGTGCCGAAGTCCTCCGCCACCCCCAGACCAGTCATGTCATCCCCGAATATGGCCGACCATTTGCCGACAAAAAGCATCCGTTTTTCAACACCCGCCGGGTACGGCCATACCACGGTCACCCCACTCACCAAACCGCTTTCGGCGATTGCGCAATGACCGACCGAAATGCCCTTTACGTCCGTTATGCCGTTGCGCATTCCGACCGGCTTCACCCCGATGTCCACACCCAGGTCTCGCAGACGCATCACTTGAGATGGCCGTGAGCCCGCATGACCTGCACCAAGCGGTCCAGCGGCAGAGCGTGAATGGTGTTGCCGTCGCGGCCCACCATAGTGTAGGCAGTCGTCAACGAATTCAAAATCGCCTCTTCCGTCGCCTCGACTACGGCCTGGAATATGGGGTTGATCGTCCCATCGGAGAGGTTCAAGAAACGGGGCTTATCGTCCACGCTGGCCGTGGAGAACGCGAGAACAAGATCGCCGCTGCCGTGGGAGGATATGCCGCCGGTACGCGCCACTCCAATTCCGGCACGTTTGCACAGACGCCTCAACTGGACCGGTAACAAGGGCGCATCGGTGGCAATGGCCACCAACAAGGAGTTGCCGTCATGCGCTGCTTTATATTCTGGCAGCAAATCCGGTATCTCGTGACCTACCTGCACGCCGTCGACCAGTAGCTGAGCACGCCGTCCGAAATTTGCCTGAACCACAACACCTATGGTGTATCCCGGATTTGGTGCAGAAAGTTGCCGAGAGGCAGTACCGATTCCAGCTTTGAATTGGAAGGCGCGCATGCCGGTGCCCCCACCCACACAGCCCTCCACAACCACCCCGGAACGGGCGGACTCCAATGCTTCACGCACGTGCTGTGCCTGGACGTGGCGACCTGCCGTGTCGTTCAGAAAGTCGGCCCAGGTTTCTCCCACGATAGGCACCGGAGCACATGGTGTTCGGAGAAAATCTGGGTCTTTTTCCAGCATCCAGCCGAGTGCCGCATCGTAGACCGCACCCACACTGGAGGTATTGGTGAACAGAATCGGAGCTCCCAGACGCCCAGTCCGTCGAACATAACCGAGACCAGTCATCTCCCCGTTGCCGTTAAGGGTGAAATCCGCTGCGTACAACTGCTGACGTACCAAATCGCCATCGTGCGGCAGAATGGCGGTTACTCCGGTACGCACGGGTCCTTTTCCCACCGTCAACGGGCCATTCCCCTGAATCAAAGTGACGTGGCCAACACGCACTCCAGGAACGTCGGTGATCGCGTTGTTGGGCCCCGTTTGCAAGTAACCAATACGGATGCCCAACTCGCGCAATCGGCGCCGTTGGGCATTGGCAAGCAGCCGCACTGACCCCAAGGGCAGCGATGCCATTACCGCCGTCCACTGCAGGAAACAGCGCCGATCGACAACGCCAGAGAAAATGTTCGTGCCTTCAGGATGGAGCGGCGAGCTATTCCAAGTTTGCAATAATCTCGTCGGTAAGTTGTCGGGTGCTCAACTGTCCCCCAATGTCGGGCGTGCCGATGCCTGGTTTGATCATGGTCGCACGCACTGCGTTTTCGATACGTTTTCCATCGGCAATCGCTTTATCGTCGCCATGGGCCGTACCCAACCAGCGTAACATCATGGCGGCCGACAGAATGGTCGCCACCGGATTGGCGATCCCCTTCCCGGCAATGTCCGGTCCAGTGCCGTGGGAAGGTTGAAATACCGCAGCATCTTCGCCGATGTCGCCAGATGGCGCCATGCCCATGCCCCCTACCAGTCCAGCAGCGAGATCAGAGACTATATCACCGAACATGTTCTCCATCACCAAAACGTCGTACGTTTCCGGACGTTGGACTAGATAAAGCACCATTGCGTCGATGTATACATGGTCCTTCTCGACGTCTGGATAATCTGTGGCAACCTCATTGTAGACATTCCTGAAAAAGGCCATGGACCGCAGGATGTTGGCCTTGTCGACACAGGTCACCTTCATGGGATCGCAGCGTCGCTCGCACGCCAGTTGGAAAGCGTACCGCACCAATCGTTCAGTGCCGGATTTTGTGATTACCATGGAATCCACCGCCAGTTCGCCGCGGATATCGATACCAGCATTCATCGAAGCGAAGAGGCCTTCCACGTTTTCGCGTAGGACAACAAGATCAATGTCACCTGCTGCCACCCCCTTCAAGGGAGTGTGATCGCTCGCATAAAGATAGATCGGCCGTACGCCGGCGTAGAGATCGAGCTGAATACGCAGATCCACTTGCGGACGCATCTCAGTACCGTCGGGCCAGCGCACATCCGGCAGCCCCATCGCTCCGACCAAAACCGCATCGGCGTTTCGGCAAGCTTGCAAGGTCGAGGCCGGCAGAGGGTCACCTTGCTCCAAATAACACTGGGCACCGGAGGGGTGTTCGACGAACTGCAACCTAGTGCCGTCCCCACGCATCAA
>CAYNZV010000069.1:0-5865 GCA_964401715.1 uncultured Gemmatimonadaceae bacterium | reverse complement strand
TACGGCAACCCCTGAGGGGGGTCAATAGATGTAGCCCGACGACGGTACTAATAAGCAATAATGACGAAACTTGGCCCGAATAAACAACGATATGGCAAGCGATTACGCATATTTATTTTGAGGTCGTCATTCCCCATTTAATGCGGGTTGTAATTCGCGAGAACTGGTAACCGGAACCCCACATAGACTCAACAACAAAGATTCGATGTCGTAATGACTTGATTTTCAAACTGCAGTCAAGGAAGTCTCGAAATTCGGTAACATATTTGGTGCAGATGCGAGCGCGCCGATGCAGTAGGGAAGGCCCCGAACCAATACCTTCGACGGATGGGGATCGGTCAGAAGCTTTCACGAAGCGGAGACCGGACTAAGTGCAGCGTGGCCAATCACGGCGGCATCAGCGAGTTGCTTTTGCTGAATGCAGACATGATCGAGGAAATAGTTTTGGCGGTAAGCCATCACTATGACAAGCACGACAATGGGTACGATCTGGCCTGTCTATAGCGCGTTGCACATGGGCTCAGTAAGAATTTCGGCATAGGTATTTCCCCGAGGAAAGCGGTTGAGATCTTTCCCGAAATCAAGCAGATGGCAGAAACATGTCCCTATATAAAGAGAGCGAACGGATAGAACCGTCGGAAAACGCCGATCAGCCGACATCCATTGCTCAAAAGGAAGCCGAAAGAAGACGCAAGAAGCGAAACTTAGTAATCTACGATTTCTGGATGCTGCGCTTCGCCATCGGTAACATGTTGTAGAAAATGGACCATCCATACCACCAAAGCCATGGAGTTAACGCCCGATCTCACAATGGTCGATTTAGAAATGCCGACTCAAAACGGTATCAAGCTCCAGAAGATGGGCCTAACTCAACCCACCCCAGTCAATATCTTGACCGTTTCGGGAGATCGGCGCGATGTCAAAGCGGCTATCGCACTTAGCATCGCCGAGTACATGCTCAAACCGCCCGATCCAGAGAAGTTGAAGCGACGCATCACCAAATGCCTCAACATGGCCGTTTGAGGTGTGGAACTTTTTCGGTTCCGACCCCATCTTATATTGAGGTGATGTGACCCCGAGAGAGCGCCGTGCCGTGCGCTCCCGAAGCTTCTATCAATCTCTTCTGGCAAGGCTCCAGTGCGCATCGTGGCAGGCGACCTCCGAGGTCGAGAGATCCCCTTCAACCCACGGCGATATGGAGACATTCGCGTCACTTCGTCGCGCCTTAAAGAGTCCCTGTTTGCCATGTTAGGGCCCCTCGAAGGACGGAATTTCTTCGACCTGTGCGCAGGGTGCGGCCAGATTGGCTTGGAAGCCCACAGCAGAGGGAGCAAGGTTACCATGAACGAACCCCACCGCAAGCGCAGCAAGCTGCTGAAAGACCTCGTTCGTGAGTGGCGCTTACGGGGCGTCGAGCTCCTCAGTGCCAAGGCGGAGGTGTTGATACCGCGGCTCGTGGAGAAGGGTCGCGGCTTCGACACTATCTATCTGGACCCTCCCTATCGTGCCAAGCTGCGTGGATCATCATTGTATCACGCGTTGGTGGACAGATTAAACGACGGAGCCCTGTTGAATCCGGGCGGTTTGCTCGCAGTGCAGCACAACCGTGACACCGAGATTTCGCGCGGAGATTTGGAGGTAGTGCGACAACGTCGCTACGGCGATAACCTGTTGAGCATCTTCGTCGCTCCGAACGGTTCCTGATCGAGAACAGGTACATGCGCTTCCGGCCTTGCATTGACCTTCACAATGGTGTCGTCAAACAAATCGTGGGTACCAGCCTTGGCGACGACGATCCGATAACGAACTTCACCAGCGAACGTTCTCCGGCATATTACGC
Organism: uncultured Gemmatimonadaceae bacterium; assembly: GCA_964401715.1. Lineage (GTDB taxonomy): Bacteria > Latescibacterota > UBA2968 > UBA8231 > UBA8231 > CAYNZV01. The sequence goes on along the minus strand of CAYNZV010000069.1, from coordinate 4,025 downwards.
ACAGATGTACCGGGATGATAGCCTCGACGGCGGCCACGTTATCATGCTGGGACCCGGAAACGAAGAATCCGCTCAGGAAGCATTGGCTGCGTTTCCTTACGGGCTTCAATTGGGCGGCGGCATCAATCTGAACAACGCGCGCAGGTGGTTGGACCGGGGAGCGGCACAGGTAATTGTAACCTCCCACCTGTTTGTCGACGGTCGCTTCCGTCAAGACCACCTGGAAAATCTGGCGACGAAGGTAGGCAGCCACAACTTGGTGGTAGATTTGAGTTGCGCTCGCGTGGATGGTGCTTACATAGCTATGACCGAGCGCTGGCAACGAGCTACCGACCTCGAGATAACGGCTGCTAATCTTCGAAAGGTAGCAGCTTGTTGCTCCCAGTTCCTAGTGCATGCCACAGACGTGGAAGGCAAGCAGTCGGGGATTGCCAAAGAAGTAGTACAGCTTCTCGGTGATATCACCCCGATAGCAACCACCTACGCGGGGGGCATTCGCAGCTTTGCGGAAATCGAGCTCATCGAAACCTTGGGTGGTGGCCGTCTGGATTTCACCGTGGGTAGTGCTCTCGACGTCTTCGGAGGGACCAGCATTCGCTATCGCGAATTGGTCGATTTCAATCGGGAACGGGAGATATTGGACGGATGACCCGTCCATGGACGCTGACGGCATCAATGGCCTCCTGAAGTCCAAGTGTTGTAGAGATTCACCGCGGTAAAGTTGGTAATCACCCAAATGGTGAAAAGTAGTCCGACCTCGCTCCAGAGCGGCATGCGTTCGGCTCCGGCGGAACGCATGGCTAGATGCAGCACGCCATACGCCATCGGTAGCAACAGCAGATTGTTTGCGTTGGCGCCTACCAGCACTAGGCCAAGCGGTGTGTCAGGGACAATCAGCATAGCGCAAAGCCAGGAGAGAGGGAATAGAATTTGTAAAATGCGCAGCCATTTCAGATTCTGTTCCGCCTCACCTAGCGACGTAACCCCGACTTGCTGCAGGAAGTCCATGCTTATGCGACCGGAGCTAGCAGTGAACACCAAAAGCGTAGAAAAAAGTGTGCAGAATCCGCCGAACATGAAGATGTAATACGCCCATCTCCCTAGACTCTCAGTGAAGATCAGCGAAACGTGTTCGACGACCTGCATACCTTGAGGAACGACGTTGAGGCCCTTCAAAATCGAAGCCCCGAGCAGGTAGTAGGCGCAGGTAATCACCAAGGCGATTGAGGTGCAAACTAGGGCATCCGTCGTTAACACCCGCATCCAGCCTCGGTAGCGGCGCTCCCAGCCTTCCGAATCATCCCGTTCACCGACGAAATCCGGATATCCCTTCTCCTTTACCCAGTAGGGATACATAAAGAGCTCTACAGCGGTAGCTCCCACCGATCCCATGACCGCGAGCGCCACGAAAGCTCCTTCCGGTGGCATCGAAAAACGGAAACCGGACATCAGCTGTGATTGGCTGATGGAGAAACCAGTCCATTGCAGCGCAGCCACCGAGCCGACGACGACGAGGCTGAAGCTGGTAACCAGTACAGAGACGATCTTTTCCAGATCGCCATATGTGCCGCGATACAGCATCACGGACATGACCAAAAAGATCACCACTGCCCAAAGCTCGTAGGACAACGTCGGAGAAACCGTGACCAACAAACCCGCTACCGAACCGATGATGCCGACCAGTGCGATCATGACGGAGAAGTATCCCACCACACAGAGCCAGGCAACCCAAGAGGTTCCGTACAAGCGTGGTCCAGCGATGCGCGCCAACGCCTGGATCGTCGTGTCGTTGTGCAGGATGCATTGACGTCCGAGTTCGAGCTGGATAAAAAACTTGACTACGCAGGCGACGATAACACCCCACAGAAAAACGAATCCCACGTCCGCACCCATGCGGGTCGTGACCAGAAGCTCGCCCGACCCAACCACCGACCCGGACACAACCACGCCAGGGCCGATGTTGCTCAGGAGTCCGGCTGCACTTGATGGGGCTTCGCGCACCTGATGTTTGGTGGTCATCATGTGTCTTTCGAGTGTTGGTCGGGATACTTTGGATTTTCCGATCTCAACCAATATACTTGCGAATCCTTTTACGGAGCTCGACTGGCGCTACTGGTTTAAGCAGAAAGTCGGTCACGTGCTCCGCCACCGCGTCGCTTACGTTTTACGTTTACCACTTCGTTATCAAAATGATTACCGGGTATAGATTTGAGCTTCACATCGTCCCGTATCGCCCCAATTACGTCCATCCCCTCCTGCTGAGGTCGCGTATGACCAAGTCAGACTAGTTTCTTGCCAACGACAGAAAGGCCGGACCGTCTGCCGCCTCGAAGGTGTCATACCCCATCTTGCGAGCAACAGTACACATAGCCATGCGCATCACCTCCGAATCGTCCACCACCATCACCCGCTTACCCGTTTTCGAGGTCTTCGGAAACCAGCATTGTTCGTCATGCCTTGAGGTGCAAGATCAGGTCTGTTCAAGCAAATTCCAGAATTCCTTGGCGTACTGACTCAGAACGCCATCAGGATCATGATCGCTACCAGGAGTGTGGATGACCTCCACCGAAAAGAAGCCCTCGAAGTTGGCGGCGCTCAATAGTTGTAGGGGAACGAGGTGATCGAAGATCCCTTCTCCCAGTGGAAGGGTGGTCATTCTTCCTTCGACAAAGGTGCCATCATGAGCGTGGGTGTGGGCAATGTAAGGCTTAAGCACTTCGAAGCTTTCAGTCGTTCGCTCGAACACCCGTTGCGGATGCATGATGTCCCAAAGCGCCCTCAGATTGGGATGGTTGGCCTGCTCGAGCACCGCCCTGACGGTGACCGAGTTGCTCCAATGATCGTGGGTCTCCAAGAGCACAGTGACTTTGCGATCGCGTGCCTGGTCCAACACCTGTGAATACCCCTCCACCACGTAGTCCACCATCACCTTGATTTCCTTGTCGTGGGACCAGATGCCGCCGAAGGTGCGCAGCAGCGGACAGTTCAGATCGCCGGCGAGGTCGATGTAGCGCCGTAGGTCTTCAATTTGGCCGGAGCGAACGGAGATATCTTCTGCCGCCATCTGCACGCCGGTGGCGATGCAGCATAGCTCCAGATCCTCATCGGAAAATCGTCTTACCATCTCCTTTCGCTCCACAGCTGACAGCTCCAGTGCAATGCCGCAGGAGTGGTTCCACTCGACCCTAGGTTCAAAACCCTTGTATCCATGCCGTTTCATGCCGGCAAAGACCTCGTCCAGGGTCCAGTCGGGACAGACGCTGCTCATGGTGGATAGTTTGATCATCGTCGTTTCATTTAGTCGAGAACTGTTTAACCCGTCGGTGCCATTCCCTGTTGCAACATGGAAGAAGTGACCGTCGCTATCGCCGCGCCACCTCCAACATAAATGCCCCACAGAACCAGAACCGAGATGAGAGCTTTGCGCATAGCTACATTGCCTAGCGCCGACATGCCGGTTGCAATGATAGCAATCTGCCACAGGTCAAAAAAATTGATATCGGCCAAAACGCGCCCAACAAACGTGGTGGCGACATTTTGGGGAACGAACCAACCCATGCCAGTCTGCACTATGGGCGTCTGTTGAATGTTGATCAAGAGCGCTCTGAACAACCACTCCAGTCCCACGACCAGCGAAGCGTACCCTTTGATAACCAGTGATTGTCGGAATGTAACGTCGACCTCGAAAAGTGATCGCAACATCACCTGCAGAACAAAAGCTACCACCACCAGAGTGCTGAAGGTGCCTACCGGTATCATGACCCATCCCTGTGCTTTCAACATGTCCATGCTGTTCAGAAACTGCTGCTTTTGCTCTTCATTCATCTCCTGCAGCTGGTTCTGAAGCACCGGAGTATCCAAGTTGTCCATCACCGGAATACTCAACGTGTGGGAAACCAAACCGAGAGCTGCCACGAGCACCGTTGGAAGGAACCAATCCAACCAATCCTCCTTACCCACCACCGCTTCGAAGCTGGACCTCGGGGCGTAGAACACCCGCTTCAAACGTTCCTGAATCGTTAACG
>CAYNZV010000068.1:11921-23125 GCA_964401715.1 uncultured Gemmatimonadaceae bacterium | reverse complement strand
GGCAAACGCGATCTGCGTAGGGGATCTCCTGCAAGAGCTGGGCTGTGTATCGCGACGTGGCCATATGGTCTCCTTAGTCAGTTAAGCCTTCGTGGGCACAAGCACGGATCGATTCCAATTCCACACTCGGGTAACCATCGGCGTCGTAGTGGTTCAGCTTATCGGAGGGACCTGTAAGCGGTCCGTAGAGATCGGGCCGGCGGCGAACGTAATGCCAGCGATCATTTCCTTTGAGTATGTGGTTATAGTGAACTCGTTGCATGCTGACACACCCCGTCTCGTATCGTTCCAGACCGATTGAGCCATCTGGCTCAACCATGACCGAGCTCCAGGTGTTTGCCACCAAGACGAATGAGAAACAGTCCCGCGCCCGCTGCGACATGGTTTTGGTATTCTCCGGACCTCCCGAGCCATCCATCGGGATGATAATGATCTCCACGTCTTGCGCGCCCAGCGTGAGAAAATTGTCCGGGACGGTTCGGTCCATGCAGATAAGGAAACCGATGCGACCGATGGGCGTATCTACCGGTGCCAGTTTCCTGCCGGGCACGATGAAGAGCTCCGAGTCCGAATTGACCTTGCTGTAGGTGGCGATGATAGCACCATCGGGATCGAACAAGGCGACTGTGTTGAACAGGTCGGTGTCCTCCTTGTGCAGAAAACCGAATACTAGATAGATATTCAACTCGCGGCACAACGCTGCCGCCCGCTGTAAATAGGGACCCTCCGGGACCGACTGCGCCACCTCAAGCATGTCTTCCTTGGTCACGCTGGGATCGCTTTCGCACTTCCCGCAGATGTAGCCATCCAAAACAGTCTCTAGCGCAATGACTAGTTCCGCCCCGTTGACGGCAGCTTCACGGACGTAACCTTCCATCCGCTTATAGTTTTCTTCCAAAGCCCACGTTTTTCCGTACATGGCGATAAGGGCAACATCCAAGACTCGATTCGGCATTGGATTCCTTTGAAGAAACAGAACTCGATTGTCGATTCACGAGGGACCGCGTGAATCTGCAAAGATGAGGGAAGCCAGGCAACCTGACGAATAACAAATTGGTTGCTTTGGCCTGTTCGGATCGGTATCCTAGAAACGTCTCTATCGGAAGGTAAAATATTGGACTTCGTTAAACTGATGTTCCAGCCAGAAACGATCGCGGCGTTGATGATGGTCGTGTCGATAGCCATAATTTTCATGGTCTTCGTCAAGTACGCTAAGGAAGCCCCGGATCTTCGGATCAAACTAACCAAGACTCAGAAGAGCTTGAGCAAGCTGCGGGAACACGTCAAAAAAAACAAAGAGAGCGTGGCCGCTTTGAAGAAAGAGGTAAAACCGCTCAAGCAGATTGAGAGGAAGCTGGAGGAGTACGCGTACGAGGTGAAAATGATACTCGACAACGCCTTGGAGAAAGAAGCTGCGGCAGAGAATAAAAAACAGATCAAGGAACACAAACACTAACGCTGTAAGGCAAACACAAACAGAAAACGAGTAGCTTATTTCGGCTCCTGCCCGTCGTTTTTTTTGGTGACGAATACAAACGCACCTATAGCATTCTAGTCTTTAAGACTCTTTGGTCAGCAAGCAGCCGATAAAGATACACGTCGCTGCCCGAGCTTCGACCGGCATCGTCTGCTGCATCCCGACCAATCCCATGACGACCCGGATTTAAAATGCCCGAGATCACCGTTCGTACGCGTTGCCCCAGAGAATTTTAGAGCTCCAATCTTACTTGCGTCTCCTCGGCCAAGGTAAATCGGATCATGGCGGAAGCGTTAAACAGATTGGGCGAGTTTGCCTGCAGTTGGGTTTTGCGGGATCTGTTCGCTACTATGTCGATTGCCGGCGTGGGCTCCGTCAATCGCACCCGCGCGATTCCATCCGCAGACTGAATTGGACTTACGCCTGATCTTCAGCGGGCAAAGTGTATCTACCCATTTTGTACAGCTGTTTAAAAGCGGCATTCAGGTTTCCGAAATAGATCCGCGATAGTGCTTCGCGGCTGTTTCCTATGGCCCGCCACCCGTAGGCTGCAAATGTCCCGAAAAACTCCCGCACCAGAGCAGCACGGCCTCTCGTCACAAATATCGATCACGGTTGATCCCTTTTGGCATTTGTCAATTAGAAACCGCGGTTTTGCTTAAGCAAATCGGAAGACCCTGAAGCAGCCTGGATGAAGCCTTCGGGTTCTTGCGATATCTTCCCAATTTTCACTAATTTACGCGATCCCCGCGTGCCCCTTCTACATCGAGAGTAAAGCAGGAGGATGAGCAGCCAGTTTACGAAGAAATTGCGTTGCCAAGTGGCGGGTTTGCCCGCAGCTCCCGGCATTTACTTGATGAAGGACGGCAAAGGACGGGTCATATACGTGGGGAAGGCGAAAAATCTGCAGAAACGGGTGCGTTCATATTTCGGACGGACCAAATCGGACGGCAGGCGTAGGTTCCGCAAGCTGATGGATGCCGTCGCCCAAGTGGACTACCTGATTACCACCGACGAGCTAGAAGCCCTAGCCATTGAAGCCCATCAGATCCGAGAGTACAAACCCAGATTCAACGTCCGGATGAAACACGCTAAGAGGTTACCGTACCTACGACGTACGAACGAGTCGTTCCCCCGCATCTTCGCTACCTTAGACATTGTCGACGATGGCTCCAAGTACCTCGGACCGTTCGCCGATGCGCGCGCCATGGCTGGGACTCTAGAGGTGATGCATAAACTCTTCCCTATCCGAAGCTGTGAGCATTCGCTGCCGGGACGACCTCGCGAGCTTTGTCTCGACTATCACCTGCACCGCTGTCACGGACCTTGCCAAAGGCTAATTGGCCAGCAAGAATACCTCGCTTCTGTCGATCGCGCATGGAGTTTTCTGCAGGGGCACAATTCTGAAGTAATTCGCGATCTAAAAAGGCAGATGAAACGAGCAGCCCGCGAGCTGCGGTTTGAATCGGCAGCACGGTTGCGCGATCAGCTCGCTGCGGTGGAAACCGTACGGGCTCGCCAGAAAGTCTTTTTTGAAGACACTGTCAGCCGCGACGTGTTTGGTCTTGCTGTTTCGTCAGTGGACGCTTGTTGTACAGTACTGGAGGTCCGTGAAGGTAGACTAGTGGGAGAAAAACACCACTATTTGGATGGGTGTTCAGAGAGCAATGAAGGTGGGATTCTATCGGCTTTCGTACGCCAGTTTTATCTGGACACAACGGCTATCCCGTCAGAAATTCATCTTTCGGTACAACTTCCTGATCAAGACATGGTGCGGAATTGGCTGCGTTCGAAATCGAAATCGCCGATCCAGTTCGCCATTCCCCGACGCGGCCTCAAATCAACGATGTTGTCGATGGCGAAGAGAAACGCCGAACATCGTTTACAGGAAAAAAGACGCAGGTAATGACTAACAGATGGGCAGCCGAACCAGAGCTCACGTCCTTGACCGAAATCATCACTTCGTTCGGCACTGTGCGCTTAGCCTGGCAGGATGCAAACGTCATCAAGGTTCAGATGGCGCCCTTCGATTTCGACCCGCAACGGCCTACCACGATTGGGCGATATATGCCACCGCACGAGACCGGACAGCGAATGATAGCCAAGATAATGTCGTATTTTCAGGGTAAAGAGGTCGATTTCGAATTCACCATTCCAGATAAGTTGGGTACCATCTTTCAACGCCGGGTCTGGATGGCCTTGAAGGAGATACTGTACGGTTCCTATGAAACCTACGGCGACTTGGCGCTGCGACTCGACCTGCCTGTCCACAACGCTCGGTCAGTGGGCAACGCCTGTAGCCAAAACCCGTTGCCGATCATCTTCCCATGTCACCGTGTGATCGCTTCGACGGGCCAATTAAGCGGATATTCAGCGGGTGTTGCTTGGAAGAAGGCCTTGCTTGAACTCGAAGGTGTCCCCATCGAAAATGACAAGATCCAGACCTTCCGAAAATAGGGTTTCGAGCGCCGTACCACTCCCAACAGGCTTTCAAACACCCCTTGACGACTTTTTGACCGCCGTGGAAGTGGAAATGGGATTGGCAGCCAATACGGTGTCCGCATATCGTCGAGATCTGATCCGTTATCTCGGCGCCCTTGCCGGGCGCGGATTGTCGGAGCCCGCGGCCATCGCCCCCCAACATATCTCCGAGCTCCTTCAGTCACTGCAAGAACGCCGGTTCAGGCCGGCAACGATCGCTCGGAACGTCACATCGATAAAACGATTTCACGCCTTTCTGCTCTCCCACGGGCGAACCACTACCGACCCCTCGGCGGAAACCGAACCCCCAAGGCTCGCGCGCAAACTACCCGAATTCCTTAGCATCGATGAGGTTGAACGCCTTATGGATGCGGTTGATAGCACCGATCTCCTCGGACTGCGGGATCGGGCCATAATAGAGTTGTTGTACGCTTCTGGCATGAGAGCTTCCGAGCTCACCCGTGTTACGGTTTCGAACCTGATTCTTGAACGCCGTCAACTGCAGGTTCCTGGACGCGGGGGACATCGGCGTTTGGTTCCCATTGGTAGCCACGCCGTGGCCCATGTGGGTCGATATATTCGCGACGCCCGCCCCCACCTTGCCCAACCTAATTCGGACGACAAACTGTTTCTCAATGCCCAGGGGGGGGGGCTGTCTCGTATGAGCATTTGGAAAATCATCCGCACAGCTGCTGACCGCGCTTCCCTGGGTAAGGAGATCAGTCCGCACACTTTGCGACATTCGTTTGCTACCCATCTTTTGGAGGGCGGTGCGCACTTGGGTGACGTTCAGGAGTTATTGGGTCACGCCGACATCTCTACCACCCAGGTGTACGCACAGGTCCACCGGCTGGATTTAAAGGAGGTCCACCGGACCTATCATCCTCGTGGCTGAATCGGAGGTGGACTCGGCGCCTTTGGTGGTGGCGCGAGCAGCTGGCAAGCGTTTCGCCGATGGAACGCTTGCCTTGCAGAGCATTGAGCTTTCCATACAGCGCCAAGAGTTCGTCACCATAGTCGGACCTTCTGGATGCGGCAAATCGACTTTTTTGCGCTTGGTCGCCGGGCTCACGGAAACCAGCGCCGGAACCCTGACTGTTGCGGATGTGGCTCCCGTGGTTGCACGTCGTGCGAGTAACGACATGGCATTCGTGTTCCAAGATCCCAATTTGCTCCCGTGGCGCACCGTCGAGCGCAACGTTTCACTACCGCTAGAGTTGGCGAACCGAAACAGCGAAGTGCGCAGCGAGCATGTGAATACGGCACTGCAAATGGTCGGCTTGGAGGAGTTCCGCCGCAGTTTTCCCAGTCAATTGTCAGGGGGAATGCGCATGCGGGTCTCCATCGCCCGCGCGTTGGTTACCCAACCCCGTCTGCTGCTCATGGACGAGCCGTTCGGAGCATTGGACGAGATCTCCAGGCTTCGGTTGAACGAAGAGATCTCGGAACTTTGGCGACGGGATCAATGGACGGGACTTTTTGTTACCCACAACGTTGCTGAGGCGGTCTACCTGAGCCAGCGCGTCCTGGTAATGAGCGCGCGACCCGGACGATTGGTCGCAGACATAGCGGTGCCCTTCCCGTATCCTCGCCTACCATCATTGCGCACCGATGTCCGCTTCAACGAAAAAGTGGAACAGGTGGCCCTCACCTTACACCAAACTCGAGCTTGATGCATCGTTTTCACTGGTTAGCAAGGACTGTACTTCCGCCATTGGCCTTTTTTGTTATGCTCTTAATCCTTTGGCACGCCGTTGTGGTCGCGTTCTCCATCAAGCCGTTTTTGCTTCCGGGACCACTGCGCGTCGCCGCGGCGATTAGCGCTCATATAGGAACCCTCTTTGGCGCGGCTTTGCTCACGGCCACGGGCGCACTTTGCGGTTTTGCACTCAGTTTTGTGATCGGGCTCACTATTGCCTTGGTCTTTTCTCAATCGAAGGTCATCGAACGCAGCCTGTACCCGTACGCAATCTTTCTGCAAACCGTGCCAATCGTTGCCGTGGCTCCATTGATTATTCTGTGGATAGGTCACGGATTCCACGGAGTGGTAGCGGTTTCGTTCATCATTTCCCTCTTCCCGATCATTGCCAACACCACCAACGGATTGACTTCGGTCGATGCCAACCTCATTGACCTGTTCAAGATGAGTAATGCCAATCGATGGCAGCTACTCATGAAGCTGCGGTTACCACACGCTGTCCCGAACATGCTTACAGGTGCCCGGATTTCGAGCGGACTTTCGGTAATCGGCGCTATTGTCGGCGAGTTTTTCGCCGGCTATGGCACCGAAGATTTTGGACTCGGCTATTTGATCATCTTGACCAATGGCCAGGCCAAGACCGACTATCTCTTCGCCTGTATACTGTTCTGTACGGTGTTGGGCTTGGGTATCTTCTCGAGCGTCAACCTCATGAGCAATCTTGTGTTGGCACGTTGGCGCGGACCGGTCAACTGAAACGGAATAGTCCAACTCATCAACAAAGGTGATCTATCGATGCAAACCTTCGCTCATCGAAATAGAAAATTGGCCACGCAGCCATTGAGATCATCGATTCGCGGCTTGGCCTTCAGCTGCATCCTGTGGTCGCTGGTTTTTGTGATTCAGATGGGATGCGGCGAGAAAGAAACCAAAATTGCCGAGTCGGGCGTCGTCCACGCCAAAATGGCATTGAACTGGTTCCCCGAGGCCGAACACGGAGGTTTCTACGCTGCTGCGGTCCACGACTTATACCGGAAAGCCGGCACGGAGGTGGAAATCCTCGGCGGCGGGCCCGAAGCGCCGGTCATTCAACTCGTGGCCACCGGCGCGGTGGAATTCGGCGTAACGAACGCCGATGATGTGCTCAATGCGCGGTCTCAGCAGGCATCCGTGGTCGCCGTCATGGCTCCGTACCAGATCAATCCGCGCTGCATAATGGTTCATTCTTCTTCGGGGATCGAGCGCGTCGAAGAGATCGGCAACGTAACCCTAGCCTTGTCTCAACGGCCGGCCTTTTCTCACTACTTGAAAAAGAAATATCCATTTCCGGGCGTGAAGCTGGTGCCGTACCCGGGGAATGTTACTCAGTTCTTGCTGAATCCGAACTTTGCCCAGCAGGCCTATCTGTTCAGTGAGCCTTTTGTGGCACGCAAGCAGGGTGCAGATCCCCGAGCACTGCTGGTCTCTGATACAGGGTTCAATCCCTACGCCAGCGTCCTCATCGTAACGGAAGAAACCATTGCTCAACGACCGGAGCTGCTACAGGCCGTTGTTTCGGCGACTGTGGAGGGTTGGCAGCTATACTTGGATAATCCCAAAAAAACCAACGAACACATTCACCGTTTGAACCCGGAAATGGACCTCGACATCCTCGCCTATGGCGCTAGAGAGTCCAAGCCGTTGGTGTTGGACGGCGTCGCCCAGCGTCACGGCATTGGTCACATGAGTACGGATCGTTGGCAAACCCTGTTGGAGCAGATGATCGAGTCAGGATTGATCGCGCCTGGCGCTCTGGAGGCCAGCAAAGCGTTCAGCACTCGATTCCTTGGCGGCTAGATGCCCATCCTCAAAGACATCACCATAGGCAGGTATGTGGAATCCGATTCGACGATCCACCGACTTGACCCGCGCACCAAATTCCTGTCAGCTCTGCTGTTGATGACCGCGGTGTTAATCGCCGACGGCTTCGCACCACTTCTCGCCTTTGCCGCCTTCCTCACCGTTGCCATAGCCTTGTCGCGTCTTCCTCCCGCCATGATCGTGCGCAACCTGCGTCCCTTCGTTTGGCTCTTCTTCTTCACCTTTGTCATGCACGCCCTGATGACACCTGGATCCGTTTTGTTGGAGCTTCCATTCGCCGACGCGGCTATCAGCCGAGAAGGTCTGGGACGGGGTGCTTATTTCAGCTTGCGGCTTTCATTGGTCATAACTACCGCTGCCCTCATGACTCTGACAACGGCGCCGGTAGAGCTGGCAAATGGATTGGAGCGCTTGCTGAATCCTCTGAGAGCCGTCGGATTCCCGGCCCACGAGATGGCGATGATGGTGACCATTTCACTCCGATTCGTTCCGGTGTTAATCGAAGAGGCCGAGCGCATCTACAAAGCGCAATTGGCTAGAGGTGCCGACTTCGGTGGCAATCCGTTCCAACGTATATGGCGCCTAGTTCCCTTGTTGGTTCCATTATTCGTGTCGGCGTTTGGTCGTGCCGATCGCCTCGCTGTGGCTATGGAGAGTCGCTGTTACCGTGGAGGTGCCAATCGGACCACCTACCGCGAGCTGCGCTTTCACCGTAGAGATTTTGGAGCCGCTACTGCTGTCGTTGCCGTTTCTTGCTTTTTGATATGGCTGCCTTGGAACGTCCACTGAGTTGGTGCAACCTCCGCCTCATCGTCGAGTACGACGGCACCGACTTCCAAGGTTGGCAAAGTCAAAATCGGGGACGCACAGTTCAAGATGAACTTTCCCGCGCACTCAGCACCTTGCTGGGGAAAACAGTGGTTCCGATCGCCTCCGGTCGGACTGATGCCGGCACTCATGCACTAGCACAGGTTGTCCACATCAAAACGAGCGGTAGCATGTCCATGCATCACCTACGCCGAGGTTTGAACGGTCTCCTTCCCAAGGATATCTCCATCCTCAAGGTGGAATCAGTACCCGCAGACTTTCACTCCCGCTACGATGCCAGCGGGAAGCGCTATCGATATAGAATCATTACGGACAAAACGGCCCTGCATCGCAGCCAAGTGTGGAGTTGCTACCGAGTCCTGGAACTGCAACCGATGCGGGCTGCGGCAGCCGCTTTTGTGGGGAAACACCGTTTTGGTGCATTCTGCAAACAGGATCCACCCCCCGAGCATTTCGAATGCTTCGTTCGCGAAGCCGGAATTGAAGCGGTCGACCGTGAGATCGTGTTTGAGATCGAAGCCAACCGTTTTCTGCGGCATATGGTTCGCATCATGGTCGGCACATTGGTGGAGATCGGCTCAGGCCGCCGGCCGGCAGGCGATATCCAGGTTCTTTTGGAGTCCGGGGATCGTGCGTTAGCCGGCCCCACAGCGCCGGCACGAGGTTTATGCCTGGTTCGGGTGTCGTATCTTTAATGGCCGTTGAGACGTTTCCTTGAATAACACAAATGTATATATGTTAATATTATGACGTTTTTGTTGATGCGGTCTTGGTCTCGTATTATGGTGCTTCAGTGGATTTTTCTCCCTCTAGGCGCCGGCGCGTCCATTGCCGACATCGAAGCCTCCAGACGCACCGCAGTGGTGCGTGCGGTGGAGCGAGTCCAACCCACGGTAGCTAGTATCCACGTCACCCACAGAGAGCGGTTGGTGCATTCCTATCGTGACCCATTCCGAGACTTCCTGATGCCGTTTTCGCCCTATTATCTATTGGAAAGGGATCGGACCTCAGGAGGATCGGGAATCATCGCCGAGGAAGGTTTCGTGCTCACCAACGACCATGTAATCGGCAACCGCCGAGGGCTCAGTCGCATAGTTGTTTCTCTCGTCGATGGCCGCACTTTCAAGGCCTCCTACGTTGCCGGCGATTGGACTTCCGACTTAGCTGTTCTCAGAGTGCAAGAGGCCGCGCTCCCGGTTGCGCCCCTAGGTAATTCGGACGATATTCTAGTGGGTGAGTGGGCAATCGCCATCGGTAATCCGTTCGATCTGGGTCCGACCGTCAGCATTGGCGTCGTCAGCGCAGTAGATCGCGATTTCCAACAGCCCAAGGGCAACTACTATTACCGCAACATGATCCAGACTGACGCCGCCATTAACCCGGGAAACAGTGGTGGGGCCCTTGTAAACGCCGCCGGTAACGTCATTGGAATCAATAGCTTTATTTACACAGGCAGTGATTACAGTATCGGCTCCATCGGCATCGGATTCGCGATCCCGATCAACGATGCCCGCAGCTTCTTGGAAGAGGTAAGGGAGCACGGCCAAGCCCGCAGACCGTGGTTCGGAATCCTGCGTTTGCAGGATCTGACCCAGCTTTTGGTAGAGTATCTGGGGCTCGCCTCCACGAATGGCGCACTGGTTGCCAAGATCGCAGTCGAAAGTCCGGCATACATCGCCGGCCTTGAGCAAGGTGACGTGATCGTCGGTGTCAATGGTGAGAAGATTCGCAGCGCCGAGGAGGCGATAGCTGTTTTACGCAGCCTTCGGGTTGACGAGGAGTGTTCCCTCGAGGTAATCCGTGGGGGTAAAGTGCGCAACATTCGCATGCGCATCGCAGAACGTCCGCGGGCTCGGGCGAGATATTACTGATGGCACGAGAGGGATTGCCCTTTTTGGTCGTATCGGTGGCTCTAGCACTGTCGCTGCTGGTGGCATCACGCTCGGTGCCGGGGTTAATTTACGGCGCTGGGATATTCGGAATCATGAGCCTGTTCATGGCTTATTTCTTCCGCGATCCTGAGCGCATTTCTCCTGCCGAGCCCAACCTCGTCCTAGCCGCCGCTGACGGAAAAGTCGTGGGCATCGAGCAAGTTGAGAGTGAAGTCCACGACGGTAATGTCGCCGTGCAAATCAGCACATTTCTGTCGATTTTTGACGTACACGTCAACCGCGTTCCCGTTTCGGGGGTCGTGCATTTCGTCCGCTGGCAGGGCAACTGCTTCCGGGCAGCCTTCGTCGATGCGGCCTCGTCAGACAACCATCAGAGTGTCATTGGTATAAAAACTGACGCGGCGCTCGTCGTGGTGAAACAGATCGTCGGTATCATCGCACGGCGGATCGTTTGCCATCTACGGGACGGCGATGCGGTGGAAAAAGGGGGGCGATTCGGTCTCATTCGATTCGGATCGCGAGTGGACTTGATCCTACCGGCCGACAGCGAGATTCGAGTCACCGTGGGTGACAGGGTCCGCGCAGGAGTAACAATTATCGGGGTTCTCGAAGATGTATAGAGCCATTCTCCCGAATCTTTTTACGATCGGGAATCTGTTTTGCGGGTTCCTCGCGTTGCACTACGGACTCAAAGGGAGTTACACGCCAGCCGCATGGCTTATCCTACTGGGGGCCGTCTTGGACAAGATGGATGGAAAGATAGCCCGTTTTGTAGGCAAGGACTCCCATTTCGGCATCGAATTCGACTCGCTGGTCGATATCTGCACCTTCGGCATTGTTCCTGCTTTGCTGATCTATCACAGCCAGCTCGGTCACGGTTGGGGATTGGGAGTCGCGTTCATCTATTTGCTCTGTGGCGCGCTGCGGTTGGCACGTTTCAATATCCTCAGCTTGGACGAAGAGGAGG
>CAYNZV010000068.1:7226-11821 GCA_964401715.1 uncultured Gemmatimonadaceae bacterium | reverse complement strand
GGGGCTGCCTATTCCAATGGCTGCGGTCTGCCTTAGCCAATACGTGGTATTTACAGAGCGGACGTGGGAAAACGACCACGGTGTCGCTTTGTCCACGCTCGTGGTTCTATGGCTGGGTGCCATGATGGTAAGTCGTGCAGAATACGATCCACTGCCTAACTTCCGAGGTTCGGGTTTTTGGGATCGTTTCAAACAGATCTACTTCGTCATAAGTGTAATCCTGATCATCCACCCCAACACTCAGCACCTGTTTTTTCCGCTGGTGATGTTTTATGTGCTTTCTGGAACGTATCGTTGGTTAATGGGCTTGCTGAGTGATACGGCAACCCAACACGCTTGAGCTGATCGGACCGAGCTCTCATGTTGTTACGCAAGAGCATCGGCGTGTTGATTCTAATCCTGTTTATCAGCATGCTGGGGGCAAACATCACAGGCGAAGCGCTGCGTTCGATCCTGCACTTCATTGCGGGTGAGGGTAGTATCGTCGAGCGAGCGTTGTTGCAATATATCGAATACAACATCGGACCACACATGTTTAATCTCATAATATTCTCGTTTTCGTTCGAACTGCTGCTGAAGTTTAATCTGGTCACGTTACTCGGCATTTTCTTCGGTTGGTACTATTACAAATACTCGTACTAGCCGGATAGCTCTATTTCAACAACGTCGGAGGTACCGCCATGTTTGGTATGGGTCATTGGGAAATTCTGATCATTTTCTTGGTTATCCTGCTCATTTTCGGCGCCAAGCGGATTCCCGAAATGGCACAGGGGCTTGGCAAGGGGATTAGCGAATTCCGCCGTGCCATTCGCGATGCGCAAGAGGAGATTGACGTCGGCAACTCGTCGCACTCCTCCAACCCCATAGAGACCTCGACGCCGAAACAGTCGGTCCCGCACGAGCCTTCGAGCGATTCCGCGCACGGGTCGAACGCAACCACCGAAACACCCAAGACCTGAGTTCCAACAGGATTCCCCAAGCCAGCATCGTTTTGCGCTGAACTCCCCCGCTCAATTCCCTGTTCCCCCAAACGCGTAACTGTTCTCGTCTATTGTCAGTCGCCTCTTGAACAACCTGAACAAAGCCACGGCTCATGAACTGTCAGCGCAGATGTCGGCGGGACAGGTCAGTTCGCTGGAGATCACTGAAGCGGTATTGGATGCTATCGAAACTGGAGACGACGTCATCAATGCTTATATCAGCGTTGACGCCGAATCTGCCCTCGAGCAAGCCCGTGCCGTCGACGCTCGCCGTGCCGCCGGCGAGCGCTTGGGTGTTCTTGGTGGCGTACCAGTGGCCATCAAGGATGTGCTTTGCGTTAAGGGAGGCAGAACGACCTGCGGATCGAAAATTCTCAGCAATTTCGTCGCTCCGTATGATGCCACCGCCGTTGCCAAGCTGCGCAACGCCGATGCCGTGTTGATCGGCAAAACCAATATGGACGAATTCGCCATGGGGTCTTCCACGGAGAATTCGCATTTCGGTCCGACGCGTAATCCCCGGGACACCAGCCGTGTGCCAGGAGGCTCCAGCGGCGGCTCGGCAGCGGCGGTGGCTGCTCACGAAACCATTCTTTCATTGGGTTCCGACACTGGAGGTTCGGTGCGACAGCCTGCCGGATATTGCGGAGTCGTGGGCATGAAACCGACCTATGGCAGGGTTTCCCGGTTCGGCCTAGTTGCTTATGCCTCTTCTCTCGATCAAGTAGGTCCGATTGCCAAAGACGTACAAGACGCTGCTCTGCTACTAAACGTTGTCGCCGGACACGATCGACGGGATGCAACTTCAGTGCAAATCCCGGTGGTCGATTATTGCCAAGGGCTCGAAGACGGCGTTGTCGGTTTGAAAGTGGGACTTGCTCGGGAGCATTTCGGCCCCGGTCTGGATCCAGAGATTCACAGTGCTACTATGGCAGCTGCCGAAAATTTGCGCCAACAGGGTGCTGAGATAGTCGAGCTCGATCTACCCATCGCCGGCAATTCAGAATACTGCATCGGTACCTACTATCTCATCGCCATGGGCGAGGCTTCGGCCAATCTCACGAGATACGACGGAGTAAAGTACGGCCACCGCGCGGACGATAGCGGTAGTCTGGAGAAGATGTACCTTCAGACCCGCAGCGAGGGATTCGGTGCCGAGGTCAAACGACGCATCATGTTGGGTACCTATGCCTTGAGCGCCGGGTACTACAATGCGTATTATCTCAAGGCACAGAAGGTACGCACACTCATAAAAAACGATTTTGAACGAGCGTTCGAAACCGTCGAGGTGTTGCTGGCACCAGTTGCTCCTACGGTGGCTTTTCCCTTGGGACAAAATGTCGATGATCCGTTGCAGATGTATCTGAACGACATCTATACAGTCTCTGTGAACCTGGCCGGGATTCCCGGCATCACTATCCCGTACACTGCCAACAGCGAAGGCCTTCCAATAGGGATACAGCTTCTCGGAGCGCCCTTCCAAGAGCAGCTACTGTTTCGCACTGGCAAGGCATTGGAGCAGATGGCCGACTGGTGCGTTTAACGATCGATAAAGCTTAGGGGGGCTGGTATGCGCGATTTAGGCCGATTACTCTTGCTACTTGCGATGGCAAATCCCGCGATTGCAGTTAATGAGAACGCCGGCACTACCGGTTTCAACTTCCTCAAGGTTCCCGTCGGAGCTCGGGCTTCCGCGTTAGGCGGTGCATTTGTTGCGATGCGCGGTGATCTGGAATCGACGACTTGGAATCCTGCCGGGCTCTTGGGCGTGAGAGACCGTGCCGGCACCTTGTCTCTTACTCGATATCTGGTCGACACGGAGGCTGGATTCGCCTGCATCGCGTTTCCCGGAGAGGATCAAGTATGGGCCTTGAGCGTGAACTATTTCAATCACGGAGACATGCGCCGCACCGATGCTGAGGGACGGGATATAGGCAATTTTGGTGCTTCCGACCTTGCCGTCTATTTGAGCCGCGCCCGAGAGATGTGGCGAGGCCGGCTGACAGTCGGCATCAACCTCAAAGCTATATATTCACGCATAGATGATTTCTCTTCTGATGCCTACGTGGTCGATGTGGGCATGTTGGCCTCAACCCCGATTGCGGGCATGACCTTTGGCGCTGCCTTGTCCAATCTGGGTACCGTTCGCAGTGCCTACACCGGCGGATCCAAGGATTCACTGCCAGTGAAGTTCAGCGTCGGCATCACCCATCGACCGGCGCATGCACCTATTCCAGTTGTCATCCTAGCCGACCTCCACGTGCCCAACGATAACGACGCCTACCTTGCCTTTGGTGCTGAGTTCCGCGTCGGCTACGGTCTTTACTTGCGGCCAGGCTACAGTCTTCAGCAAACCGGACTAGATGGGGACGATCCGCTTGGCGTCAGCGCCGGTGCCGGTTTTCTCATGCAAGGGTATCGTCTCGATTACGCCTTCACCTCCTTCCCCGACTTGGGAGACGTCCACCGAGTATCGGTGAGCGGCGCCTTCTGATCTACCGCCCACGAGCCCTAGCTTTCTTAGAGGGTAAAACACCGCACAATTGAGTGTTGCATGAGCGCTGCATTGGCGTGCTTAAAGGGTAACGTCCTGGCAGGGGCGGTTGCTCTGGAAACCCTAGTTTTCCGCTGAGTCATTTGCCAAACAAGCCGTGGTGTAGATGTAGCGGTGTCACCACACCATGTTTGAGCTCCAGGACCGTTTTGCCGCCATCATTGTCGTCTCCGAGTCGATCCTCTCGGTACTTTTCGCCGCCTGCGATTCCGGGGTACGTCTCTGTGAAATCCTAACCCTATCCTGCCTCCGGGATTGCAAACAAAGCCAATAGAGACAGCATGCGGACAACTACTAAGACGAGTTTGTCGAAATGCTGAATATAGGGCCGAGTTCCATCGATCTCGCCGATTGGCGACTGGGAGATGACAACATTCCCATATCTCCCCCTTGGTTTCAATTTCCCGCGCTTTCACGTATTACCGGGAAACGGTCCATCGTATGAGTGGCGGAGCTCCTAAAAAGTTGATTTGATATTTGTTTGCGACGAACGTTAGGGAAACGGGCGCACCAACGGCGGTGACAACCTTTTCCTAATCGGATGAGGCAGGCGATATCATTGCTGTTTTTACCGGGTAACCGTTACTCTTCGACAAATCGAACATGCAACCGACTAACAGCTGTAACCCGTTCTTTGCGCACAATTATCTGCCCGGGAAAGGAGAGCGTTTTTTCGCTCAGCTATTCGCGCACGTTGCTCGTTTCTAATACACTTCCAGCCAGCGGATTCGACATGGAGGTCGGGGCACGATTTGTACCACAACGAACACATGAAAGGGAGCACATCATCTGTCGACTGGATGAAGGACCGGGCAATATGGCTGTGAATCTACGGATTGGGGAACTCACGCGGCTTCCCACTGCCGTCAATGTTGGCTACCACGAGCTAATAATCAACCTGCCCGATGGATTCGGCAGCACGCATACGGCCTTAGACGTGCGGATCGTTCAGCAGGCGCCTAAAGCAGTCAAGAAAATCCGAAAACCTCATTGGACGTCCTGGCCAAAGCCTGTTTCGTCGAGGTTAACAATTGAATTAACCTAAAATGCTGCTCCGGTGA
>CAYNZV010000068.1:0-7126 GCA_964401715.1 uncultured Gemmatimonadaceae bacterium | reverse complement strand
CGGGAAATTACTCGTTTGCTTTTATGGGCTTCGGAGAAATCGTAGGAATGAGGCTGAACTATCTTAGGTTGAGTCGGTCGCTTCCAGTTGGCTGATCTTGTCTCGTACTTTCGCAGCTTCTTCGTACGCCTCTTCGGCAATGAGTCGGAGCAGCTGCGCACGCAACTTATCCAGTTCGGAGTGGCCGAGATTTCTTGGCAATCTGGAGACCTCCGTCTGCAATTCGAGATCGCTTTCATCGAGGTCCAACTCCAGATCGAGGTGCTTCTCATCCACGTCATCGGCAATCTCTTCCAACGCTGAGATCTGGGCGACTACCTCTTCTGCCAAAGGCTCCTCGGCAGCTTCTTCGAGCTCGGTCAACTCGAATTCTTGACCTGCCTCTTCCATAACCTCCGCACTGATGTATATCGGTGCGCTCATCAACGTGGAAATGATCATGCCATCGCTCGATCTGCAGTCAAGATGATATGTCTCTTCTGGCGTTTCAACGAGCAAGTAGGCGTGAAAAACTCCTTCTTCTATGGAATGAATGACAAGCTTGTGCACTGTCCCTTTGATTTTTTCGAAAAGATTCTGCAGCAGGTTGTGAGTCAGCGGCCTTGGTGGAGCGATCTTCTTGATCGCCAGTTGAAGGGCTTGGCCTTCGGAACGACCAATAGTGATGGCAACCACTCGGGTATCGTCGCCTTTGAGGAAAACCATGAACGTTTCGGGTAAGCCAAGCGATTGTTGTGTTTCAGCGTAAGGATAAACCCGGAGAACCTCCACCGGAATCAGGTGATCATCACCAGTTCGTTTCATACATCCTCGACGCTGAAAGATTCTCGCTATCGTCCGCCTCGACTACCATAAATATATCTTTTCGGACTTCAATATCAAGGGTGTCGTTCAAGCTTTTGATTGGTTTCTTGATTCTGCGATAACCCGTTTCATCGTTTTTAAAAAACCATCCCTGTCGAGGGGTTTTTTGGTTTTCTTGCAACTATAGTGTATCTCACAACCTTAACATTTTGAGAGTACCGGGTCTTATTTGGGCTCCAAGAAACAAGCCGTTGGGAATCACCCTTATTTTCTGTAATCGCTTTTAACAAAACGTTAAGAGTCTCTCATTTTCTACTATAGCAAAGCTTGATCTTCGAAGCTCAGGTAATCTTCCGCCGCTATGATAACGTGATCGAACATGTCTGATACCCACGATTTCCCTATCCTTTACAAGTCGTTTTGTCATCTGAAGATCATCAACGCAGTGACATCACCGGAAGGGTGATTGCGAGCCACGATGAGACTTGCCGAAGAATGAGACCCCCTGCCTGAAACACCTAACGACGGTGAACAATCGATGCCGAATAAACTGCTCACGGATATCAACTTCTTTTCAATAACCTTATTGCGCGCATTAACATACAAACAAACGAAGTGCTCTCTGAGTTCGTCCTTTATGTCGGTCAACAAAGGTACCACCTGACCATAGTCGTAACCCCGGACAGGATGCCAAAACCGACCTAAAACGCCCGTTTCGCCGGTTAGAACGTAGCCTCCAAAACTGCAGGTTTGGATGCGTACACACTTTGCAGGTCCTGGATTTGACGAATGTCGACATTGGCCAACACTGCCATCAGGTACTGGGCCAACTTTGCCTTTCGCCAGCCCGAGGTACATTTTGCCCTTTGGATCCGGTATCCAGAATCACAGCCATCATCTCGTATCTGTTTTAAGGTCAGTAAATACAAATGGAGTAATACCCGACCAAGTCGTAGTCTAATTGCTCTGCATGACCACGCTTAAGCAGAATGTATATCACAATTCTTGCACCAGTTCGAAGACGCCATCTATATTTTGCGCGCGTGCAACAACACGTGCTATCCCAGTGAAACCCTACCCGCCCATGCACTCCCATTCGGCAACCTTAACTCTCTATAGACGTATTCTGGACAACCGTTTGGTCCCAGCCGCCACGAGCGGTGTTTTGCTGGGGTTGTCGTTCCCGTGCAATCCCGAACAACCGTTAGCCATCTTTTTTCAACCTGCGTGGGCGCATGCCGCGCTGGTGCCGCTGCTCGTTAGCCTGCGGGAGGGTAATTTCTGGCAGGGGTTCCGCGCGGGTCTACTTACGGGTTTCATGCAAACCATGATTGCCTTGTACTGGATCGGTCATACCCAAGGAGGCGGAATTGCGGTTGTTGGTGGGACATTCCTAATCGGAGGATACCTCGGTTTGTACATCGGCTTGTTTGCCGGCGCGATGAATCTGGCTGTCGATCGTTGGGGCCTGCGGGCCGTTGTATTCGTCCCCTTTTTATGGACGGTACAGGAATACTTGCTATCCCTCGGGCAACTCGGGTTTCCCTGGCTCCTGTTGGGCCATAGTCAGGCAATGTATCCACAGCTAATTCAATACGCGTCGGTTACCGGGGTATATGGGATCAGCTTTTGGGTTGCTTGCGTGAACGCCGTATTGTTTCTCGTCTTTGTTTCACGCGGCCGTGCTAGGTTGGCTTCAATCGGCTTGTTGGCGGTGCTGTTCATAGCACCTTGGATTCACGGACGGTTGGTAATCGCGAATTATCCTGTGAGCACTCCGTCAGTTAAAGTAGCTATTGTGCAACCCAATCTAATGCGCGAGGACAAGTGGGGTCCCGGCGGGCTCGAACGCAGTTTCGAGGCCCTCGAACGGCTAAGCCGTGAAGCGGTCCGACAAAGTCCCGACCTGTTGGTCTGGCCCGAAACTGCGTTGCCCTGTTACCTGCGTCTGCAGCCCGAGTGTCGACAGCGCCTCGAGAGTTTTGTGCAGGAGATTCAGATTCCCGTGCTGACAGGTGCCTCTGACTATGATCGAGAACGTCGCGAACCTTACAACTCCGCCTTTTTCGTGCAGCCTGGAAATGGCGACATCTCCACGTACGCCAAGATGCATCTCGTTCCATTCGGTGAGAGGACACCGTTCAGAGATCAAATACCGCTACTGCGCGACATCGATTGGACGGAGCTGACAGGCGATCTGGGACCAGCAGAATTCGCACCTGGGACTGGGCGTACTATTTTCCAGCATCCTAAGGCCAATCATGCAGTATTAATCTGTTTTGAGTCGGTGTTTCCCGACTTGACCCGGCGTGCAGTTAACGCAGGAGCAAGACTACTGGTGAACATTACCAACGATTCTTGGTTCGGTCGCACCTCGGGACCATACCAACACGCTCAGCTTGCCATATTGCGGGCAGTGGAAAACCGGTGTTCCATTGCCCGTTGCGCAACAACCGGTATTTCAGTATTCATAGATCCTCTTGGACGGACCTACGATTCGACCGACGTGTACGTTCCCGCCTTCCGCGTGGCCGACGTTCCGGTGCGCACGCAGACTACCTTCTACACTAGGAACGGCGATCTATTTGCCCATTTGATCGTCGCATTGACCTTGATCCTCTTCGTCACTTTTTGCTTCTACAACCATCTTACCCGAGATGAGTGACCAAGATCTCACAACTTCACCCGCTTCGGACCTTGGCGATGTGGAGGAAACACGCGCTGAGATGCCCTTTCTCGATCATTTGGAGGAATTGCGTTGGAGCATCTTGAAAGCCTTGGCTGGGATTTTGATCGGGGCTGTGATTTGCTTCGTCTTTTCAGACTCTCTGTTGAAGATACTTACGTATCCTTACGAAGATGCGGTGAGAAGTTTGGAAAATCAACGCTCGTCGGGCACTGTGGAGGCAATCAAACGGTTATTGGTACAATGGGCGGCAAAGGTCGATCCCAGTTACGCAGCCACACCAGAATTGGAAGTTCCGAAGCAACTTCCGGTGACTCGGCGTCTCCAAGCGTTGAAGCCGATGACCTATTTTTTCATCAGCCTGCAGATCGCATTCATTGGGGGACTCATTGTGGCTTTGCCACTCGTGTTTTACCAGTTCTGGAGGTTCGTGGCGCCCGGTCTGCTATCCGCGGAAAGGCGGTTAGCGATACCTGTGGTAGGAGCTAGCGTTGTCTGTTTTAGTCTGGGGGCAATGACGGCGTACTGGATCGTGCTGCCACTGGGTCTGCGTTTCTTTCTGGCGTTGGAACCCCCAGATATGACCTCACAGTGGGCTGTCGACATATATGTGAGCTTTGTGTTGAGGTTACTGTTGGGATTTGGAATCGTGTTCGAGATGCCGGTGGTCGCGTTGATACTCTCGCGCATCGGGATACTGACCCCCGAATACATGCGCCGCGTTCGTCGGTATGCAATCATCGTGATCTTTGTGATGGGGGCCATATTCACACCACCAGATCCCTTATCGCAGCTACTCATGGCATTACCTCTGCTCATGCTGTACGAAATCAGCATCTGGGTATCGAAGATATTTGGAAGAGACCGACAAAGAAAAGAGCCGGGTGAGTGAGCGTCGTCGGTTTTCGTGATGGTGAGTTAGTCGGGAATTAGTCAACCAAGATCTGAAGACTACTAGAAGTTTCTGCCAAACCCCAAATAGTTTCTAACATGGCTGACATCGATCAGATCGTCCAACGTAGCAACGCGCTGATAACCCCCTTCTACGAAGAATCTCCAGCGATCCTCGCTAAACGGGAACTGCATTCCGGCCAACAGATTGAGTCCGATCTTGTTAGTCGAGTCGTCGTTGTTGCCCCGAGCATGCCAGTTGAGCTGGTGCATACCGACTCCAATCCCGAAGTATGGCCCAACCAGATGATCGGATCGCGGCAGAAACTGTCCGTCGATTTCGATAGCTAGCTGAGTCACGTCACCGGCTCCGACTCCCAAAACATCTCCGGCTATCCGGTAAGTCAAGCTCAACCGCAGATTCTCGGCAAACACGCGGCCAATTCTTAAACCAAGGCCTATTTCGTTTGAGCCGCCGACGCGCGTCAGTCGACCGTTCTGCCATCGCAATTTTGTCGCCTTCGACCATTCAGTACCGCCGAGCGTGTAGATGAATCTATTGCCAGCTTTCCGGCTTTTTTCAGACTTGGCACCAGACTCAGCCATATGCCCCATCTGTTCCCAGTTTATCAGTGAAATTGCTCGCTGTAGAACTGCAATCCCCTCCCCTTCGACGACGGCTGCTATCTCGGTAATGCTGAAGGTCTCGAACACGCGTATAACGTTGACCTGTGCTACTTTAACGAAACGATCCCCTTTCTCACGCAAAACCATGAAAGCATCTCCAACCTTGATGCCCTGCACATAACCGCCATCAATGTAGGCGAGGGTTGGAGTCACTTTGATTACGTAGTTCATCTCGTCTGCTGTGCTGATATTGCCCCACGTACAAACAAAAGCGAAAATGTAGATTAGCCGTTTCATGATTAAGTGTCGTCTTCCTCTTCATCATCCATGTACTCATCCTCCCAATCGTCTATCCCCTGCATGCCGTCGTCGTAACGGCGTTTTATTAGCCACGAAACCACGCCGGCAATTACGATAAACAATCCGATCCCCGCACCGATTCCGTACGGCGTTTGCATGAACGTTCCGAGACGCTCTAAAATGGACCCAGACTCATCCGTCTCCTCGTCGAGCATGTCTTCGTCCAATGCGAGCTGTTCGATAGGTTCTTGGATGAATACGGAATCCCGTTCTAACGCGAGCATCAACGTCTTGCCGGCAACACTCACAAGCAGATCCGTATCGGGGGCAAAACGGATGGTCAATTCCTTCATGTCTTCTGAGCTGTACTCACCGCGAACGACCGACTCCAGCCGGTTTTGATCTTTGTCTTGGCGTTCCTCTATCTCTAACAGACGTTCGTCCAGACCCACAAGATATGCCTTCATGGCACCTATCTCGTCCAGGACCTGCTGAGACATGCTGGGCAATTTCTGCAGAGCACGGTTGGAACGGCCGTATCTCTTCAGATTTTTTTCCAGCTGCTCCACCCGTTCTGTCACCATCACGAGCGCTCTTGGTGCCGCCTTCTCTTCGACGTCCGGCTTGGAATTTGTGGCTTTCTCATATTCCGCCACATCTCCAGCCGAGGGTTCGGAGTAAGTTTTCACCATCAAGCCTTTGGATTGGTGCTCCGAAACCTCGTAAAGCATGATCTCGCCCACCGGCTCTTGGGGTATTCCCAATGGCTCTAGGGTGAGTGGGTGAACTATGGGACTGCCCTCGCGCAAAAGGGTAACGTGCGCGTCCAATGCCACGCCCTCCATGCGGCCAGCAGCAAGCACGACACCGCTGATGTCGCCGTTAGAACGTTCGATCCGGACCACTTTAGTGGTAGCCATTTCTCTCGCTGATGCGTGTCCCACCAGAAAGATCGCACCGAGCAATGGAATCCCACATTTGCGTAACATGAAAAACCTATCTCTCTTCACGTCGCTATAACCTGTTGGGTCCAAAGTTCTGCAGAATCATCGTTGGCTCCGAATGAGAACCTTCGAACCATTTAGCGCGAGCGACGAGTCCGATGCCACTCGAGTAATACGACGAATAAGCCATCGATCGCGAAGTGTCTTGATCAACTCTTCTGAACCGGGTCACCACCTCCAGGCAATCAGTGAACTCACGTTCTCCCAATTTCATGGTGGTTGAGGTAGCTCCGATTCGTTTTTCTATGTGCAAGCCCTGCGTGCGGTACACGTACGGAACGTCGACATTACCGCGACCGATCGGCACGACGTTGACCCCCCCTTCAGATCCTATCTCGAATATCTTCCCGTTTTGATTGTAAACCATGCTGCCGTCATCAAAGAAGAAAAGTTCTCTGCCGTCGCGCCGCTCACGGCGGACTATGCGACGTTCGATTTCCATCACACTTTCACTCTTTCCGTCTACATGCTTGTACACCCAATACCTTCCGACCTGTAATGGGTAGTAGGACGGTGACAAAACTTCGTGGCTCGATTCACTGACTGAGCGTGAGAAGTTTTCGGCTCCCGCCGCTTGTACAGCTGGCTCCAATTCGACGACCCCGCTGGAGACAGACGTGCTGTTTCGATTCGAAAGGGAGAGCACCAAGCCTGTGATCGCCCAAGCGATGCATACTAAACCGCCCAATCCGATCAATTGCATGCCTACAGACCTGCGGCCACCTCGTCGCTTGCTCTCGCGCCTCGTGTTCACAGTGCCTCCTCCTGCACCAATAATATCGACTAAGTTTATAGCGACTTGATGCTTATGTTT
>CAYNZV010000067.1:0-23767 GCA_964401715.1 uncultured Gemmatimonadaceae bacterium | reverse complement strand
AAAAGAACACCCATTGATGCAAGAGTGTGCGCAGACTATCGGCAACATGCGGATGCATCTATCCTTCCCACCACTATCGCGATGCTGAGCACTGCTAGTAAGTTGTTGTAACAGCATTTACCAACCAGCCACGCGTAACGAACCAATGGCCGTTGACGATCATTCAAAGGTGGGATCCTCTCGTTCAACCCAGAAAATGACCGCCACTACCGCTATTACGGCCACACCAACTAGAATCGCTCCGGCTACCTGCAACTGGTATTGAAACGCCAGCGCACTGGCGCCGAATAAAGCACTCAGAAACAGGGTCAACAGATTGATCTTTCCATGGCTCCAACCCAGTTTGCTCAATCGTTGATACAGGTGCTTTCGGTGCCCGTGAAGGACGTTCTCTCGTCGCCCAGCGCGCCGGAGTATGGTGTAACCGGTGTCGATGAGGTAATAGCCGAGAACCAGAGAAAACACCCAAAGTGGCACCCCTGACTCTTGGGCCATGATTCCCATAACCGCCACCAGAAATCCCAAAAACATGGACCCCACGTCCCCCATGAAAATGCGGCCCGGAGGCAGGTTGAAGACCAGGAAACCAAGGGCGCCGCAGGCTAGGAGTAACGGCATAATCCATAACCCACTCCCCACCTCCCTGAACAGCAGTAGGATGAAGAGACTCATACAAACGCCCTGGGAAGCGGAAATCCCGTCGATGCCATCCATGAAGTTGTAAACATTGCAGATCGCGGCGATCCAAACGACGGCGACTACGGCACCAAAGGCTCCTAGGTCGACGTTTAAACCAAGAAGAAACTGAAACGACCCGAACTGGGTGCCAAAGAGCACCCAAACTATCCCCACGGCGATTTGGACGGCGGCCTTCTCCCACACAGCCAAAGGTCTCGCAACGTCGTCGGCCAGAACTATAAGTAGGACACCACAACATATCAGAAGAGGAGTAATCACTGGTGTAACGCCAATAATCTGTTGATTTCCAGCGTTTAACGAAGCCAGCACGCCGATCCAAAAACCGGCTATGATTCCGAGTCCTCCGGCAGTCGGCATCGCGATTTGATGGGAGCTGTGGGAGCGCGGCTCGTCCAGGCGACCTAGGATGTGACTAAGCCGGAGCACTAGCCAAGTAGTCACAGTCGCGGCCGCAAACGCCGCTACCGCCGGCCACCACATCAGGCACTTCTCACGGTGCCATAGATCTGGCGCAGAGCGTCATCGAAGCTGGTTGGTGCAAAATCAAGATCCCTCCGGGCGGCATCGATCGAAACCGATTTGTCTTCCTGCAGGCGCAATACCTGCTTACTGTCCACTCCCATGCGGAAGCCCATCCGCGCCAGCAAATCCACCAAGATGGCAGACGGTCGCACCGGTAGATGTAATGTTCGCGGCACAGTGCCTACAGCTCGGCCCACCATGTCCACCAGTTGGTTGTAGGTTATGGGCTCAGGCCCGGCGATAGGGTAGGTTCCCGATGCCGAAGCAAAAAGTGCGTTTTCAGCTACAGTCGCCACATCGTCTACAAAAACCGGCTGTTGCAATCCGCTCCCGTCACCGAACACGGGAATGAAGCGATGATTTTGCAGATATGCGGCCAATCTACTGAGATTGCGGTCCTCGCCAGGCCCGAAGATCATCGAGGACTGAAGAATGGTATACGGTAAACCCGAGGTCGAGATCTGATCTTCACCCTCGATGACCATCGCTACGGACGGAGAGGAGACCTTCGAAAAGCGACGCAAAGAGCTCAATGTTACAATGCGTTTTAGTTGAGAAGGTGCGCAGGAGATCAAGGTCTTTACCACCTGCATGCCTGCCAGGTGTATGACAAAATCCACACCTTCGAACGCAGCGCGGACGGAGTCTACCTGTTCTAAGTCGCCGACGTGTATCTCCGCCTCACTGGCAAATAGATCGCGCTGGGCTTCGCGGCGAACAAGACAGCGAACCGCGCGATAGCTGCCCGCCAGTTGCGACACGATCCGCTGGCCGGTGTACCCTGCTGCTCCAGTCACCAATATCATTGGGAGATGCGTTTGTCTGCCAGCAGTGTCTCGTAGATCTCTTCCACGCCCCGTATCATGCGTTCAAGCGGATACTGGGATCGGACTCGGGCACGACCTATTGCCGCTAGCTGGCGTCTACGCCTCTCGTCAGCCCCCAACGCGCATATCGAGGCGGCCAACGCTTCTGGATCTCCGGGAGGGACCAGGATACCAGTCTCATTATCGATGACGACCTCAGGAATGCCACCCACACGGCTAGCTATGACTGGACGTCCCGAAGCCATCGCTTCCATCAAGGCGATGCCCTGACCTTCATGCAGAGACGGCTGCACGAAAAGGTCGAAAGACTGCAGCCAAGGCCGGATGTCGTCGACACCGCCAACAAAGCGTACAGCGCCAGCTAATGCCCGTTCCCGCCCTTGCTGCTCCAAAGCACTCCGCAGAGGACCATCGCCTATGATGTACAGAGTTGCTTGCGGAAAACGTTCCACAACCGAGGGCATGGCATCGAGCAAAACAGAAAAACCTTTTTCCGGGGTCAAGCTACCGACCGTGCCTATCACAGGCGCACCTTCGACTAAACCTACAGCCGACGGCACCTTCGCCGCGAAACTCTCGAGGTCGATGCCGTTGGGCACCACCGAATACTGCGACGGTTTCCCCACGCCATTTTCCTGAGCGTTTCCAATCACGTTGTCCCCCACCGCGATCAACGCATCCGAGATCCGCGCACCTAGCTTTTCACAACGCAAGAAAATACGACCCGCGACGTTTCTGGTATTCAGCTCCTGCACCCAACCGTGATAGGTGTGAACAATCACCGGAACTCCCGCACATCTAGCGGCCAAACGGCCCAGAAATCCAGCTTTGGAGATATGGGTGTGCACCACGTGAAAATTTCTGGACCGCATTAACTTGTAGATCGCAGCAAAAGCTCTGGCATCCACCAGCGGATCGACACGGCGCTGCAACAATGGCTCCTCTGCAATCGAAATCCCTTGGGACTTGGCGTTTTCCAGCATCGAGCCTTCACCAGGATCACTGCGACCTGCCAGCACCAAGGTCTCGTACCGCTGCTTGTCCAATCCTGCCGCCAGGTTTAGGACATGACGCGGTACGCCTCTTATCGCAAGACGGGTGACAATCTGTAGGACGCGAATCTTCAACGGTTAGCACTGACCTCAAAACCAACCGCGAAAAAACTGACGGATGTGGCTCTCCGCGACGGTACGTCGGCCCTGAATTGTCTTCCGCTTTCTCATAGCCGACGGTAGCAGTCTCAAAACCTGTCCGTAAGCTTGCATCAAAAGCAGAACGCGTCGGGGTGACTTGACGATCAGGTAGAACCAAATCAACAGGTCCGCCAAGATCAGAGCCGGCAGCAACAGAAACACCCGACGCGCGGGAGCGTTCTTGATCAGGGTCAGATATCGGTTCTTGATGACGTGGCGCTGAAACCACGCCGGTTTAGCAACAAAACGTAACTGGCCTCGCAAGGAACCCGAACCGACGTGATGCGCCCGTGCCAGAGGTGTGAACAACGCCCTCCACCCAAGGAGTTGCGCTCGCCATGCCATGTCGACATCCTCGCAGTACGAAAAAAAATCTGCGTCAAAAAATTCTCCTTCGAGATTAATCGCATCCAGCATTTGCTTGCGACAAAGCAGAGCGGAACCAGTACAGCCAAACACCTCTTCGTTCTCGGACAGGTTTGTGCTCGGCTGTATGCGCAGCAGATGCCGCATAAAGAACCCTCCGTTGAGCTCCTCGCGGGTTGCCTCTTGGTAGATCAGACCTGTGGCCGAACCTGCATCAGACACCTCCTTCAGTGCTGACAAGCCGGCCGCTACAAAACTGCGATCGAGAAATACATCGGTATTGAGAATCAGGATGTATTCGCTGCGACAGGCCGCAATGGCGCGATTGTAACCGGCAGCAAAACCCTGATTGCGGTCATTTTCGATTAGTTCAACCTGAGGGTAATGTTGGCGAATCCATTCCTTGGAGCCGTCGCTGGACCCGTTGTCTACCACTACGATCTGCGCAGGAGGATGGGATTGGTCCGTCAACGATTGCAGACACCGGGGCAAAAATTCCAATCCGTTCCAATTTGCCAGCGCTGCCGCTACGTCCCCCATGCGCCGAGATCAGGACTGCTGTTCTGCCGTCGCCGCGCCCTTCCCAGTCTTGAGCTTAGCAACGTCTTTCTTGAACCTGTCGTATTCCATTTTGATCTTTGCGCGACGGACCTCGCCGGCGCGAGACATCGCTTGAAGATAACGCTGGGTGGCAGTGAAAAAGTGTTCGTCTACATCCGCCCAGTTCCCCACCTTGGCCGCCTCTTTGGCGTTCTTCCAGTTCAGCCTCGCCATGCGACGGAGATAGCCGCGCTGGATGTCGTTGACCTCGCGCATAACATTCAGCGCCTCACCGGAGCTGGTTCGCTGGTACACCATCGAAAGAGCAGTGAAGGCATACTCGGCGTTGTACTGGATCTTGCGTCGGCTGACAGTCTCGCGCTCGGCCGCACCGAGATAGATTTTTCCAAGAGCTAACAGCCCGGCGTTGACCCGCGTGGAAATTTTGCCAAGCCGCAGCAAGTCGCCGGCGGCGCTCATAGTGGTGCCCTCACGTTTATCGCGGATCATCGCGCTGTTCCGTTCCACCCTGATCTGTGCTTCAATCAGCGAAGCTTCATGCACCATCACCAGTTCCTTCATTGCCTGAGCGGAATCCCGCTTCGTTACAGCCAAGTTGAGATTGTTGCCGGCGATTTTGAGTGCTTCTTTGAAATAGGTCGTGATGAACTCGGTATCGACGTTTTCTATTCCTCCCTTTTGATGAGCTTCCCGGTATAGCGCCGTCGCCAGAAATTCGCTGGCGCGGGTTAGGGCTCCTTCCGTCGGACGCACACCGTAGAATTCCGACTTTGCAAGCTCGATGAAATAAAGGGATTTGTTGGGAACGACCTTGCCCTCGGAGCGCTGGCGCTCCACGTAGACACCTTCGCGCTTCTTACCAATATGCAGCACTCGGTCGAAATACCCGTTCAGCTTGGCTTCGTCGTTGACGTAAGTGCAAAGATCAGCCAACCACTTCAACGTCAATGTCTTGGGGGTCTTTTTGATCTGTTCGAGGAGGATTAGCGTGATCTCCTTCCGGTGGCGTCTCTCTTCCTCGAGTCTCTGCTCCAAGGTATCGACCGGTTCAAGCTTGGGTCTCTTGACCGCTGCCACCTTGGATTTGGCACTTGTCTTGCCTTTCGGTTTAGCCGATCGCACTTCCCCTTCGAAGAGCAGACTGAAGACGAACAATCCCACTGCACCGAGGACAAAAACTACCCCGACATAAAGAATGATGGGGGAACTCTTGGTGGCCATTTATTCCTGCCATTCAAGGGTGGGATATAAATTTAACACCTCGCTAAGTCATTGGCAACAAAGCACATCAAAGCATAATGGAAAATTGTGGTCGCTTGACATTTGGGCTCGACGCGGGGTATATAGCGTCATGTTCCTCAATCCCGGCGCACACGTCCACTTCATCGCCGCCTGCGGTACCGCCATGGCATCGCTAGCGGTGATGATGAAGCAACGGGGGTTCCGTATCACCGGCTCCGACACCCACGTTTACCCACCTATGAGTCTGTACTTGCGTGACCAGGACATCGAGATCGAAGAGGGATTCTGTGGTTCGCGGTTATCTCCGCCCCCCGATCTGGTAGTAGTGGGCAACGCCGTTTCACGCGGCAACCCTGAGGTGGAAGCAACCTTGTCCGCACGCCTGCCGTATATGTCTCTGCCGGAGGCCGTGCGGGAGTTCTTTTTGAGGGAGAAACGCCCGATCGTGGTGACCGGCACCCACGGCAAAACGACTACTACAGCTCTCATCGCCCACATTCTGACCATCAGTGGTTGCGATCCATCCTTTTTGATCGCCGGATTGCCGCGGGACGATCAACCATGCCGACTCGGTAGCGGAGATTATTTCGTCATCGAGGGAGATGAGTACGACAGTGCCTTTTTCGCCAAGTTTCCCAAATTCTTCTTCTATATGCCAGCGATCCTAGTTCTGACAAGTATTGAGTTCGACCACGCGGACATCTACGACGACCTTGCCCAGATCGAGAAGTTATTCGCTCAGCTGATCAACACCGTTCCCCAAAACGGATTGCTCCTGGCAAGAGATGACGATTCACGCGTGAAGCGGCTTACTGAGAGTTCCTTCGCGCCGGTGCAGTCGTTCGGCTTGGGTCCCGACGCCTATTGGCGCGCCGTGGATCTGACCCCAAGCCCAGAAAGCACTTCTTTTACGATTGTACGCGCGGGGGTGTCGTGCGGTCGGTTCGAGGTGTCTTTGAATGGGACATTCAATATCAACAATGCCCTGGCCGCCGTCGCTACCGCAACGGCGGCCGGAGTTGGGCTAGAAGCCGTCCGGACATCGATCGCTTCGTTTGTCGGTGTCGCCCGCCGACAAGAACTCCTTGGAACGGTCAATGACATATCGGTAATAGATGATTTCGCTCATCATCCGACAGCCGTCGCCAATACCCTAGCAGGTCTTCGCGATGCTCATCCAGATCGACGCCTGTGGGCGGTGTTCGAACCGGCCAGTTCCACCAATGCCCGTGCTTTGTTCGAAGATCGCTACATCGAAGCTTTTCCAGCCGCCGATCACGTGGTGATAACGAGGGTCCCGCAACCCGAGCGCGCTCGCAGCGACCCGCCGATGGATCCATCCAGGCTCGCAAAAGCTCTACGCTGCCGCGGAGTCGACACTATCTATTTGCCAGAACCGGAGCAGATTATCGCTCATTTGCTGGAAGAAAGTCGCGCCGGAGATCTACTTGTCTTCATGAGCAATGGCGGATTCGGCGGCGTACAGCAGCGAACACTGCGCGCCCTACAAGTCAAATTCGATGCTGCGTAATTCTGACCCCATCTTGAAGCCGAAGGTGCTGGAGTCAGGGGATCGGATTGCTCTGGTTGCGCCCGCAAGACCTTCATCAATGGCAGCCATGGAACGCACAGCGGTGCAGCTGCAGGAACGCGGTTACCAAGTCGCCCGCGGCAACCACGTAACGGATGTCCACGGCCATTTCGCCGGCAGCGATGAAGATCGCGCTGCTGACCTGCACGACGCATTTGTCGATCCTCAAATACGGGCTATCCTCTGCGTGCGCGGCGGTTACGGCAGCGGTCGTCTTCTTGATCTTCTAGATTACAAGCTCGTCGCTGCAAACCCCAAAATCTTTGTCGGTTTCAGCGACATTACGGCGCTGCAGTTGGCGCTGTTTGCCAAAACCGGATTAGTCTCGTTTTCCGGCGCCTTAGCCGATCTCGACATCCGCATGGGTCGGAGCTCGGGGGAGACCCAGAAAAGCCTGTGGAGGGCACTGGAATCGGCCGTGCCACTGGGGAATGTCCCGAAAGCTCCCCGGAATCTGTCAGTTTGGCGATCCGGTCGATGTCACGGTCGCCTGCTGGTTGGTTGCCTGTCGCTCTTCTGCACCCTTCTGGGCACCGCCTACCAGCCATGTTTTGAGAATACGATCCTTTTGCTCGAGGATATAGGAGAGGATCCCTATCGACTCGATCGCATGTTCAATCATCTTCGACTGGCCGGGGTTTTTGAGAAAATTTCGGGCCTAATTCTTGGCCGGTTCCGCGGCAGCTTCCCCTCGAATCAGACCAACGCCATCTCTCTGGAGAAGATAGTTGACGACCACTTATCAGGAATCGAAATTCCGGTTATAGCGAATTATCCATACGGGCACTACAAGAGTCGAGTCGTGCTGCCGTTGGGTATTGCTGCCCTATTGGATACATCAATGCCCAGTCTGACCTTCACTGAATCCGCTTTCGCCGAACGTTGAAGGCTTTGGTGCTCTCTGCCGAAAGAACCGTGATGGTCATGCACATTTTGACGTTAACCCTTTCATGGTTGTTTGTTGCGGATCTCGCGCTTGCACAAGACGCACACATAGCGCGTCTGGGGGAGGAACTAGAAAGCCCCAACGTCGCCATCCGTCGGCAGGCCGCTCAGAGCCTTGGTCGGATTGGACAGCCACAGACGGTCGCGCTTTTGAGTTCGGCGATGCAAACGGAAGACAACGTCTCCATCCGTTTAGAGGTTGTCCGAGCTTTGCGCAATATCTCTTTTTTGCGCGAGCCGGGTTTTCGACAAGCCTTGCGGGCCATCGCCAAAGCTGCCGATGAGCAACAGGAAGAAGACAGTCTTGTGCGCCTGCGCGCAACCGAAGCTCTATGGGAGGCGGGCCGCAAGGACCTCCTAGATCCCGTTCCTTTTCTCGATCGTGTTCTCTCTGATCCGAGCCAGCGTTTGCGTTTGTCCGCTGTGCAGATGCTGCGCAAACTGGGGACACCTGAGACCATCGACCCTCTGGGGCGCACCGCAAACAATCGTGACCAAACTGACAGCATACGGCTGAAGGCGATCGACGCAATTGGCGCCGTCGCCTTGATGGACTTAGGTCCGGCTGGACGCAACGTAGCACAAGCAAACATACGCACTACCGATCTGCTGCAGATCGCGCCGTTGGTCAATCTGAAAGCTATCAGTCGCCGACACGAAAAACAGATCGCTTACTTAGCGAACGTGGTTAGAAACAGTGAGAATTCCACCACATTGATGTTGCGAGCGGTCAAATCGATCGGTCAGGTCAAGGACAAATCTTCCGTCCCGATTCTGCAGGAGATCGTCGAAACACACCGAAGCGAGACAGTCCGTAAGCAAGCAACTAGAGTACTGAGTCACGTATTGGCACGGCAGTATGAATAACAGGTTCCACCGCAGCCATAGTCTACGCTGTGTGGTAGGGGTTACAAGATCCGCTACCGCTTCATCTCGCTTCCCGAAACCGCTCGAGACGCTCCTAATATTGTGAGGTAAAAGTAAATATCTCTGCGCAAATCCGCGGCCTGCTTCTTGCCATTCCCGTCTGAGTAACAAACTATTTCTTTGAAGGTGAACTATGTTAATCGTTTTTGCGCCGCTACTGACTGCGCTCAGAGCGTAGTGCGTATCGATTAGCCAGCTTGCATCGCCCCACAGTTCGCTATCAGTTTAAACCACCGACTCCGCGCAGATACAATTGCATCAATGGATCGTGGAGTTGCTTGGACCGCTTCACGCTATGTCTACTGGCTCATCCGTACTTCACGGGAGGAAAGAGCGTTTCAAATGGCCCCAGGAAGTGGCGGCGATGGTGGTGGGGAGAAACCGATCTTCCAGTGGCATCAGAACGAGATCCGCGAAACGCTCTGCCAGCTGATGGGCATTCTGCCCACCGGTCAGCGACCATCGGGCATCGGCGATATTCGACCCCCGGTTGTCAAAATCCCAAAACTCCACATTGACGCCAATGATTTCGCTTTCGGTCAAGACATGTTCTCGGCTCAAGAAGGCGGCGCGCACGTCGACGCGATCGAACGGCACTACCATGAATTCATAGTTCGTCGTAGTCCGCTGGCCCACGGCCCCATGGACTATATACGACGCAGCGGTGAACGCGCCTTCTGGCAAGGCATACCAAGCAGCGGCGGAGAAGTTGACGAAGAAGTCATCGTCCGGCGGCGGGCCAGCTATGGTGAACCACTGTGCCTGTGAGCCGGTGAGTCGTAGCTGCTCCTCCGCAGTAACGTTGCGAAAGTTTCCGTACTGGCCACCGGAATGATCGGCATCCAGGTATATACTCATGTTGTCGTCTTGCCAAATAAGCGATCCGGCAGTGCCTGCTGGTCGATCTATCTGATGGAAGTCATCCGTCACCTGCGCCGCAAAGAAGAGTTTGTTTTCGCTCTTGTTCCATCCAATTCGCAACCAAACATCAAAATCGTTCGCATCAGGCATCGTCCCGTCTATCAAGTCAACAAATTGTCCGGTGTTGACAGTGTAGGAATCATCCACCAGTGCCCAATCATCGAGATTCCCGTCGATAACGGGGACCAATTCGTCGGTGAACTGGAAGGCTCTGAAAACAGTATCAATAGGTAGATGAGCGCGGGCCTGCTGAGGTACGGCAATCAGGAAAAAGACGCAAGCGGTCGCGACAATTAACCGTTTGTACTCACTCATGTTCAAACCCACTCAATGTACGAATACGTTCGTCGATAGCATCCATGAGCTCTGGAAGATCGGCGTACTGGCCCGAGTACATAGGAGAGCCGATGCGAAAGTCGATGCGGGAGAATGGTCGTGAGAAGCTTTCGTATTCTAGTCCGATGGGAATGAGCGGAATCCGAAGACCGAAGGACTGCTCTACGTGCAGAGCGTGTTCCACGATCTCCTTCTGCAAGTTACCCATATCATCTTGGAAACGCATCCCCTCAGGATGAGATATCACCAACTCATCGTTTCGATAAAGCCAAGCCAGATACTCGAGTGTTTTGCGGTTCTTTTCGCGCGCTTCGCGAATCAACAACCTTCTTTTATCACGGTCCTTTATTTTACGAACATCCTTTGGGCGCACAATCTTGATTCCGCCGGGCGCCTCCAGTAGGCTGTATAAACCGGCTTTCATCACGTAATTCGCCAATCTTGTTGTGGCCTTGTATAACTGCACGCCCTCCAAGACAATGTCGCGGTAGGCGCGATGTTTGGGCAAAATCAGAGCTGTGCCAGTACGGGGCAAGTGTTCGACACCCTCCATGTTGATGCGGTGGTACAAAAAGGCACGCGCTCCCAGCCAACGCACCGAATGCGCCACCGCATTAATACGTCGTAGGGTAAAACTGTTGCCTGACTCGGTGTTCAGCTTATCCATCGGACACAAAAAAGGAGGCTTTAAACATCAAGCCTCCCGATTGACAACTTGTTGAGGAACACAGTCCTCTATTGAAACAACTCCTTGATCTTACCCCAAGTGCTTTCGTCGATCTCGGTCGCGACGCCAAGTGCCAACGGTTGCGTCAGCATGCGACTGAGATCCGAGAGCGCACCGATAGCGGCGATGCGGCCGCCACGAACGAGTACCACGCCTTCACCATCTAAATGATCCTGCATTTGAGCTGCCAACGAGGTCCTCGCTCGCAAGACATCAACCGTGACTAGCTCGTAAGATATGATTGGTTGGTGGTACACAAGCGTTTCCTCGCCATCACGAACGACCCCCGTCACTTCGATCTCGGAGCCGAATGGCTCTACGAAACGCTGCAGGTCGACAGCACGTTCCCTTTGCGCCTCGTCTGTGAGAGAAAAGAAGTAAAAGAGTTGCTGGTTACTCCTCTCATCACTAGCCGAGCTTTCGGCAAACGCGAACAGCACTAAAGCTATTGCGCCAATCGAAATAGGGAGTAAGCGTCTCATACTGCTCTGAGTTCCTTTCGCTTCGAATTACAACTCAAGGGTGTGCGTATATAATATATGCGGTTAGGCCTTGGTCGCCCAATTTTTTTTCAGAAGTTCTGACAAGAAACAAATAAGTTGTTGTAATTAAAACGTTTGTGCATTTATCCTAGGTAGTACGTACGGGCCTTTCGGGATCGCTGCAATGGAAACGCCAACACCGTAGCACTCGAGCGCCTCATCGAGGCCAGCTTGCAGCGTCGGCACCTGATCGACCAACAGCTTTCCGACATACTCGGGTGCAATACCCTCTGAGAAAAGCTTGACCTTTGCCCTTTGCAGCACCTTGCACAACTCCTGCAATTGCCACTGGTCAATCTCAAAAAACGCCGGGTCCGCCAAACGTGCCAAGAAATCATCGGCACTAGCGGTCGACGCAATAAGTTCGGTGAATTCGCGACTTCCGATCCCCTCTTCGCAACGCGCCGCAATCAGTATGGTACCGCCATCATTGAGAATTGGCAGTACGGAGGTCAATCCTTTCACTGCTTGGTAAAACGTAAGATCTAGCGGGAAACCAGCGCTGCTGGTCACGACCAAATCTACCGGTTCGTTTATGTACGCTGCGTTTTGGGTCTCGACGAAGCACACGCCTGCTGAGTGCGCCTGCACCAACTCACCGGCGAACACTCCAGTGATCTCACGTTGTGCATTCATGGCAACATTCAAGGTAAAATCCACGCCCACCTTTAGAGCCACCTCCAGCGCCTGCTGATGGAACGGATTGCCTTCGATGATTCCCTCTGCCGATTTAGGATCACCCATTAGCGCAGGTCCGTGTAACACTCTCATAGTGTCGACCCCCATGAGACCAGGACAGATCGCCTTGCGTCCACCCGAGTAGCCAGCCATGAGATGGGGCTCGATGAGCGATGTCGCTACTTTCAACTCGGCCTCCACGTAGATGCGGTCTATCCAGATCGGTGCGCCGCATGAGGTCTCTCCCAGATAGACCAAGGACTCCCGATCCCGCGCCCGGTGGTTGACGATATTGTATTCTGCTGCGATTTCTGCACCAACGAGAGTGATCAGCTCTGCTCCCTCGTTAGGTCGGTGTAATCCGGTCCCAACGAGAATCGTGATCTTATTCTTGGCAATGCCCGCATCTTCGAGGTTGCGCAGCAATACAGGTAGTATAGTGCTATTGGGAACGGGTCTAGTGATGTCGGAGATTACTATGCAGGCATCTCGGCGCCCGAGAGCGAGCTCGCGCAACGCTGGTGTTCCGATTGGTTGGGACACCGCCTCTTCGAGAGCATCATCGGTAGGCGCAATCGCAGATGCCGCCGCCATTTCCAGAATCTGCGTTCGTTCCGGCACCTCCACTTCGATACCTTCACGTCCGTAGTCCAGTCGAATCTTCATTCGCTGAGCATCGTCGTCAGATACGCCCTGAACGCTTCTCCGTGTTCGGGATCGGAAAGCGCAAAATCTGCAAAAGCCCGGTAATAGCTTAAAGGCATCCCGATGTCGTAACGTCGCTCCTCCTGCTTCAGGCGCACACAGCGGACCTTTTTACCTTCCTCGAGCAACAGACGGATAGCATCGGTAATCCACAGCTCACCCCCCACTCCAGGTTCGATGCGGTCAATCGCGTCGAAAATATCGGGGGTAAAGACATAGCGCGCAGCCACGGCTAGACAACTGGGCGCATCGTCCACGTTCGGTTTTTCCACGATGTCAGATATTGGAAAATCGTCCGCCGGTTCGTGCTCGGGTTTCACCACCCCGTATTTGTAGGTCTCCGAGTGCGGCACGTTCCACACTCCAATGGTGGCCGCCGACCCATGCCGCTTGTGCGACGCCATCATACGAGCTACGACGCCGGGATTATGAGGCGAAGTTATGATAGTGTCCCCGAAACCCACCACGAACGACTCGCTGCCCACGAATTCTGCAGCCAAGCGCACAGCGTCAGCATTACCGGCTGGTCGACGTTGTCGGGCATACAGGAACTCGACTCCCTCGGCAGCGTAGTCCATCTCGTCGAACCCTGCGTCCTTGTCCGACAGGAGGGAACTCAACTCGGGATCGTCGTCGAAATGATCTTCGATCGAGCGCTTTTTTCGGCCGGTTATGAAGAGAAGCTTCTTCAGTCCCTGGTGGATCATTTCCTCGACTACATACTGAACCACCGGTTTGTAACCCACCGGTAGCATCTCTTTGGGCTGGGACTTTGTCGCCGGCAATAGCCTGGTACCCATGCCGGCAACGGGAAATACCGCCTTCCTTATGGTCATTCGTACGCCGTCTCAATCAAATTTCGATAACGTTCTGCCACTGCGCTTGGGATGACTTTCTTCAAACCCTTCGTCAAGGTACCGTTGTCTTCGTGCAAGGGTTCGGGAAGAAGCGCGATTTTTTGTGGCCGTGCATACGAGGGAAGCCCTGACGCATTAGCTTCCTGGATGATCAACTCCCTCAACCTCGGTGCCAAACGCTCATCGCCTCGCACCGCCTCATCATCAAGTGCCGCCAGTTCTGGAAAAACCCGACGAACTTCCTCCAGATCGACGCTGACGACAGGCATTGGATAGGTGCTGGCTTGGTCGCCGAAAACGAGCACATGTTCGATCAGCGGCACTCGCGAAAAGATGCGCTCCAGTAGCTCTGGGTTGATGAACTCGCCGTTCTTGAGCTTGAACTGACGACCCAAGCGCCCTTGAAACGAGAGAAACCCGTCGTCATCCATGCTGAAGAGATCACCCGTTCGGTACCAAACTCGCCCGTCTTCCCCTTGCACCAGCACCAGCGCTGTTTGTTCTGGATCGTTCAGATACCCTTTCATCACGTTGTCGCCAGACGCCCAGAGTTCACCCACCTCCCCACCGCTACCGCGGTAATCGCCTTTTTCGGGATCACCCGATCCGATCACCTTACCCGAGCCATCGACCAGTCTGACATCGATCAACGGTCGGCCCACCGTTCCGACTTTTCGTCCCTTGAGGTGGTTGGTGGCAATCAACGGTGCACATTCCGTGACGCCGTAACCTTCGAAGGTAGTGATGTCTAGGACCTCTTGGAAGAAATCAAGTGCATCCGGATCCGCTTTGGCTGATCCCACCACCAACAGCTCGAGGTTGCGTCCCACCTTGCTGGCAAGCTGATTCTTGATTTTGCCGATGATCTTTGAGCCGATGAGATCGTGGAAGAGGCGTTCGACCAACGAAGCCGAGTTGCGCGCCAGACGCTGCTTGCTGGCAATGGCGCGCGCAACAAGCGAGCCCTTCAACCCTCCCGCGTCGATCTCCTTGCGGACATTCCCATACACCTTGTCGAGCACGAGGGGCACCGTCAGGAGTCCCTGGGGCTCCGAGTAACGGATGTCACTCAACACGCGGTCCGGTGAGCGAGCCATATCCAGCTCCCAACCTTTGGCCAAGGGATAGTAAATATTAAGGATCCCCATGGCGTGGTAATCGGGTGCCGATTTGAAGAATCGAATTACCTCTTTGGGACTGATCAAGTCCCAAACCTCTAGCAAATTGGCGACGATGTTGGCATGGGTCTGCACGACGCCTTTCGGCAAACCAGACGACCCCGATGTATAAAGGATCTTGGAATCATCATCTGGCGTGACGACCACATCCGGGATCTGCGTTTCGCGTCCTTTGTCAATCAGATCGGACCAGGCGATCTGATCGTCGCCATCGTCCTCGGTCAACACCAACTGCGGTGCGTTTTCCAGAAACTCATCAATCCGTAGGTAATGTTCATAGCCGGTTCTGTCGGCAACGAGCAATGTTAGTAAGGAATGGTTGATCCCGTGGATCAGAAGCTCGACGGGTGATTTGGTACACAGTGGCACCGCGCAAAGACCACACTTGTCCGCCGCCAGAAACACTAGCAGCGGTTCGATCCCGCCGTCTGTCAAAACACCGACCCTATCCCCTTTTTTCAAGCCCAGTGCTGTGAATCCGGCCGCTACTGCATCTCGC
Organism: uncultured Gemmatimonadaceae bacterium; assembly: GCA_964401715.1. Classification (GTDB taxonomy): domain Bacteria; phylum Latescibacterota; class UBA2968; order UBA8231; family UBA8231; genus CAYNZV01. Next base: position 8,451 of record CAYNZV010000067.1, on the reverse strand, counting down.
TGATCGGAGAGCTCTCGGTAGGTAATCGGCTCGTACTGCATTTTCGATCCATCCATGCCCCCTGCCAGCTCCAAGGCACGTAACGCAGTACGCTCAGAATAGCGAGAAAAGCTGTCTTCGATTAAGTCGACCAGAGTTTGACTCAACGGATCTCCGTTTTAGGCAAAAAATAGCCTATGCGAATGTCTGCAACTTGCTAACTGTATGGGATTTACGTGGACTTAGCAAGATGGAATATGGATTTGTTTTCACAATCCAATTGACAGATTTCGGGTGCAATTCCACTATAGAAGTAATCATTAGAAGTAATCATTTACCTCAAGAAAAATAGGTATCGCCCCCCCGGAGCCGATACTCTCGCAATGGACTAAGAGCCACGCAAAGAGCAAGTGTCCGACTCTGACCAGGCGTTGAGCAAAGACGACCTGTGTGTCTTGTCAAACGAGGACGAAGAAGACACATAGCCGACTGTATCCCTCCGCAGTCCCCGCGACGTCGGTAGCTCGCGCTCTGCCCGGTCAAGTGCAAAAAGAAATTTGGTCGACTACAGCGATTTGGGAGCCCAGATGAAGTTACATCCTCTCGGTATTCAGATCTCCGACTACAAAATGACTCCTTGGATCATGCGTATCACCGCCAAAAATACGTTGCAATAAATTCTTGGCATGTTCGCAAATACAATACGGCGTGACCGTAGCACGTGGCGCGCCACCCTCCGCCATAAAACCGGCAGACATCGTCTACCATATCGCCGGAACAAAGGAAAGGAAAATGTTGAAGCACAAGCCACGTATAGGTGAGCAAACGATGGTCTTGAACGAAAACCAGAAGAAGATTATTTCCAAGTTGGTGTAGGAATGAGAAAGAGCTCAAAATTCAAGGAAGTCCCCTTAGGAAGACGATCCTGTCGTTGGTCCGTCCAGGTTGTCGGACAACGAAGGTTCGGATTCCCCCCTACCCGATTATCCTTTATGTGAAACGCCCATGCTCAAACCATTTCTAAAGGAGCACTCGATGACCTATCCAAGCAGTAGTATGATTCCATTGGCGGTCCTGATTCTGGCATTGCACATGTGTTTATCGCAATCTGCTATCTACGGAAATGAAGTTGACAATCCGAACTACAGCGGCGGCATGGGTAGTATTACCGCCGATGGTCAACAGTTGTACCGGCTCAACTTTCGCCCTGACGTCCCCATCGGCAAATGGGGATTGGCCCTCGACTTCGAGCTCTTCGTTGGCGAGGATGGAGGCTTCAGCGATAGGAGCTGGCGCTTCGGCACTGGTACGGAGGTGTTTGATACCTTCATGAGGAAGCTGTATTACGTGCGCTACGGGAACTCGGGGGAGGATGTTTTCGTCAAGATTGGAGCCTTGGACAACGTTACGTTCGGGTATGGTCTGATCATGAACGGCTACCGAAACACCGTGCAATACCCGGGGATCAAGAAGACCGGCTTGCAGTTCGAGCTCCAAAATCTTGGTACAATGGGAATTGGTGTGCAGGGCGTAGTCAACAACTTCCAAGATTTTCAGGAGGGCGGCGCCCTGGTGGGCCTGCGCCTGTCCGCAAAGCCGGCCGGGAAGCTCGAGTTTGGTCTCACCTACGTGGTAGATCTTGACCAGTACGGAGGCCTGTTGGACAGTGACGGCGACGGCTTTCCGGACGCAGTGGATGCGTTCCCAAAGAATGAGAATCAATCCGTAGACAACGATGGCGATGGTGTCAGCGACGAGCTGGACAGTGACGACGATAACAATGGCATCATCGACGTCGATGCCGGCAGCGGCCTTCCCGACGAGGTCGTGAATACGCTCGTTCAACTCAACAGTCGACACGGCGACGCCGTCTTTCCGGTAGACAGCTTTGTCAAACGCAAAAATCCATTCAACCGAGATCGGGTCGATGGCGACAGCTTCTCCATGCTCGGCTTCGACGCCTCTTACCCGCTAGTCAGCGGCAAGGCCCTCCAACTCCGCCTCTACGGTCAGCTGGCGATGCTGCTGGACGACGACGACGAGTTGACGTCGTCGGAAGCAGGTAACCAAGGCGTTCAAGATGACAACCGCAAAGCCGAGGGCTTCGGCATTGCGGCACCTGGACTGTGGTTGAAAGCAGGTCCGTTGAAAGGACAAATCGAGTTTCGCCACTTCCGCGACGATTTCGATTCGGGTTATTTCGACAATCTGTATGAACTAGACCGGGCCCGCATTGATATGACCACCGGTCTGGCAAATCCCAAGGATGCTCTAATGCGGCGGAATGCCACCGCTTCCGGGTTTTATGGTGGTCTCAGTAGCAATATCTCACGTATTGTGACTGCCGCGGCAGACTACCAGTATTTGACCGGCGGCGACGATCCCAAACAGCAATTACACGCCAGCATTCGGATATCGGAAGAGTTTCTCAAAAACGTCCCACGGTTGACCGTAGCGCAGGCCTATTACCAGAAAAACAACATCGGTGTGCGTTTGAATCGCAAGGGCAATAAAGGTTCGGCGGATGATTTCTTTGAGTCCACGGAGGATACCTTCTACGGCTATTTACTAGGTTTCGAAATGGCTGGCGGGGTTTCGGTGCGCTGGGACACCCGATACGTGTTCTCGCGCAGCTCCGGAGGCGAGCTCGACCGAGACAAGATCATGGCCATCGAAACCGTGTTCAACTTCTAGAGATAGACATCTTCCAATTGAACGCATGTTGCCGATTGAAAATACGGAGACTTTGTTCATAAAAGGCCCGAATTCCTTGTAGTATGCTTTTGGCAGTTGTCATTTACAATTGAAAACAAACTTTTTTCCCAGCTCCACGTTGCCATAATCCGAAAATACAAGTATAATTGAGGTTCTTGGTATACATATTGTATTCTATGTGTAACTCATGAGGGGAAGGTGGTCATGAGAGGAGCCGATGCTGTCATTTTGGCGGTGGAGATGCATGACGTCGAGTATATCTTCGGACACCCCGGCGGCGCGGCGATGCCGATTTTCGACGCCCTGTTCGATTCGAAGAAGCTGGAGCTGATCCTCACTCGCCACGAGCAAGGCGCAACGCACATGGCCGACGGTTACGCTCGTGCAAGCGGAAAAACAGGCGTGGTCCTAGTCACTTCCGGTCCAGGCGCCACTAACACGGTAACCGGCCTGCTGACAGCCCATATGGATTCCACCCCTCTAGTCGTCCTGACGGGCCAAACCATAACTCCCATGTTGGGTAAAGATGCCTTCCAGGAAGCGGATGTTTTCGGCGTCTCTATGCCGGTCGTCAAACATTCCTATCTAGTGAGAGAGGTCAACGATATACCCCGGGTGATGACGGAAGCATTCTACATTGCCAGCACCGGGCGACAAGGGCCGGTGCTCGTCGATCTCCCCAAGGACGTGTTGACCGATGAATGCACGGCGGAGTTCCCCGACAAGGTGTATCTCAGCGGCTACAACTGGAAGACCAAGCCGGATGAGGCGGCGTTGACGGAGGCTGGAGACCTGCTACGCATCAGCAAGCGGCCCTTGCTCTATCTTGGCGGTGGTTGCATCTCCTCAGGCGCTCACGATGCCGCTCTTGCGTTCGCCGAAAAGACGCGGATGCCCGTCACCAATACGTTATTGGGCAAAGGTAGCTTCCCCGAAATCCATGAGCTGGCAGTGGGCATGTTGGGTATGCACGGTACCGCGTATGCCAACAAAACCGTCATTGGTTGCGACCTGATAATGTCGGTCGGCGGCCGTTGGGACGATCGTATTACCGGGAAATTGTCAGAGTTTTGTCCCGACGCGGTAAAAATTCACGTTGATATCGATCCGGCTGAATACGGCAAAGTGGTGATGCCTGACGTCTTCATCGAAGGAGACGCCAGGCAGGTATTGGAGGAATTGATCCACTACGTCGAACCTCTGGATACCGCCGACTGGCTAAGCCAGATACAGGATTGGAAGGCAAAATATCCGCTGAAATACGGACGCAAGGGCGGGCTCAAGATGCAGGCCGTGTTTGATCGGCTGTGGGAGCTCACCGCAGGCAAGGCGGTTGTCACCACCGACGTGGGCCAGCACCAGATGTGGGCCGCTCAGTTTTATCGCACCAGCTACCATCGCCAGTGGCTATCCTCAGGTGGAGCGGGAACCATGGGCTTTGGCTTCCCCGCTGCCATCGGCGCCCAGCTGGGGCGACCGGAAGATCTGGTGGTAGCGATTGCTGGCGACGGCGGGTTTCAGATGACCATGAGCGAATTGGCCACTGCGGCAGTGCACAAACTCCCGGTAAAGATTCTGGTGATGGATAATCAATTCCTCGGTATGGTACGTCAATGGCAAAACCTTTTCTTTGATAACCGACTGTCAGGCGTGGCCTTGGAAGGCAATCCAGATTTCGTCAAGTTGGCCGCCGCTTATGGAATCGCCGGTTTCCATCTGCGCCGCACCGCCGACATCGACAAGATTCTAAGTCAGATGATCGATCACAATGACGGTCCCTGCATTGTGCACGCACATTGCGAGAAAGAGGACAACGTTTATCCCATGATACCTGCAGGGGCGGCAGTACATGAGATGCTTATCGAAGCGCCCAAAAAGAAACTGGCACAACCGACAGGGAGCACCTGATGAGCAACGGGAATGGCAATGTAGAAGAAGTGCGAGAGCCAGATCTGGCCCTCGTAACGCCGCACAAAAAAGCCAAAAAGACGACCATAGGCTTGCTGGTCAACGACCGCCCCGGTGTGCTCATGCGTATCAGCCAGGTATTCAGTCGCCGCGGTTACAACATCGAATCTCTAGTCGTCTCGCCGGCGCATGTGTCGAGCACATCGCGGATGACCATAACGTGCACTGGTCCCGAGGACGTGCTGTTGCAGATCATCCTCCAGCTGAACAAGCTCGTCGACGTAATCCATGCCAGAGATCATACAGACGACGACGCGGTGACGCGCGAGCTGACGCTTTTCAAGGTCGGATGCAGCGTCGCCCAACGCACCGAGGTCCTGCAGATCACCGAGGTCTTCCGCGGCAAAACGGTAGACATTTCGGAAGAAACGGTAACCCTCGAAGCAACGGGCACTTCCGAAAAGATGGATGCCCTAGAGTCGCTGTTGAGCAAGTTCGATCTACGCGAGGTGGTTCGCACCGGTAAGATTGTAATGGCTCGCGGTGGTGAAACCACTTAGACAGAATAGATCAGAAGTGGACGCCCAGCTGTAAAAAGGCCAATCGTCCTATTTTTGGCGCTCCTACCGACTCGCGATGCTCGTTGTTCAGTAGGTTGCTGATATCGAGCTTGAGGGCCGTTCGATATTGAATCGGCAGATTGTAGACGAGATTGGCATCGACTACGGTGTACGCATCAACTTCACCCACGTAGACACCGGAGTTCATCGGAAACGCATCCGAGTAACGTAGTTGCGCGCCCAGCTGCAGGTTCCAGTGCGTAAAGCGGTAAGATCCTCCGAACTTGACCTTGTGCCTCGACGCGTTTAAGGCGACATCGGCGATGTTGGACAGGTTGGCAAAAAAATCGTCGCTGACATAGGAGTAATTGCCGTTTAGGGCCCAGACCTCATTCGGAAGGTAGGCCAGACTGAGGTCAAAACCGTCTATCGTGACATTGCCGAAGTTGCGATAGGCCAGGATGATGGCGGTCGGATCAGATGCCTGCTCCGGTGACACGGTGCCAAACGGGATGCGCGCGGCACCTCCTGCAAAGATCGTCGTCAACTCGTCCACGACCGAATCGTTCCGATTACCCACCAAGACACCGGGGATGTTTAGCGTGTCGATCCCAGTAAGAACGCTGGCAATCTGGGCGTTCTGATCGTCGGCCAGCGCCGCGCCGATAGCCGGCGCCAAAACCGCTCCCAAGGCGGTTCCGTCAAGGAAGACGTTGGGAGTCTCGACACCCAGTGGCCCCACAAAATCATCTGTCTTGGTGCGATAGAGATCGGCGGCCACCAGCAGCTTGCGTCCCAAGATCCCCTTGTAGCCAATCTCGAATGTCTGGGTTATTGTCGACTCCATCGGTTTGACATCGATCACGTTTCCAGTAGCACCGAACGGCGCCGGATCGCCGGCGGCCACTTTCTCCAGATCCAGCCGAAATGTAGTTCCCTGCAAACCAGCCAGCTGAGTGGGAATGACAGACGGAAGAGCGGCCGCCAACTGTGAAGCTTGCTGCTGGGCGGTCGGCTCCGGATTGCTCACTCCGGCTGCCGCCAACTGTGAAGCTATGAGGCCGGTGAGAACCTGCTCCAAAAGCGGGGTGAATTGCGCCAATACCGCTCCACGTCCGACCCCCCACATGACATTGGTGAAGACTGGGTCGTTCATATCGATGTATTCAGTGGTCTGCATGCCGGCCAATGGAGCGAAGGGCGATCGAAAACAGGGGCCTGACGCACAATCTCGGCGAAACGAAAAACCGTCCGGTGCCCCCGGCTGGTAGGTACCTTGTGCTCTAATGTCGATTCCTTCTTGGACGCCCAGTCTGGTCAAGCCAAATGGATCGCGCCCAGAACGCCGATCCAGGTAGAGACTTAGGGGCGTCGGCGTACTGAACGCACGGTTATAGGTCAAACGCACGGTCTGATCGTCCCGCGGTTTGTACACCAGAGCAGCACGCGGCGTAAGCTCGAAATCTGCAATTCGGTTGTGGTCGTCGTAGCGCAGTGCCAAAACCAACTCCAGTTGACGATTCAGCTCCGTTTCGCTCTGTAGGTACGCACCCAGTTCGTTGATATCATCATCCTTCTCATTGCGGCCAGTTACTGTTCCTTCGGTGTCGGGACGGGTCAGAAACAGATCCAACCCGTAAGTGAAACTCTGTCGTTTGCCAAGCTCCGCACGGTGCTGAACCTGGAACGCGGTCACGTCCGATTTGTCGACGATGTCGTCGTTGTCCCGCAGCAAAAAGGTGTCTCCCGCGTCACTCCAGTTGCGATAAGCCTGAGCGAACCAGTCCCTGTATTTCAGTCGCATCTGGACGTAGTTGTAGGCCCAATCATCGGCTTGGGCAGCACCCAGGCCGGTCAGCTCTATGTAATCGCCCCGATTGAAACCGGCAGCCACGATGGCAGACAGATCGTCCCAAGCCTTGTAATCCAAACGCAACTCGGCCCCCTGCCGCGTCACGTCGAAATCTCGAGCCGGCAATGTCGGGTCTTCTACGCGGGCGCTGACTTCCTCTGGATCCGTATTCTTCCAATCCGTGCCAGCGTAATATTCGGCCGATATCTTATAACCCAGTTTGCCCGCCACCCCTGCGTGGCGCACACTGGTTTTTCGCAGGCTACGTTCACCGATACCCACGTTGACATCGGTGCCAACCGAATTGAATGGCGATCGGGTCATGACATGCAGCACCCCGTTAGCGCTGTTGGGACCGTAGAGTGCCGAACCCGGGCCCAGCACAACCTCGATGCGGTCCACATCGTCGTTGGTCAGAGGGATGAAGTTGTTGGCGTTGAGACGGAGAGAAGGCACCCTGGCGATTCGGTTATCGGTCAGGATCAACAAAGCACCCGAGAAAATGTTGTTGAAGCCACGCGTCACTATGTTGCTTTGCACAAGTCCGTTTTGTGCAAAATCAACGCCCGGTAGATCGCGAACATGTTCGGTTATGGCCAGTACGGGATTAGCTCGAGCCTCGTTCCCCTCGACAACCGATACTGAAGCGGGAGCATCCAAAATCTTTTCCCGTCGACGGGATGCCGTGACCACGCTTTGCTCCAAGAAGATCATCTGGCTCGATAAGCTCACATCTACAACCAACTCGGCACCTGCTTCCAGACCAATCGTCACCGGTTTTTCTTCCAGGTAACCGACATAAGAGGCAAAAACCTGATATCGCCCCGGAGCTGGCACATCGACACGGTAGTTACCTGCCCCGTCAGTTATGGTTCCAGTGACTTTGTTCTGGTTGCTATCGCTGACGACAACGTTAGCTCCCACCAGCGGGTTGCCGGCTTTGTCGCTTATCGTCCCCGTTATTATACCGCGCTCCGCAGCACCCGTAGCCATTGCCGCAGCAAACGCTACGCAGATTCCAACTATTAGGTTTCTCATGATTATCCTTCCGTCGACAGATCCTTAAAGTAACAACAATTCGCAGGCTGACCTACGAATTTTCAGCGCCCCAGAGTTTCGCGCTTTCGCTTCGGTTGTAACTCGTTTGATGCGGGGTGTTGGACAAGAGTGCAAGGGACGCTGAACCTTGCTATGGCCTCTTAATTGGCCTATAATAACAACCGCTATTGGGGGGACCCATCCCACCTTGAATTCGCTCGAAACCTCTTAGAAAGCTCTACAATCATGCCTGCGAAATATGTCTATCTCTTCGGTGTGAAAAAGACCGAAGGAAACGCCACCATGCGCAATCTGCTCGGCGGCAAAGGCGCCAACCTGGCCGAAATGTCGGGCTTGGGTTTGCCGGTCCCAGCCGGATTCACGATCAGCACCGAGATC
>CAYNZV010000066.1:4871-23871 GCA_964401715.1 uncultured Gemmatimonadaceae bacterium | reverse complement strand
CCGCAAGCATTCCTTTACCTCTTCACCGCCGATGCGTCCCAGTGCCCAGGCGGCGTGTCCGCGCACCAACGGCTCGCTATCAATCAATGCCTTCCTCAGGGCGGGAATAACAGAAGGGTCGGCGGCGTTCCCCAGCGCCACAGCAACATTGCGCAAGAAACCGCGCCGTTTGGGTCGTTTTGCAGGGTTACGTCGAAACCGCGCATTGAACGCTTCTTGGTTCAATCCAATAAGATCGAGCAAGGGCGGGTCATTCAGGCCTTCGCGCGTTTTTAGCGTCGGTTCTGTGGCAGGTGCCGATTTTGAATTCCACGGACAGACGTCCTGACAAACGTCACAGCCGAAAATCCAGTTTCCCATTCCTTCTCGAAGGTCCGGCGGGATGTAACCCTTGAGTTCAATAGTTAGATACGATATGCACCGACGAGCGTCCATCACGTAAGGCTCGGGGAAAGCGCCCGTAGGACAGGCGTCGAGACAAAGTGTACAGCTCCCGCAGTGGTCTGCAGCCGGCGTGTCGTATGGGAAACTCAGGTCGGTGATAATCTCGGCAAGGAAGAAGTGAGAGCCACTTTGTTTGTTGATTAGACAGGTGTTTTTACCCCACCATCCCAGACCTGCACGGCGAGCCAATTCGCGTTCTAGGACCGGCGCCGTGTCCACGAAATAACGGCCGTTGGCGCTACCACCGACACGTTCGCAAATGAAATCCCAAAGCGCCCGGAGACGGGTTTTCAGAATGAGATGGTAATCGTCGTTGCGAGCATAGCTGGCGATGTGTCCATGTAATGGAGTGGGGGGAGCGGTGGGTGGTTGTTTGTAATTGAATCCGAGACAAATGACGGAACGCGCACCCGGTACCAGATGTGCAGGGTCCGTACGTTCGGCGAGATGCCGGTGAAGATATTCCATTTCGCCGGCATACCCATGGCTAAGCCAGAGCGCGTAGAACTCCTTGCTCTCAAGGGGATCAGCCGGTGCGAAACCGACAAGGCCGAAACCAAGATCCGTCGCCTGCGACTGGATCTCTTCTTTCAGACCCAAACTACTGGAAGAACTGAGTGATGTGGGGGACGACCATCTGCCTGAGGTCATTGAAGGTGACTAGGACCATGATGACCACCAACAGCACAAACCCGATTTGCTGGATGACTTCACGCTTGCGAGCCGAAAGGGGGCGGCGCATGATCCCCTCCAAAGAGAGGAAAAATAGGTGACCACCGTCCAGAACCGGAATCGGCAGCAGATTAAGAATCCCTAAGTTAACACTGAGTATGGCCAAGAAATGGACGAAATCCTTGGTCCCTCGCTCGGCCATCTCGCCGGAGACTTGGGCGATGCGCAAGGGACCCCCAAGTTCGTCGGTTGAGCGATTGCCCTGAAGAAGTTCGCCCAGGAAGTCGAGGAGGACGAACAAACCGGTGAACAGTTGTTCGGTAGCCAGAACCGCTGACTCCCCGAACGGTACATTCAGCGATACGAAGTGCGGGCCGATCCCGATCAGGCCGATGATCAGATCGCCTTCCTGGCGGGCTATCGGGGTGATGTTTGCCCCCATCAGCACGTCGGAGCGTGTCCATTTGAGTTCGATCTCTTGTTCGGGGTACTTGCGGATTTCGGTGCTCATTTCCTGCCAGTTCTCCACCGGCGCACCGGCCACCGAAACAATGCGATCTCCCGTTTTCAGCCCGATGGTCGCCGCCGGCATGCCCGAGCGCACGTCGCCAACTTTGGGCATGACCTGTATATGAAAGCCGTAGGTGTCGGTAGATGACATCAGCGGCGGCAGTTCGATGGTGCGGTTGCGCCCATCGCGCTCTACATCCACGAAGGCACCCTCGTGGGCGATGGCATTCATCGCCTGGGCTAGGTCGTGGCTGTTGTGCACCTCGCGGGCCCCGATTCGCACGATGCGGTCCCCACGCAAGATGCCCGCGCGGGCGATCACCGAATCTTTCTCCGGGACGACGACGGTGGTATCCATGGTGTCGATGCCAAAGAAGAAGTACAACGCCATAAACGCGACGAGCGCGAAGAGGAAGTTCATGATGGGCCCGGCGGCGATGACCGCCATGCGTACCCAGATTGGTTTGGAAGGAAACTCCCACGGCTCGCCGCTGGTTTCCTCCGTTCCCACGTCGGCCATACCGGCAACCTTCACGTAACCGCCGAACGGAGTCCAGGAAAGGCAGTATTCGGTCTCGCCCCATTGGAAGCCGATCGCCTTTGGGGGAAAACCGAGGGAAAATCTTTCAACACGAATCCCGGCTTTCTTGGCCACCAGGAAATGACCGAGCTCGTGAACGAACACCAAGATGCCTATGGCAGTAATGAAGGAGATTAAATACCAGATTGTCTCGCTGAACATCGGCAACTCAAAACGATAGAAGGCACATCAGATATAGATAGGTCAAAGGGAAAGCGAAGAAATAGGAATCGAACCGATCAAGCACGCCTCCGTGTCCAGGAATGAGGACGGATGAATCCTTGACGCCCACGTCGCGTTTCCAGGCAGATTCAACCAGATCACCTATTTGGCCGCCCACACTGGCGACCAAACACAGGCCAATAAGTTCGGCGGTGCTGAAAATCGGCAAAAGGTCGCAGAAGAGCAACGGCGCCAAACCGCCAAGCAGCCCTGCGACAAAACCGACCCGGGTTTTTCCCGGGCTGATGTTTGGGGCGAGCTTGCGTTTGCCCCACAAATTGCCGGCGATGTAGGCAGCTGCGTCGGTCGCCCATATGGAGACGAATACCGCCATCAGCAGGTACGTTTTGCCGCCCGTGGCCGCAATCAGAATCGGGGCGCTGCCCAGCAACCCGAACAGGATGGCTCCCCCCAGCGTGGTGGTTGTGTTGGCGATATAGTGTTCGGTGCCACCGAGCAAACCGACCGCCAACGCCAGAACCACGACCGCGGTCAACGGCAGCGCGAGTCCGGCTTCGGGTCGGAAGTGGATGTGGAGGACCAAGCCCACAGCTGACAAGGTGCCGACGATTGTCCAAGGCTGGTACCCGGCTGTTTTAAGCAGGTGGTAAAACTCCCATGAACCGCGAGCCACAATACAGAGGACCAGCAACAGCAGCATGAGGTCCCCGGCCCACACAAGGTATAGGATGGCCGGGACGAATACGCAGATAGAGGCTATGCGTTTGATGAGCTGAGCGCGCGCGGTGTCCACAGACGATTTAAGCGCCGCCAAACCGTCGATCTCGTTGCTGGTAGGTTCGCACTGCTTCGTAGAGGTGTTGGCGACGGAAATCGGGCCAATACACTGATGTGAACCAGATCTCCGTGTACACCATTTGCCAGGGCAGGAAGTTACTCAATCGCATCTCGCCGCTAGGCCGAATAAGAAGGTCAGGATCCGGCATTCCGCCGGTGTAAAGCGCAGCAGAGATCTGCTCTTCAACTATGTCTTCAACACATAAGGATCCATCGGCTACTTGGGTAGCCAGTTTGCGAAAGGCGTCCACGAGCTCGCTGCGTCCACCATAATTCAAGGCGAGGTTCAACAATAACCCGGTGTTATCGCTGGTCTTGGCCATGCCGCGCGCCAACGCCATTTGAACACTCTTCGGCAGACCTTCGATACGGCCTATGGCGTTGAGGCGCACGTTGTTGCGATGTAGTTCAGGAATTTCATCTCGCAGCGATTCGCGCAACAGGGTCATCAACGTTCGTACTTCCTTTTTCGGCCGGGACCAGTTTTCCGTCGAAAAAGAATACAACGTCAGCACTTCAATGCCCAATTCCCCGCAAACCCGCACAACGTCGCGGACCGATTCACGAGCTTGACGATGTCCCTCCGTCTTGGGCAGGTCGTGCTGAACCGCCCAGCGACGATCGCCGTCCATGATGATGGCGACGTGTCGGGGCAGGTCCCCGGCATCGACAAGCTGCTTCTGGATGAGGGCGTCTTCTTGGGGATCCAATGTAAGGGTTCGTTTGAGCGTGCTGGAACAGAGGTGGGAAAGGTCGCGCTACGACGCCAACCAGAGCCGGAAAATCTAGGGGCAACGGGCCTTAACGTCAAGCTGGTCCTGTGGTTTCATAAGCCATGTTTGACATGGTCTCCGAGTAACTTGACACTCACTATATTGCCATCTATACTGCCGCCCTCCAACACCTACCGCTAGGAGAATGACGCATGATTTATGAACTGCGCATCTATCGTTTCCACAAGGGCAAGAAGAAGAAGTTCTTGGCCGGATTTCGAAAAGCAAGGACCTTTATGAAGAAGTACGGGATCAAATTCGTGGCGGCTTTCGAAAACCCGGATCGCGACGACGAGTTTGTATGGTTACGATCCTTCCGCGATCACAAGGCCAGAAACAAAGCGATTGATCTTTTCTATTCGAGTCCAGAGTGGTTGAAGATCGTACATGAGATTCGTCCTAATATTCGTCGAAGAGAAGTCAGGATTCTCAAAGCACTGCCCAATTCCGGCTTGATGTAAGCTAATTTCAACACGTTCAGCCCCTTGGCGAAGGCAAGGAACCTAAGATGTTTCGCATTGGCAAGATCGTAGCCGATCCGGGCCTGTTGTTGGCCCCGATGGAGGACGTCTCTGATCTCCCGTTCCGCATGATCTGCAAGGAAATGGGCGCCGATATCGTCTATACCGAGTTCGTCAACGCTGAAGGACTGGTGCGCAAGGGGCCGCAGAACTCTCGCCGACTTGCCGTCAAGCTGAAATTTCTTCCCAACGAGCGACCTTTGGGGATTCAGCTATACGGTGCCTCGGAAGACACCTTGGAACGTGCCACCGAGATTGCCAACACCCTCGAACCCGATCTTATAGATATCAACTGTGGTTGTTGGGTTAGCAATGTGGCGCTCCGCGGCGCAGGCGCAGGTCTGCTCAAGGATCTACCGCGGTTTCAACGGGTGGCACAAAAGGTGGTGCGCTCTACATCCCTGCCGGTAACCGTCAAAACGCGACTAGGCTGGGATGCCAAGTCGATCCAGATTCTCGAAGTGGGACGCATGCTCGAGGATGTGGGCATTCAAGCCCTTACGGTTCACTGCCGAACCCGCGCTCAAGGTCACAAGGGGCTGGTGGATTACCAGTGGATCACCCGCTTGAAGCGCACGGTGTCGATTCCGGTCATTCTGAATGGAGACGTCCGCGAGCCTCAGGACGTGGCACGCTGTTTCTCCGATACCGGTTGTGACGGGGTGATGATCGGCCGCGGGGCCATCGCCCATCCCTGGTTATTCCGCGAAATGCGACATTACCTAACCACCGGTCAACTGCTGCCGCCACCATCCACCCGTGAGCGTGTCGCCTGCTGTTTGCATCACTTGGACCTCGCAGTCGAACACCTTGGGCCTCGAGCGGCCATCGTTGGTATGAGGCGCCATTATTCTGGGTACTTCCGAGGTCTTCATGGTGCCGCCCAACTAAGGGCCGAGTTGGGCGGCCTGCGGGAGCTTGATCCGTTGCGGTCGCGCATCGTCGCGTTAGCTGATGAGGCGGATCTCGGCGATCCGTTACGTGGCGAATGACAGACCGACCCCGGTATTGGCTCCAAGCACCGCTTCCGGGGAGACCATTCTTGCCTAGTGTAACCCCGCGCATCTTGGTTCCAAATGCCATCTTGAAGCCACCCGACTTGGGGCCACTTGTCGCGGTGCCTTTGACGCAAGAGAACTGGCGGAGCCATGGACCGTATTTATTTGGCGTCGATTTGTTCAACGAGGGGTTTTGGTGGGAAGCTCACGAATCATGGGAGTTGCCGTGGCGCCTGAGCGGTACCACGCTACAGGGCCCTTTCCTCCGGGGCTTAATCCAGCTTGCGGCCAGCTTACTGAAATGGCGATTGGGAGCAGTCAAAGGCCAACGTAGCTTGCAGTCCAAAGGTACTATCAATTTAGACGCGGTGACCCGCGCTTCGGGAACGCGGTTTTACATGGGTCTGCAGCCGTCGGGGCTCGCAGAAGCTGTCGGCGAGTTTTTATGCGGCAGAGCGGCCGCGAGGTCGCCCATGATTGCGGTGGACAGGGTAGCGGTAGCACCCAAGATCAACCTTTACTTCGATCCGTGACCCGGCCAGCAAAACGCTCTGCTTCGGCAAAGTGGTCAAACCTCGCCAGAATGGCTTCAATCAATCGTCGGACGCCTGGGCTGAAGTGACGACCTCGGCGCCAAATCAAGCCGATCTCGCGAGACAACTTGAGCCCGCGAACTTGAACCTCGGTCAGCGATTCTGACACCAGCGAATCCTCTACCGTCATCTCTGATAGGAAAGCGATCCCCGCCCCGGACTCCACCAGCTTGCGAATGGCATCGGGGCTACTCATTTCCATCGAAGCGGTTAGCGAAACCCCCTTCTTGGCGAACTCTTCGTCGACGATCTGTCGAGATACAGATTCCGGATGAAACGTTATCAGCGGCTCTACAGCGATGTCGGATGCAGCCACCGATTTTCGACAAGCGAAACGGTGTTCGGGATTCACGACCAACGGCAACGGATCACGGACCAGCGATATGACCTCGATCTGTGGGTGGGAGATCGGGAGGGTGACCACCGCAAAATCCGACCGATTCAGCAAAACCTCCTCCATGAGTGGCCTGGAGGAAGACACCGAAGTAGTGAGTTCCACTCCGGGAAAACGATGGGAAAAATCACGCAAAAGATCGGGAAGGAGGTAGATCACGGCGCCATCGACGGCACCAAAGCGGACCTTTTCTCCGGGCAAGACCTCACCAGCCGCCAGCTCTGTCTTGGCCTCCTTCAAAAGATCCACGATCTGGACGGCATACTCCAGTAGAATCCGACCCTCAGCAGTCAGAGACACGTGTCGGCTATCGCGATTGAACAGCTTCACCTCCATTTGTTTTTCCAGCTCGGCGATGCCGCTGCTAACCGTAGGTTGCGAAACGTGCAATTCTTTGGCGGCGGCGGTAAATCGGCCACTGCTCGACACGGCGATGAAGTAACGCAAATGCTGTATGTTCATGGACGCTATCTATAATATATAACTATTAATAATATAAAAATAATTGATTTGAGCTATCGATAAGAATAGGCGATTTTTTTAATCAAAAGGGCAGCGCGCCCACCGTAACGTCCCACCATAGCAAAGGAGTGAAGCGATGGCCAAGTCCCAGGAAATCGAAGCAGCTGATGGCAAACTGGGCGTTCTCATCCCGGGCATGGGCGCCGTGGCCACCACCTTCATCGCAGGCGTAGAGGCGATCAAGGCCGGTTTGGGAGAGCCGTTCGGTTCGCTCACTCAAATGGGAACGATTCGGCTGGGGAAACGAACTGAAAACCGTTCACCGTTGATCAAGGAGTTCGTTCCGCTGGCGGGGCTAGATGACCTCGTCTTTGGCGGCTGGGACGTCTTCCCCGACGACGCTTTCGAGGCGGCGGCTCACGCAGGTGTGTTGGAGCGCGGGACGTTGGATGCGGTGGAGGAGCAGCTGCGCAGTGTGAAACCGATGAAGGCGGTTTTTGATCAGAATTTCGTGCGCCGACTGGACGGTCCCCATGTTAAGAGTGGTAAAACCAAATGGGATATGGTTGAGGATGTCCGCGAGGACATTCAGCGTTTCAAGGAACAGACCGGGGCGCAGCGTTTGGTCATGATCTGGTGCGGCAGCACCGAGGTCTTTTTGAGTCAGACCGAAGTCCATGAGACGATCGAGAGCCTAGAGAAGGGTTTGCGCCGAAACGACAAGAACATCCCCTCGAGCATGGTCTACGCCTACGCTGCACTTTCCCAGGGCATTCCGTTTTTGAACGGGGCGCCCAACCTCACCGTCGACGTGCCTGCAATGATCGAACTGGCGCGCGCCAATGGAGCGCCGATCGGCGGCAAGGATTTCAAAACCGGACAGACCTTGATGAAAACCATCCTTGCTCCTGGCTTAAAAGCCCGCATGCTGGGGGTCAAGGGATGGTTCTCAACCAATATTCTGGGCAATCGGGACGGAGAGATTCTGGACGATCCCTCCTCGTTCAAGACTAAGGAAGAGAGTAAACTGGGAGTTTTAGAATACGTTCTCCAACCCCATCTATATCCTCAGCTCTACGGCGATCTCTACCACAAGGTGCGCATCAACTACTATCCCCCTCGCGGGGACGAGAAGGAAGGCTGGGACAACATCGACATCTTCGGTTGGATGGGTTACCCGATGCAGGTCAAGGTCGATTTTCTCTGCCGCGACAGTATTCTGGCGGCGCCATTGGTGCTCGACCTGGTACTCTTTGCTGACCTCGCTAAACGCGCAGGGATGAAGGGTGTGCAAGAGTGGCTCTCGTTCTACTTCAAGAGTCCGATGACAGCACCCGGGCTTTACCCGGAGCACGATCTGTTTATTCAATTGATGAAGCTAAAGAACACATTGCGCCACCTGCAGGGAGAGGAACTGGTCACTCACCTCGGGCAGGAGTATTACGACTGACCCGATCCGTCAGCTGATCTGTGCCGCCAATTCCTCAGCTGGGTAGAGCATGATCTCCGCCAGGGTCGGGTGATAGTGCGGGATTCTGGCCAGGTCGCCGACGGTGCCGTGGTAATACATTACGGCAATAAGTTCGTGAATCAGTTCAGAGGCTTCCGGTCCAACGATGTGAGCCCCGATCAATTCGCCCTGCCGCGGTTCACACAGCAGTTTAACGTGTCCGTGGGTTTCGCCAAGGCACAACGACTTGCCGTGATCGTCGAACTGGTGTCTAGCCGCTATGTACGGAATTCCGCGGTCTCGACAACGGGTCTCGCACAAACCGACACTCGCAACCTGCGGTTCGGTGAAAGTGATTTGGGTCGTTAAACGATCGTCCATTTGATGTGCTGGGCGATCGGGATATACGGCGTTGTGAGCGGCGATCTCGCCTTGCTCAATAGCGATATGCACGATCTCATGTATCCCGTTAACGTCGCCAACGGCGAAGATGTGAGGTTGGCTGGTGCGCATCTCGGCGTCCACTAAAACGCTTCCACCATCGCACTTAACTCCGGCTGCATCCAACTTCAATTTATCGATGTTCGGCCGGCGGCCCAATGCCTGCAGGATGTGCTCAGCGGCTACCAATTTCTCTTTCCCGCTCTGGGTAAAGCAAACGACTTTATGATCACCATCACGCCCCACGTGTTGGAGGCAGGTATCGGTGTATAGCTGCATACCTTCCTCGCGTAATCGTTCTTCGACCGGTCGAGCCAAGTCTTCGTCGGTATCGGACAGGATGTGGTCGCTCCGTTGGATCAACGTCACCTGAGTGCTCAACCGCTGAAAGAACTGGGCCAGCTCAACCGCCACTGGTCCGCCACCCAACACGATCAATGAGGCCGGCTGATCAGGTCGCGACAAAATTTCGTCGCTGGTTAGATAACCTACGTCTTCCAAACCGGGTATGGGGAGACGACTGGGGACGGACCCGGTGGCGATGATCGCGCTGGCGAACTGTAAGCGGTGGCTTCCGACTTCGACTTCCTGCGGTCCGGTGAAATGGCCGTGGTCTTCGTACAGGGTGAAGCGTTCGTCGCGTAGGGCTTCAACCCGCTCCGCGGCAAACTCGTCAACCAGTCGGTCCTTGCGTCGTAGAATTGCTCCAAGATTGCCCTGCGGATTTGTCAGCCGCAAACCGAACTCCTCGCCTTGGCGCGCTAACGCCAAAATGTTCGAGGAACGCAGAATCGCTTTGGTGGGCATGCAACCGCGGAGGATACACAATCCTCCCAACGGTCCCGCATCGATGATCGCGACGTCGGCCCCGGCTGCCTGTGCCGTGCGTGCTGCCGCGTAACCTGCGGAGCCGCCGCCGACGATGACAATGTCGTGTTTCTTGGATACCATCTTTGAAGAATAATTCTCAGGCGGTTATACTACGTGAAACGAGCGCTCACAACCTTGAAAATGCCGCACTTGCCGTCAACCAGCCGCCGCGCTACAAAGCCCTGATTCCTCCCGTTATGTGCGGCCACGTCGGGCGCCGGCTTGGCCGGCACGTGATTATCCTCTGCTGCTGGGTGTCGCTAGTCGAAGCGCAGACTGACACCTATACTGTCCGCAGCTACGATCCGCGCATTCAGCACGGAATCGATCTGGTCTACAACCTGCAATTCGAGTCGGCCGATCGGTACTTCGAAGAAATAATCATTGCCGATCCAGAAAACCCGCTCGGTTATTTCTTCTTGGCGATGGTCACTTGGTGGCGCGTGTTGATCGACTTGGAGAATCGCAGTCACGACCAGGTATTTTACAAGCTTCTCGACCAGTGCATCGCGGTGTGCGACCGGCGTTTGAAAAGCTCGCCAAGGGATTTCGACGCGGTGCTCTTCAAAGCGGGATCGATCGGATTTCGCGGTCGTCTGCGGGGCAATCGCGGACAATATCTGCGCGCCGCCCGTGATGGTTTGAAGTGCATGCCACTACTGAAGACTAGCCAGGAGTTGGAGCCAGAAAACAAGGACATACTCTTCGGTCAGGGCATCTACAACTATTTCATCGAGGTGATCCCGCGAGAGTACCCCGTGGTGCGACCAATCACCTGGCTGTTACCCAAGGGTAAGCGTGAGATCGGGCTCGAACAGCTGCGACAGGTTGCCGCCGAGGGTCGATACGCCGCTACCGAAGCGCTCTACTTTCTGGCGCAGATCCACCGTCTATTCGAGCTCGACAAGCAGACTTCGCTGCGTTATATCGAACAATTACACGAACGGTATCCCCAGAATTCGATCTTCCACCGCTTCACGGCACGCAACCGGGTGGAAACGGGTCGTTGGAGTCAGGGTGCGGCTGCCTACCGCGATGTCTTACGGCGATCTGAAACGGGTCAGGTTGGTTATCACATCTACGGTGAAGTCGAAGCGCGGTACTACCTTGGACAACACGCCTGGTTGCGCCGTCGCTACGAGGAAGCCGTTTCACAACTGGAAAAAGCGGAGCAGTTGGCTGCCAGCCAAAGTCGCAAATCGATGCGCAAATACCGCACTCTGTGTTTACTGTTGATGGGAAAAATTGACGACATTCGCGGTGAACGGCAGCAGGCCTTGGAGCGCTACGCCCAAGTGCGCTCGCTGCCCAATTACGGCACCAGCCACAAACAAGCGAACAGGTACAGCGAAGACCCTTACCAGGAGTTCCGGTAGGCTTCACGGACTTGCCAAGCCACTTTTCTGGCGCCATTGCCGCAAGATTTCGAAGGTGATCACCGCGGCAGCCGCGGCGACGTTCAGCGAATTCTTGAACCCGAACAAAGGGATCTCGATAATACGGTCGCACTGCTCCAGCACCTCTTTGGCAACCCCCAATGCTTCGTTCCCCAGAACCAAACCCAGCGGTTTGGGATAGGGAACCTCGGTGTAAGCCGAACTGTTGCTCGTCGTCTCGAGAGCGAACACCGGAATATCAGCGTGCCGCAAACTCGAAACTGCATCCAACGTCGAATCGAAATGCCTTGTGGGCACGAACTGTAAGACTCCAAGGGCGGTCTTGTCGAGTTTATCGTGCGGAGGGTGTGCAGTGTAGCCGCACGTGATCACCTCGGCCAGTCTGGCGGTGTCTGCGGTGCGGAAGATCGAACCCACGTTGAATGCACTGCGCAGGTTGTCGAGGATCAGGTGGATCGGGTTTTTGGACAGCTTTTGATACTCGGCCAGTGACAGCGAGCTATCGAAATTGCGGACCTCGAACGTCGTTTCTTTGCCGTAATTCCCCGGCTCGAGCTTTCTGCGAGACAAGGTGGCCTTTCACGGAATACAACTTTACTGCGTGGTAAAGAGGTTTTTATATTACAGCCCGCACCGACCACCAGCAAACACATCAGAGAGCATGGCGATGATGATTCGCGTGTCGTGGAGCAGCGGCGAACTGCTGGCGCGACTCTACGATACTCCTACCGCGGCGAAGCTACTCGCTGCATTGCCGTGCGAATCGCGGGCCAACATCTGGGGGGAGGAAGTCTACTTCGACGTCCCCGTGCAGGCGGAACTGGAGGCTGATGCGCGCCAAGTCGTCGACCCGGGAACCGTCTGCTTCTGGGTCGAAGGAAACGCCTTGGCGTTACCGTATGGTCCCACTCCAATCTCCCAAGGATCAGAGTGTCGCTTGGTGTCCGAGGTGAATGTGATCGGATGCTTCGAAGGAGATCCGAAGCTTCTGACTACCGTTCAGAGCGGTGAGGTTATCCAGGTGGAAGTGGTTTGCGACGACGCCTGATGGGTGCGACTCGTCACGAACCGACCAGTCTCGTCGTGTAATTTCGAGCGCAATCGGCGTTGCTGTCCCCGGGGATAACTCTCAAGCCGGTGATCATCCAACTTCTACTGACTTGTAATTGCCCTCCGTCTGCCAAGGGAACGGGATCAAGCCGAAAGCATCCTAAGGGCAGGTCCCCGTCGACCATATTGTGATCCGATGATCAAACGAGAACCGAACAGCCATATAAGTTGCTGGCCGCAGGGCTGGGGGCACGTGCAGCTGTTGCGGTGCCTGGGGTTGTTCCTGGTGATCGCGATCTTGTTGTCGGCATGTGGCGCCGCCTACACGCGGCAAATGAAGGGTCCGTTGAAGCGGGTGGAGCAGCGGGACTATCGCGGTGCCTTGGAGAAGCTACAAAAGGCAGATCCGGCACCCGACCGCTTGCTCTATAGGCTCGAAAAAGGGCTCATACTGCACTATCTCGGCGACTACGAAGCGTCCAATCGGCAGTTCGAAAAGGCGGAGCGCTTGATCGACAACCGCTTCACTAGGTCGCTGTCGAGAGAGCTGGCATCGTTGATAACCAACGACGCCGTACGCAAGTACACCGGAGAAGAATTCGAAAGAATACTCATCAACTATTATCGCGCCCTCAACTACCAGTATCTGGGCGAGCTGCAATCGGCACTGGTGGAGTGCCGCAAAGCCAACCTCAAGCTTGAGGAGTATGCCGCCGCCGCGGAATACGAACTCACCTACAAGAACGATGCCTTCATGCAGTATGTCACCGGTCTCTTCTTCGAAGCCCAGCAGGAGTGGAATGACGCCTACATCTCCTATCAGGATGCCGAGAAGGGGTATCGAGCTTATGCCAAAACGTTCGGTTTGAGCCCGCCGCTCATGTTGGCTCAAGATCTCGCCGCACTTGCCACCAGGTTCGGCTACGACGACCATCTGCAAGAATACCGGAGCCGGTACGACCTTTTGGGGAGGACCGACCATGCCAGCGGCGGAGAAGTGATCGTCTTTGCCGAAACTGGCTTCATCGCCCGCAAGCACGAACGCGAAATCAGTCTGCCGATTCTGCAGGACGACAATACGCATCGTGTTTGGGCGTTGTCTGACCAGATGGCTTACCGCTATCGTCATCAGCGACATTACGTGGGCGTGGATTACTGGCTGCGTATCGCGTTGCCGGAGTACCGACCGGTTTCGAGCCAGGTATCCAGCGCGCGCCTGACCGCGGTGGGACAGACGGCGCATGCAGTCCTGCTACAGGATCTTGACGTCATTGCCATGAAAAACCTGCAGGAAAAGGAAGGTTCCATACTGGCAAGGACAGCGGCGCGGGCATTGGCGAAATCCATCGCCACAGAGGTGGCCGAAGAGAAGAGCGAGATTCTCGGTTTCTTCGTAAACCTGTTCGGCGCAGCAACCGAGGCGGCGGACACGCGCGGCTGGCTGGCCTTACCGCGTCAGATTCGAGTCGCCCGGCTTCGCGTTCCCGCGGGAACAGTTGACTTGATTCTGGAGTTTGTAAATGGTAAAGGTCGAGTGGTAGACGGCTTTCGATTCACGGGAATCGAGGTCGCTGAGGGACAGCGGGTTTTCCTCAACTACCGCAGTTACAAGTGATTTGTGCCAATCCGATTGGGGACGGTTTATGACTTCTTTATGTTGCGGACTTGGGATCCTCGTAGTCAGCTTGGTGCCAGTCTTTGGTCAGGTAGTGTCCAAAGGAACATCGGCGAACGTTTTCAACGACGGCTACGTTTTTAATATCGTCGAGTGGGATGGCAGTGAGCTGCCGCGGCTTTACGAACGCTCCGCTCAACTTCCTCTGAACATGGCGGATCTCAAAAAGCTGCTGGCAAGCGACCTCGGATCCGAGGTCATCGTCAAAATGCTGGAAGAGCGTCGCTGTGCCTGCGACGCTTCCGCTGACGCTCTCATCGAACTCAAAGAGTCAGGGGCGACGGACGAGCTGATAAAAGCGGTATCGTTGCACGCCTTGCCACCCAATCGTTTCATGGATCTGACCATAACCATGGACTTCGAAGGTTTGGGTGGTAGTGTCGGCCCGTCAAACCAATCCCGCAGGGGATATCTGTACCTCATCGTGCCGGACGGCGATCGCGCGCGGGTCTTCGTCGGCAATCTGGCGGACATCCTCGGCCGCAAGTGGGAACGCGACACCCTCGTGGACAATACCGACTTGGTGCTATCGAAAAAGATCAGGCGCGTCGCTTTAGCCGCCCGTGTGCCGCTCAAGGCCTACGGCAAGAAAGAAGCGCTGGTATTCGCTTCAACCAAGCCGAACATTTACTCCTCCAACGACATCCCTGCCGCGGACCGCGCCGCGGCGCAAGCATACGAATTCAACTATCCGGTCAGCTCGTTGCAGCAAGATTGCTCGCTGCAAGTCCTCCACCGTCAGGATGCCATGCTGCCGGGTCGTTGGCATTTGGTGCGCACCCATTTTCAGTGCGAATGGAATTGAAAGGAGCGCAGGCATGAAACTCGTTTTTTCGGTATTGGTTTTGACCGCCGTGTCTCTCACCGCTTGTGCCGGACCAAGGGCGTTTACCAAGGGTAACTACGGAGATCCCGAAGAGATCAGCATGCTGGACGACAAGTGGAACCAGAACGACATGCAGTTGGTGGCCAAGAAGGTCGTCAACTCGCTGGAGTCGTGGAGCAGTTCGATGCAACATGCGGCCAAACCGATCATCATTTTGGAGACGCCAAAGAATCGCACCTCTGAGCATATGGACCTTCAGTCGCTGTACGATCACGTAAAGACAGCCCTCATTCAAAGCGGCAGGTTTTCCTTTTTGGACAAAGCCGCGCGTACCGAAATCGCCAAAGAGTACGAATACCAGGGCTCCGGATACGTAGATCCGGCTCAGGCCCAAGGCCCTGGCAAACAGAAGGCGGCAGAGTTCCTTCTCGGTGGCGTGATCACGTCGACGATTCAACAGGTGGGCAACAACAAGGCGGTCTATTACAAAGCCACCTTCGAATTGACCGACATTGGCAGCACGGAGATAGTCTGGACCGAACACAAGGAAATCGTCAAACATTTCGAGAAGAAAAGCATCGGGTTTTAACCCGGGGGATTATACCATGGGACGAGCGCTAGGTTTACTCGCAATTCTCGCTTTTGCGTTCCCCACTTTCGCCGACGAGGCTGGACGCACCGACGGGCCTGAGGGCAGTGAATACGGGAAAGGGGGTTATCGCCACTGGCGTAACGGCGGTACTTATTACCTGGAAGGGTTTGTCGGCGCTGCCGTCGTCGACATCGAGCTCGACAAAACCAAACGGGAAATTTCTGAAACTGATCTGTTTGCCGGGATCAACGCCGGTTACATGGTGGAAGACTGGTTAACCTTCCAGCTCGGGTATGGTCACATTTCCGACCAGAAGACCAATCTCTTCAGCGCTGGCATGAAGAGCTCCTACGATCTCGATCCTTTCAGCTACTCCTTCAACCTCGACGCCGAGCTGTACTATCCCGACGTGGGGTCCAGCAAGTTCGGTATCGTGCCCGGAATTGGCGCCGAAATGCGGTTGAACGAGCATTTACATGTAGGGTTGTGTTTCCAGCATGACTTCATCTTCGCCGACGACAACATCAGCATCAACCGGTTCTCGGGGAGAGTACAATTCCAGTTTTAGGCTGAGATTGTTGCCGTGCGAAAAAGGGTCCGGGCTTCCAGGTCTTCTTTTAGTTGGTGCCGATCAGGTTGAGGAAATACCGATGGACCGTCGGATCGTCTGTGAGTTCGGGATGGAAAGCCCCGACGATCACTCGATCTTGCCGCGCCAATACGCAGTCGCCGCCGCAGGTCGCCAGATTTTCCACGGTGGGGCCTGTGCGGCGGATACGGGGTGCCCGGATGAAAACCATGTGTAGCGGCACCGCGTGCCCGTTGGCGCAAAAGCTGCCCGTCGACTCGAAGCTTTCGCGCTGGCGGCCGTAGCTGTTGCGCTCCACCGTTACGTCGATCAATCCGAGACATTTTTGTGGGGGATTGAGAACCTCGGCAGCGAGCAGAATCATGCCGGCGCAGGTCCCCAAAATGACGCCGCCATCGTCAGCGAACTTCTGCAGTGGTTGCCAGAAGTCGCACCGATCCATGAGGTGAATGAGGGTGGAGCTTTCGCCGCCCGGAATCACCAGGCCGGCAATCTCGGTGAGCTGATCTGGTTTCTTGACGATCTGGACAGTGGCGCCGAACTGCTCCAGCATCTTGCCATGGGCTTCGAAGTCGCCCTGCAGTCCGAGAACGCCGACGCGCATTCTGTCACCAGCCTCTGGTTTGCAGTAGCTGTCCTTCTTCGATCGTGTTGATGTCGATGCCCACCATCGCCTCGCCCAGCTTTTCGGACACGCGGATCAGTACCTCCGGATCCTCGTAGTGGGTCGTCGCTTCGACGATCGCTTTGGCGCGTTGTTCCGGGTCGCCTGATTTGAAGATCCCCGATCCCACAAAGACGGCTTCGGCTCCCAGTTGCATCATCAAGGAGGCGTCCGCCGGGGTCGCGACGCCGCCGGCTGCAAAGTTCGGCACGGGAAGCTTGCCGTCACGGGCAACCAGCTTCACCAACTCATAAGGTGCACCCAGATCTTTGGCGGCGGTCATGAGCTCCTCCGCCCGCAGGGTCGTCAGGCGGCTTATCTCGCTGATGACGCTGCGCATGTGGCGCACCGCTTCCACGATATTTCCCGAACCTGCTTCGCCCTTGGTGCGAATCATGGCGGCACCCTCACCGATGCGCCGCAGCGCCTCGCCCAAGTTGCGGCAACCACATACGAACGGCACCTCGAAGGCGAACTTGTCGATATGATAGTGTTCGTCGGCAGGGGTGAGGACCTCGCTCTCATCGACATAGTCTGCGCCGAGGGCTTGCAACATTTGCGCCTCAGCGAAATGACCGATGCGAACCTTGGCCATGACCGGGATGGTGACCGCCTCCATGATCTCGCGCAGTTTTTCGATGCTCGCCATGCGTGCAACACCGCCATCTTTGCGGATATCGGCAGGAACCCGCTCCAATGCCATTACTGAAACTGCGCCCGCGTCGGCCGCGATCTTGGCTTGGTCGGCGGTCACCACATCCATGATCACGCCGCCTTTCAGCATCTCTGCGAGCCCGGTTTTGAGCCTCAGTGTTCCCGTTTGCCCGTTCGATTTTTCCGACATAGTACACCTGCCTCCTAACGTTGGCCTATCGTTTGTACCGTCCGGTTGTAGAAGATACCGCACGGCAGACCCATTCGCAAAGAAATGGCGTCGCCTGACCGGTGCAGCGGCAAGAAATCACGAAGGTTGGTTCAGATAGGATCTGCAGGCTCATCCGGTGCCACCGCATTTCGACCGGATAACCCCCTCCAAACTTGCAGGCAGACGTCCCAGGCGAGGAAACGGGTCGCCCCGACGAAGGCCAACAAACCCACAACGATCCCCAGCAAAAGGCGGACAGTCACATCCGTGGGTAAGGCCGGTTTTCCGAGAACGAGGGCGCCGAGCACGACGGTGCTAACCGCAAGGGGTCTCAATAAGGCGTTCAGGTAGATGGTGAAACTCAACCCGGTTAAGCGGTTAACCAAGTGCTGTGACAACAAAAGGAAAACCAAAGCCGTTCCGGCTATCGCCGCCGCTACGCCGCCAATGCCGTACCGAGCCCCGTAATAGAGTGTCGGCAACAATAGCACCAAACTGAATAACGACCAATACAAAGCCCAGTCCGTTTTGCCCTTTGCCATGAAAACCGATCCCACTACGATGCCGATCGCTTTCACAACAGTGGCGACAATCAGCAAACGAAGACCCCATAGCGCCGGGCTCAGCTCGAGATTGTTGAGCTCCTCCACGAAACGCAACACCTCGGGGGCGAACACGAGTAACCCCACCAGTGCGGGCCATAAGAAGAGAGCGATGCTTTGTACCGATGTCAGGTAACCCCGGGGGAGGAGTTCGACGTCATCTTGAATAGCAGAGAAGGTGGGAAAGGAAACTCGCGTGATCGTTGTCGACAGTCGCACCAGCGGTAGCAGGGTTATGCGATGGGCAAATTTGTAATGTCCGTGAGCGGTTTCTCCCAACAAAGGCATGATGAAGAAGGTTGCCAGGTGGCTGTTGAGGAAGTTGACGCTGCGGGCGCCGGTGAAGTGGAGCCCGAAGGAGACAAGCTCCTTCAGGCTAGCGAAACTACACGACAAACGAGGAAACCAACGGGCAGAGATGCAAAGGCTGACCAGCAGTGCCGCTTCGCGGACGATCGCACCGGCAATTGGACTCCACAAGCCATAGCGAGGCAACAGCGCAATAACCACGACGGCGTAGGAAAGCACCGAGACGATCTCGGCAACGGCCATCGGTCTGAACAGCAGCTTGCGGGAAAGCCGGGCCCGGAAGATGCCCGAAACCGATGCCAACGGGATCAGGAGCGAAAGCGGTACTAGCACAGACTGCAATTCGCTCGGGTTGGGCCACAATAACAGATGCCCAATCTGCGAGGCCCCGGCGATCAGCAGCAAGGTGATCGCGCATCCAACTACCAAACAGGTCCAGAAAGAGGAGTTGAAGTGGATTTCGGTTACTTGGCGATTCTGCACCAGGGCTTCGCCGAGGCCGAGGCTGCCAATTAGGGCGCCCAACATGACGATGGTGAGCGCCCCTTCAAGCCGGCCCATCTGATCTGCCGGGAGAAAGCCGTACAACAGCAGCGGAATCAGCAGCTGCACAGCGGACGCGCTACCGGTCCAAAGGACACCCCGAATAGCACGCGTCGCGATAGATTGGGTCAATTAAGGGACAATGGTTGGGAGCAAGGTT
>CAYNZV010000066.1:0-4771 GCA_964401715.1 uncultured Gemmatimonadaceae bacterium | reverse complement strand
AGCAGTTTTCTCAGCAGTGCAATCAACATGGCTAACCCGATTCAGGATACAAAGTGATGGAGGAGACCGCAAAACTCAACGCGATTTGCAGAAAATAGAGCCCGCTTCTATCGAAGCCAGCAGACGGGCTGCGAATATACCGCACAAGACTATGCCGGCGTTGTATTTGGTCCAAATGGCCAGACCAGAGACTGTGTACGCGATTAGATAATTGTGCCAAGTGGCCCGGTGTGCGATGTGCACCACAAAATAACAGGCGGATACGTCCAGCAGGGCCATGATGACTTCGGGTAAGGCAAAAGTGGCCGATTTCCCATATGCGCAAACCCTAGGCCAGCGTGAGGCAGAGGAGCAGTAGCAAACTACCTCGTCTGCTCATGCTAATGCTGGTCGCGGCGGGGCGGGATCGGCGTGTCCTTCAACTCGCGGATTAATGCGATCAGCCCCTCGATGGCCGCCTCAAGAAATTTCTCGCCCTTTTCTTTGGTGGCTTTGGTGGCATCGCCCATGACGCTATTGGGTGTCACCGAACTCCAATAGGGCACCAGACGGGCGCCCGATCCCTCCGGGTGGACGCCGGCCAAAAGGTCGGTCTTGAAGCTGGGTGGCAAGGGTGAGCGGTTGTCCACGGCTTTGTCCATTTCCACCAGGTCAGGTCGCAGAGCCAGGTAGAGCGATGTTTCGTACTCGCCGGCGTGGGAGGTGCCGCCGTAGTCGGATTCCCGCAATTGAGCGCCGACCTCTTCGACGCGGCGCAAATCCCAGTGGTTGACCGAGGCGCAGAGAATCCGGCCCTCGTACTCTATGATGGACAGACGCGCGGCCAGGTCCAGGGGCGAGGTATTGCTGCCGTGGCCGTTGACCACCAGAATGCGTTCGAAGCCGTGGTGGGCCAGGCTGCAGCACACGTCTTTGACATAGCGGATAAAGGTGTCCCAAGTGATGGTGAGGGTGCCGTGGAAATCCATGTGATGGGGACTGTAGCCGTGGGGCACGGGGGGTGCGAGCACGGCTTCTGCGGGGATGCGGGCGACAGCACGGTCGCAGATTTCTCTGCACAGGACCACATCGACGTCAACGGGCAGGTGGGGACCGTGGTCTTCGTAGGTAGCCACGGGCAGGACGGCGACGCGATCTTGTTCGGCGGCTTCTTTGGTTTCGTGCCAGATCATTTCGGCGAAGCGGTGTTTCATGGCGGTGTCCTTGCGTTGAAGGGCAGCGGGTTAGGTTTGCTGCCGGAAGCGGACTGCATCATAGAAGATAAGACGAACAAACGGCATTGTGGGTCGTAGCGGCAAGATACTGTGCGGCTGTTGAGTGATGGCAATCTATCGCATCGTGCCTTTAACGGTATTGCCGGTCAAGTCGACGCCTGACAACTCGCGCGTTGTCCTACATCTCGGCACGTGCTCGCCTAAATTACGCGCAATTCCAATTGCCTCAGGCCGATGCGTACATCAATTTCTCTAGCCACCTGAATAGCCGAGAAGACAAACCGAATCGCCTACACTCCAGGTTTGTTGCCTACAGTCACGGAGTGGAAGCATTCTATGCGCAACTACCGCCGTCGGTCCAGGAGATTCTGTGCGCCGAGGGCGTATCGTCGTCCAGAAATTCAGCCCCTGCGTCAGCGACGGATCGAGCGATGCCGTCTTCGATCAAGCCGACGCCTTCTATATTTCCGTGGCCAGATTCAATTCGGCACTCAGGCCCAGACTCGAACTAACGGTTTACCATGTGGTGAACAGCTATCACCGCAATCGACAGATACGTGTTTTCTGGACCTCGAAGCGAGCGGATGGTATTAGGGAAGACGGATTCTTGGGCTCTGACGTCGTCGAATTGCTCTGCGACCGTCACTGGGACATCGTTAACCTCGAAGAATGCCTCGGGCGCAGCAACAAAATGGTTTCGGGATGCGTCGGAGATACTGTTGAGCGTCCACTTTTTGTTGCGAAGGAATGTATCGAACTATGGCAGTAGCAGTACGCATTAAGACGATTGTGATGTCACGGCAAGCGATAACATTGTGCATCTATCTCGCTGTTGCCCTGCTGTATACATGGCCCCTTCTTGCGAACCTGACGTCCCGGTTGCCCGTGGGCAGCGAAGAAGCTGCGACGGTTCCATTGTTCAATCTGTGGACCCTCAACTGGAATGCCGATCGTATCGCCGACCTTTATTCAGGTTACTGGGATGCCCCCATCTTCTTCCCTCAGGCAATGGCGTTCGGCCTTTCTGACCCGATGCCCTTTACGGGCATTATGTTCGCCGGGCTCAGGCTGGTCACATCAAATCCGTTCCTATCATACAACCTGTGCCTCCTGGCTATCCTCGTTCTCAACGGCGCTGCGGCTGCCCGTTTGGCCACTACGGCCGGTGTCGACCGCACGGCGGCCATGTTGGTAGGTGTCCTCGCGGTCAGCCTGCCCTGGGTCGCCAACGAATTGGGAGTGTTACAGGTGACGGTGTTGTTCCCTGTCTTGTTTGCGCTTTCGTATCTGATCTGCTTTCTCGGAGATCCTTCGACTCGTTCGGGCGCGGCAATAGGATTGTGGATGGCAGTTGCGTATCTGTCTTCTACCTATTTCGGGGTAATCCTTTCTATGTTCATTGTCGCCAGCGCCGCCCTTCTTGTAGGAAGACGCCATTGTAATCTTACAACCGCTTGGAAATTAACTCCTGGGGTCCTCCTCTACGTGCTGCTGCTGCTTCCCGTTATCACCGGTCAGCTCGAGTCAACGGAAAACTTCCACCGCAACCAAGCGTCGATGAGCATCGGCAGCGCCGTTCCCGAGCACTTCTTCAAGCTGCGCTCGCGCAGCAGCGAGGCCGGTCTCTTGCCGTGGATCGACAACGGACCCTTTATAGACCATTCTTCCGCGCCGCAACATTTGTATCCCGGAACCGCGTTCCTCGTGCTGGCCATCGCGGGTATGTTTGTGGGCTGGCGTTCCCACAAACGTCGGCGTTTGACTGTTTGTTTTGCCCTGTTTGCGGCGCTGGCATGTGCACTGAGCTTCGGTTCGCGCCTCAGCTTGTTCGACATGGCTCCTTATGAGGTCCTGCGAACCCTTCACCCGGGGTTCTCGCACATGCGAAATGTGTACCGTTACGCCGCCTTCATGCAGGTTGGCATGTTAGTGCTGGCTGGTCTGGCCCTCGACGCCCTCTGGCGTCGGCGCGACCGCATCGGCTATGGGCTCACCGTAACGATCGTCGTCGCCTCGCTTGCCGAGCTGCTGCCGCCGGAGCAGCGATTTAGTCCCGACCGCAGTTACGTTTACGGACCGTCTTGGATCGCACGAATACGCGAGTTGCCTCCTGGCCCGTTGGCCTACTTGCCACCATCGCCCGGCCCACGTTCGATCGATTACGAGGCCGAGGTTGTCACCATGCTGCGAGGTCTGGAGTTCAACAAACCGCTGCTCAACGGCTACTCTGGGTACTTTCCTCGCCACCATAGGAAGTTTCGCCGCAAGCTGCGTGACCCCACGGCAGCCGATATCGGCTACCTGCGCCGACATAACACGCGCTACGTGCTGCTGGACCGAGAGCGTGCGACAGAGTCGGCTCAAGTGTTGTTCGCCCGGCAGCAGGGTCTACAATTACTGTTCGAAACGGAGAAGGTAGCGATCTACGAATTGCGCTAAGGTGATGACGCGCGTAGCCGCTCGAGAAGTTGATATCTGTAAATCAGAGGAGAGTAGGATTTTGAGACAAGTGATTGGACTAATATTGACGGTGGGAGTATTGATGAATATCGGATGTGGTGAGGACAAGGGTACGAACTCGGAGCATTGGACCCCACCGGATTATTCCAGCGTAAGAATCACTAATCTCACGGGCAAACTGGCTGGCAGCATGTGTTTGGGGTGTCCATTGATAATTTTTGATATCGCCAACAATAACCATCATCAATTGACTGAGTATGTTGGTTCATACCCAAGTTGGTCGTCTGATGGAGAACGTCTGGTCTATGTTAGCACAGCAGATCCGTCTTCGGGCTCTCAGATATACGCTGCCGACGCAATCGGAGCGAACGTTGAGATGATTGTCGAAAATGGTTTGTTCCCCGCACTGTCTCCCAATGGTCAACGTTTGGCTTTCATTAGAGACCGGGATAATGACCATACGGACCTTTTGGTTTTGGATTTAGCCTCCCGAGAGCAAGTGGCTCTCGCAGAAAACGCACTTTGGTTTTCATGGCATCCCGATGGTACACGATTGGCATATAGTCGGGTTGATTTAAGCGAGAATGCGCCAGACATGGCGCAATTCCAGAGTTATGTAGTTGAGCTTGCAAGCAGTGAAAGCCAGCCTTTGGTGCATGGACTTGCGCCGGTCTGGTCCCCCGACGGGCAGAGGTTGGCTTTTGTCCGGGCCCACCCTGAGCGAATTGTTGAACAGTATTCAGAGAACGAAATGGGTGAGGGATTGGGAAGTGGTATAGATCTTTACGTTGCTAATGCGGACGGTGTGGGGGAAGAGCGCCTCTACCAGTCGCAGCAATCTCTCGCGTCTCTCTTCTTTGGCTTAGAGACAATTCATGGTTGGTCACAAGATTCACAGGAATTGCTAATTAGCGTGCTGACTAACAGACTTAGTGCTGGATGTGGTGAAGACTCGGGTAAACAGCCCCCCGAGGGTTTTATTTCTAAGCCAGATTGTTACGTCATAAGTAACGCCGAACTACACCTCGTGGACATCGGATCAGGAACATCAAGGATGGTTAGCGACAAGATTGTCAACCCGGCTTGGTACTCCGAAT
>CAYNZV010000065.1:0-23988 GCA_964401715.1 uncultured Gemmatimonadaceae bacterium | reverse complement strand
GCGTTTCTTCGGCATAAACGGTAGCAGTCATCCTGTCTCCAATCATTCGCCGCACGTTCGCAGCACGACGCCCTGTCGTCGCAATTCGGTTCGCACCGACGCGATATCCACCTCACGCGCAGCAGCCACGGACTGTCGGTGCTGATACTGCGACCCGCGCCCATCAGCAGACCGTCGACCGACCACGGGAGCAGACAACGGTACGGCACGTTTGACGAATCCGCGTGGCAAACCTGTGAACCCCATGCCCCGGCCCCAGGGTGTTTGACGACATTGTCCCACCCGACAACGCGTCCGATCGTGTCTGTGTGACGGACGCCGGCCTGCATCATTTCGCGGGTGAAAACGAAATCTCCATGCGGCGCCCGAGGCACCCCGGGCAGAAGCCGCGGCGTTTGCAGGAGAAAGCCACGGCGCAGCTGATCTGAGTCAGTAGCAGTAGAGGTGCGCTTCGCCCAGTGGAATTTGCATTAGGTCCACTTCAGTCGCTCTCCACCGGCAAAATGACCCCGGTTAAGCCGCTTGGGGCAGCAGTTCCTTTCAGTTTCTCTGCATTCGCTTCCGTTCCAAATTAGCAGATAATTAGATAGGGACGGATCTCAATTGTGTGATATTCCTGTAACTATGTGTTATTCATAGAATAAGAACACCAAGAACACCCCGTCCACTCACTCGAACCAGTAAGAATAGATCTGCCCGTTCCACAACGAGAATCGCAGGCGCACCTTGCTACCGCGCAGTTCGGAGAGGTCGCGTTTACCTGACCATGTCATCACGTGATCGGTAGCGTCCAGCGCCGCCGGGAGCGAATCGTCGTTGCTGTAACCAGACAGCGGATGACTGTCGGATGCATGCACGATTTCGGCAGTGACCCTGCCACGCCAAGAGTCGACGTTTACGTGCAAGTTGTCTCCCGTAACCTCCACCGGTTTCGTCAGTACTGAACCCCATTCTACACCCCCCTTCAAAGACACGAACCCGTCCATCCTCAAGCGAGCCAAACACGTGGCCGATCCATCGAGGTATTTTCGATTCAGGGTGTCCTCAATAGACAAGCTGCGGTGACGACCTCCAAAGTAGTAAAACCAAAGTTCGTTATTGCGTATCACCGGTCCGTTTGTCACCACCATCTGACCAGTGTCGTAGGCGCTGCCGTCGCCGACCTTTGACAGTTCGAGAAATGGCGCCCGGTTGGCCACCCGTTCCCAGTTCCTCAAATCGCGGCTACTGGTCAGCTCCACAGACTTGCGACTGTCCACATTCTCATAGAGGGGTGCGTGTTTTCCGGTCCAATGATGCATCACCGGAAGTCCGAGATAGATCCCCTCGTACTTGAAGACCGGAAAATTGTAGATATCGGTACGGTACTCCTCGGGCCGATTGTAGACCGGCGTGAGGTATTCGGGATCTTCGATGAACCGCGCTATGCGTGCCATCCCGATCTCCTGATCTTCCTGGTCGGCGTGAAAAACCAGTTCTAAATCGCTCCAGTCCTCGAAGTCTTCGCTAATGCTCAAGCAATGGCTTCGCCCGTACGGAGCGTAGCCGTCGGGTCCGCGGTTCTTCACCATGGCGACAAACCGTTTCTCGTCCGCCAAGTGAGTAACATGTGCCTCGTCGGAACTGGGCACATTGAAATCTTCCAGCGGTGACCAATGGAGACAATCTCGGGATATCACCGGTGTCAAACCGTCGTGCCCAGGCCACCACCCCATACCTTTGTATCGACGGCTTGGATCTGGATCTAACGGATCGTAGATCGGGGCTAGAAAAAGACTTCGACCGGACCCTACGATGTTGTTTTCCTTGCCAATCGGCTTGCCGTTCCATAGCACCCCGTGGTAATCAACGAGCCCCAAATTCGGCTTTTCCCAATTTACCCCATCTTCGGAAGTCGCCAGGCACATGAACTCCTCCGTACCTACCGGCACCCCGGTCACGTCCAACGTCACGTTTGGATCTGTACCCTCCGCACCCGACTGGTAGAGCATCTTGAACAACCCCTCTTCGGGATCCCAAGCCGGCGTCGTGCGGATCTGGACCTCGCAGTTTTCCCAGCGGTTCTCTGGGCGCACCACCGCATTGCCGTGAAACTTATTCGGTTGGTGTAGTTTACGGGCAAGATTCTCGATCGCTTCCAGTTCGTGATTATCAATGAACAAATGTTTCATTTCTTGCCTTTCTGTTGACTTGATGACTCGCCCCAATTACGCGGTGAGTGAGGTCCTGAAGAAAAAAGATGAACATCTACACAACCTCTTGCCACTCTGGGTCCTACCCTTCCAGCTCAATTCCGATTGCTGACAGCTGTTTCTCTGCCTGTTGCGCCCAACCGCGATTGGCGGCGGGGCTGGCCGGACTTGGATGCAGAATGCTTCCAAGATGGAGTTGCTGTAGAAGAGCCGCACGGGCTCTCTGCTCGCCGAACTTGCCCACTCCAAGGACGTGGGTGGGCTCCAAGAAATCGACCATCTGCTTCAGCGCCCGGTCACAGATCGCAAACAAAGCTTCGCGTTCCAGCGCCGGCAACTTGTCCGGTGTACGGTTGCGACCGGATTCCTCCATGAACGCCAGAGGACAGTAGTTCCAAACGAAGAAGCGCCGGAAAAATCGCTCAGGCGTTTCGAATCGCTCCCTGGCCCAGCCCCACAATCGTTGCCCGCTCACTTCGCTGCGCCCGCAGGCAAACCCCTCAACCGGTCTTTTTGGGTGTTGGACTTCTGGAGGATCTATACCGCTGTCGATCCGCAGCCACTCGCGCACCAGGTTGACCTCCCCGAAGGGAACACCCGTCTGAACCATGCCCCAGGGACCGGGGTTCATTCCCAGCAGAACGATCTCGGCCTCACGACAGCAGTAGCGCTGTAAATACGATTTGTGCGCTTCGAAGGCATAGATCAGTGGATTGTAAACATGGCTCACAGGTGCCGCGAAGCTCAGCTGGCTGGCCGCTTCGCCCAATACCCGGGCAATTGCCACTGGATCTGTATGGTGACTAATGCGGCCGGCCAAACCGTTCGGTATGTCTGAAAGCGGTCAGCTGTTCAGCTGCCGAAAATCCTCGCCGCTGGGGGCTTGAAAGACTGAGAGGTCGAACTCGGATGCAATCGCTAGGATATGATCGAAAATGTCCGCCTGCACGGTTTCATAAGCAGCCCAGTTGACATCGTTGCAGAAGACATAGACCTCCAGCGGCAAACCGTGTTCAGTTGGAGCCAACTGACGGACGAGAAAGGTCATCTCCTGATTGATCTTAGGGTGATTTTTCAGATAAGCGACCACGTAGGCGCGAAAGGTGCCGATGTTGGTCATCCGACGGCCATTAACCAGAGACTCCAAGTCAACGTTGTGCTCTTCGTTGTAGGCGGTTAGCTCCCCCATTTTCTGTTCGATGTAATCGGAGATGTACTGGATGCGACCGTAACGCCGCAGCATGTCTGCGCTACAGTGTCTTATGGTTTGCAGGTCGATATTAATCGAACGTTTGATCCGGCGGCCGCCGGACTCCTGCATTCCGCGCCAGTTTTTGAATGATTCGCTTATGAGCGCATAGGTTGGAATGGTGCTTATGGTTTTGTCCCAGTTCTGCACCTTGACAGTGGTCAACGCCACCTCCAGTACGTCGCCGTCAGCACCGTATTTGGGCATTTCGATCCAGTCACCGACGGAAACCATACGATTTGCTGAGAGCTGGATGCCAGCTACCAACCCCAGAATGGTATCTCGAAACACCAACAAGGCAATCGCGGTGAGTGCGGTCAGTCCACTCAGCAACACCATGGGAGAACGATCGAGAAGGCCCGAAAGAATCATCACCCCCGCAGCTATGTAGACGATGATCTTGAAAAACTGAATGAAGCTCTTTATGGAAATCTCCCGGGAATGCTCGGAGTAACTCCACGCGTCGGACATGGCACTCAGGAAGCGATCCAAAACCCTGGCCCCGATAATGACCACGTAGATTACCAGGACCTGATGAGCAACTCGCAACAACGCCGGGTAACCCTCAAGCACTAACGGAATGAGCAGATAGACGATTATCGCCGGCCCCATGTGCGCTAGTTGCTCTAATGCACGGTGTTCGACCAGCGGATCGTCCCAAGTGGTATCGGTAACCCTTATCAACCGGTGTATGACCGTCACCAAGGGCCGACGTATCAGGTAGTACGCCCCGAAGCAGATTACCGCTACAATTGCGATACCGCTTGCCAGGGCGATGTAATGGGCCAGACTACCTTGTATGCCGGCCGCATTAACCATGTAGTAAATGAAGCTCATAACGTTGAGTTAAACCGAAATCGTGGATGGCATCGCGAGGCGACTAGGCTGCGGAAGCTCCCACGACC
Organism: uncultured Gemmatimonadaceae bacterium; assembly: GCA_964401715.1. Lineage (GTDB taxonomy): Bacteria > Latescibacterota > UBA2968 > UBA8231 > UBA8231 > CAYNZV01. The sequence goes on along the minus strand of CAYNZV010000065.1, from coordinate 19,642 downwards.
CGCCAAACGCCACGCTTGTCGGGAGCGGTTCCGTCGCATGCTTCGTAGAACATTCGATACACCGCCCCTTCGTCCTTGGCTGAGGGTAAAACCGTTAGGCACATCTCCGATGCTTTCGCCGCATCCCAGCGTCCGCCTGGTGCAATAGCCGGCTCCGTATCTTTCTCCCACTGCAAACCATCCTCAGAAAAGGCACTAAGTACCTGGGCTCGACTGTTGGCACTGTATCCTGAGTAGTACATTCGGTATCCACCCGACCGCAGACGCAGGACCTCGGGAGCAAAAGCGTTGACGACGTCGTGGGTGTTTCCCCTTTCTATGCGCGTTCCAGGTTCGCGCTCAAAGTTCAAACCGTCCGTCGAAATGGCGCTCATGATGCCGGCACTGCGTTGACCGAAATAGAGCCGACAACGCTTGTCCTCCAAGTAAAGCAGACGGGGTGCGTTAAAGCTGCCATTCGAGGCACTAATGCGAGCGCCGTTCTCTACCACCCATTGCAGCCCACCATCTTCGGAAATGGCGCTGCGAATGGTTGAAGGGCCACTCCGAGGGTCCGGAGAGCACTCGAAATACATGCGCAAGCGGCCTGAATGGTCGGGAAGCGGTACTACTTCGGGCGAAACCACACGGAAGGCTCCTGCCCCGCCTTCGCGCGCACCGACGCGGATTCCGGGCTCCGGCGTCCACGTCCAAGTGTCCTCCGAATATGCGCTTAGAATTCGCGTCGTGCAGTTGTCGTAATCGTTGGCTCCCGCGGGAAAACCTTCGCGGGGTAACATCTGGGCATAGTACATCCGATAGCCGCCATCGGACAGCTGAATCACATTGGGGGACACCGCCCCACACACTCCGGTGCGCTTGCTGCCGACGGACCATTGTGCTTCGGGAGCCAGCTCTGGCGTGCCTTCGACTTCCGGGTCAGGTGGCGCCTCGATAGCAGCGCAGTCGTCCTTGATCCAAGCAGTTCCGGGGTCTTCATCCACCGTGTGCAGCTGCATTCAAAACTCTCCTCATCCAGAAGCCGCGTAAGAGTATCGCAACGGATACTCAGTGTCAACGATGATTACTTGGCAGAGCCCGGAACTTTTTGAGCTTGACACGGTCTAAGGCTGATCGAATTTTGTGCCCGCGTAACGTGCGGAAAATAAAAACGGAGCTAACGAAATGAGAATCATTCGATTCATTGACCAGAGCGGCAACATCCGCCTGGGCGAATCAGAAGATGGAGAGCAGGCGGATGTTTTGCAGGGAGACTTGTACACAGGACTCACGACCACTGGTGAAGAAACCAAGGTGCAGAAGCTGCTAGCTCCATTGGATCCCGTAAACATCCTTTGCATTGGCTTGAACTATCGGGAACACGCCGCAGAATCTGGTATGGAACCGCCGGAGAAACCAATTCTGTTTATGAAACCGACATCTACCTTGCAGCATCCAGGACACTCCATCCGCTTGCCCGCTTGCCAAAACGATTCGGAAGTTGACTACGAATGCGAGCTTGCAGCGGTAATCGGCCGTCCGTGCCGTGACGTACCGGAGGCGGAGGCGCTGCAGTACGTGCTGGGCTATACCGCGGCTAACGACGTCTCGGCACGGCACTGGCAGATGAACGGCGGCGGCGGGCAGTGGATTCGAGGGAAGTCGTTCGACACTTTCTGCCCCCTTGGTCCTGCCCTGGTCACAGCGGACGAAATCCCCGACCCACAGGTTTTGGGCATCAGCACGGTACTTAACGGAAGCACCATGCAGGAACACACGACCGGCGACATGATCTTTACTGTCGCACAGTTAGTGAGCTATCTGAGTCAAGATACGACGCTGCTTCCCGGCACAGTGATTCTAACCGGCACGCCGCAAGGAGTCGGCTTCGCGCGCAAACCGCCAGTCTTTCTGCAACCGGACGATCAGGTTGTAGTCGAGGTCGAGAAGATCGGACGCCTGAAGAACCCCGTTATTGCGCCCGATTGAGCCGATGCTCACGCACAGCAAAAATCGCAACCACAGCAAGAGTTGTCAGTGCTAACGCGATAAGACTCCTCCGCAATGGGGACAGCCGTGCCTCCAAGGCAATCGCGTGTTCACCCGCATCCAACTTCAACGCGATGAACCTGTCAGCGGTCTCGATGGCGTCTACCACCTCGCCATCGACACGCACCTGCAAAAACGGATAGTAGGCGTACGCCAAACGCGCAAAACCCGGCTCGGTCAAGTTGACTCGTAGAAACACGTCGTGATGAGCGACCCGGTGTTCCAGTACCTCCACCTCAGGTGACGTGCCCAACACGTCACCTGAGGTGGAGGTACTGACCAGGATCCTCTCGCAGACACTCCTCACGGGATCCAAACCCATTTCCTGCACCATGCGCAAACCGTTCTTAACGCGGAATCGCGTCTTATTATCCAGCTCTGCCAGCCTCAGGAAACGACCGAGGTCGCTTTCGAGTTCGTCTTGGGTCGTCGGTTCACTGACAAAGGAGGCCAGTCTCGGCGCCACGATGATTGGGGTATTGTCAATCTCGACCTGCAAGGCGTTGCCTGCGGGGTTTGTAGTTGACACCACAAAACGGGTGTTCAGCAGACGTAACCCGTTGATAGTCAGATCTCGCACTGGGTGTACGGCGAACGCTGCCGAGGTTTGGGTCGTGACCAGCAACTTGCGCAACGTGTACATGACCGGTTTGGTCAACGCTTCGGAGGCGGGCAGTTCGCCTGGATGATACACTTCCGGGACCGGAGTCTTGCCGTCGATCACCATGCGTGCTATCGAATGCGCGGAGTGATGACCGCCCGCTATCCATTGGGCTCGATAGTTAGGCACCGTTGAGCCAGACATCGCCTCCCGCTCTGAGTACTTCTGCTGTTGAAGAAAAGATATGTCTCTCTGTTTGCCGTAGGGCTGTTGGAAAGTCGTGGTACCCAAATCCGCGAGGAGCACAAGAAGCAAAACGGTGAACCAGCGGCTACGCGAAAGTAATCGGGGTCGGCTGAGGAGGATAAGGTTCATCCCGATACCTGCCGAGGCCGCCAAAAAAAAGGCGACAAACAACAAATATCGGGAAGGATTGAATACTTGAATGAGGTGTATCGAGTTTAGCAGCGGCAGTCGATAGGCTAACAAGACCGAAACCACCACCAACAGCATTAGAAGACATGGCAGATAATGCCTCACACGCGAACTGCGCCATATCGAACACGCGGCGAAAAGCGCAATCAAAGCCAGAACTATCAAGGATAGGCCAAGGTATCCTCCGTACCAATGGAGTTCGGTCAGGGGAACCAACCAAAAGCGATAGTTCGACCACACCAGTACGTGATGCCATGTGGGTCCAGGAAGACGCTGCCAGGATACGTCGGGATCTGTCAGGCCGAAATCGAAATCGCTCATGTTGGTGAAAGCGCTCTCGACCCACATACCAACGTTCATGTAGGCGGAGAATAGCAAACCACAAACCATGTAAAGAAGACTGGCCGCAACCATTTTCTTGAAGCAACCATGTTTTCGCAGAAGTAACAGCCGGACTACCGCGTAGAGGAGAAGGATTACGCAGGTGTAGAAACCGTAGGCCGGATGGGTGAAACTCAGCATGGAGATGCTCAATCCTCCCAATAGGACACCCCGACTCGCACGACCAACGAGCAACACTTGCTCGAAGAAGTGAAACACCCATGGGAGCAGACAGTAATAGAGTCCTAACGGCAAGCGTCCCATTATCAGCACCTGCTGGAGATGCCAGAAACAAAGGACGTAACCAAGACCGGCGATGAAGCCGGCCCTTCTGGAATTGCAGAGACGGCTGACATACAGATACATACCGATCCCAGACAGGGCGTGGCTAATCATCAACACTACCTTGAGCGATCTGAAGAGATCGTTAAACAACAGGTCAGCAAATCCGACTAAATAGGGGAACAGAAACCCGTAGTGTTGCAGGTAGGGTGAGCCGTTGCCAATGAAGAACGTCCAGATTGGCAGTTCACCGTTTTCCATGGAGCGCGCGGCCATGTATGCGGTAGCCAGATGCTGAGGAGCATCGCCTGCCCAGCTGAATTCACCTGAAGCCGCATAGTAGCGCACCAACACAAGAGAGGAGACGAATAGTAACCCGACGGTGCGACGATCGGTAACCATGGCGGACCGCAGGAATGAAGTAATCAGAGTCCAACGCACTTCCAGGACCAGCAGGAAGGCAACGACGATCAACACCAATAGGAGAAGAATCATATCGGTGGTAGAAAACGGAACTTGGTCTGTCATTGCGGCAATGAATTCGCCCAGAGAGTTATGGCTGGCGCCCGGCGACAGAACAGCGAGCTTTGACAGCGTCTCGAATTGTAGGAGACATACAAGGACGGACAGGACCACCAAGGCGACCGAGACCGATCGCAAACCTGGTCGGCGGCGGCGCTGGGAATTTTCGTTAGACCTTGGAATAGACGGTATCAGCAAGTTTTTTTATCTGGAGCCTTCCACAAAAACGGAAATGGGAGTGTTTCACTAAACGCTCGCCCTATTGCTCGACACTGCGAGGTAATTTAAGCACTAATGCGCATGCAACATGTCGGCTGACGAAAAATCCAATGCGGCTCGATTCCGGGGCCCGACCTACTGGCTGCGCATCGAACCGCTGCGCCGATCTCCGAAGCAACAGGCAGCGAGCATCGTCATTGCCCTGGTATTGCTGACCTTGATCACCACCATGTTGGAGGTAACGGAAGAACGGCGTTCAGTATCGAAACCATTGGAGATGAGATTGATCGTTCGTAAGGCACAGATGAAGGACCCGTTCCGGGTGGGGAAAGCGGAGATGGAAAAACGCGTCATGACCCGCAAAGTAATACCGACTAGGCCCGAAGTAGCCAGTGCCCCCGAGATCCGTCGTTCAGACCTGACCGGCAAGACGACAACGTTGCGTCAAGAGGTTGACACTGGTAGCGACCTCCTTGTGGAAGAGATTGAACCGCAGGTTCCACGGGCGTCTTTAGAGATTCATAAGGAGCCACTGAATCAACGCCGGCAGCAGTTCGAATTGTTAGATATTCTCGATTTCGATACTGGACGCCATAAGGGGTTGCTGTTGCCACACCCGATCGACAAACGGTTGGTAGACGGTTTTGTATACTTGGCCCTAGCACGGGGCAACGACTGGCAACCGGCGACGCCGCGGGCAGTTGCTGAGTTGGTAGAGGCGATCAATCTGAGAACCCGCATCAGAGCCGAAGTCGATCCCCACCTGAACCTAGGTTCGGAAAAGATCTTCCGTGCACCGTTCATCTACCTGTCTGTCGGGGACGCATTCGTCCCCACCAAATCCGAACTCTCTAATTTCAAGGAGTACCTGCGTCGGGGCGGATTTGCGCTGGTTGAGAATGCCAATCCGTGGATGGAGTATTCGCCCTCAGAGGCCTCCCTGCGCCAGATGCTCAAAGACGCCTTAGGCGTACACGGCCGCTTCCGCATAATACCCAAGGGCCACCCCATATACCACAGTTTCTATGATTTCGATGACGGTCCCCCACCCGCACTCCGACCGGCGGCGCGGACACTTGATCAATTGGAGACGTTCGATATCGCAGATTATCAGTCTGACGTACCATACTTGGAGGGGATATTCATCGACGGTCGGCTCTCTGTGGTCTACTCAAACAAGGCCTATGGTACGGCCTGGCAGAACGAATACCGCAACGAACCGCAGCTACAGATGGGTATCAACATGGTCGTCTTTGCGTTACTTCAGGAAGGATCCATGGCGCGCCGGCACCTGAAGGAGATCATGCAACGTGAGAGGTGGTAACTATGGAATGCAGCTACTATTTCGTCACTGATCAGTCGCACGTTCCAGGAAATCGAGGGAGCCAGAGGCATCCGCTGACAGGACGATGCCGTCTACGTGCTCCGCGTTGAGAGTTACCAAAAAACCCGGCGCATGCTTCATCTGAATTCTATGCTGTACAGCTCGGCGCAGCGCATGCGGACTCCGAGCGACAATGAACCCTCGTCCTCGTGCCCGAGGTCGGCTTCTCCCTTCCAGGTGAGTTCCCTGTCGGTCTCATCCCCCACCAGCCAGTCGCAGTCGTCAAACGTGCGGCCTGGAACCGGCTGGTACTTGCTGTCGTTTACCTGCACCTCGACCCTGCCGCCGACGGCGGTCTTGTAGTTCAGATACGCCCGTCGCTGCGGGATAGTGAGTTGGAAGGTACGGAAGTTCCCTTCCTCTGACGCCTCCAGCGCAGCCAACCGGCCCTTTTCCCAAGTGGCCCAGATGGTCGAGGCATCCGGCCGCTGGCGCAGCTGCTGCTTGTGGCCGTAGGCGGAACAGCCCACCGGTACCCCCATTCGGCCTCCCGGCAGGTTGACCAGGCCGATACCTGCCGCGACGGTGCCGTAATCGAAATCCCCCGGATTCCCCGGCCGACACACTGGACCACCCGGCACCGGACTCCATACTACGTTGTCGGGACTGGCTGCCAGCAGGAAAGCAAAGGAGTCGTCGATCAATCGCCATCTCAGAGGAAACATGATGTGGTAATCGGTGGTACCCGGCATGATTGTTTTGGCGTTTCCGTACCAAAGGTCGTACGGTTCGTTCGTAGCATTCGGCCAGAACACCTCTTCCGACAGCGGGAACCGGTGGAAATCGGGGCTGGCGAGACGGCCTATACTGCGGCGCATCAGGAAGTGACTGCGACAGTAAGCGACGTACTGACCCAACACCGGATCGTACTCGCAAACGTTGTGGGTATCGCTCACCTGGGAGATTAACGCGTCTTCCAACGGCCTCCAATTCAAGCCATCCGGGGAAACGGCGCCGAAGAACCCTTCCAGCTTTTCGCTCCCGATATGCGACTGAGCGCACAGTTCATTCGGACGATCCCGCAGGTAGCGCTCTTTCATCTCGCCACCCATTTGGCCGGTGTGGAACATCTTGTATCTCTCATCAGCCGGCGCCGACGGATCCTTAAACACCGTAGCCCCGTGCAAACCAGTGTTATCGATCAAGGGCACGCCGTAAACGATGTTGTTTTCTTTGGTGCCGTTCCGATCCAGCAGTCCCAGCTTGGGAAATCTCCAGTTCTCGCCGTCGTCCGATTCGGCGTAGCGGATGTAATCGAACCCACCCATCTTGTATTTCGGGTGGTCGAGGTGCTCGCGACCCGCAGTCTCGTACCACAAGCGGTAACGCCCCTCGTCGTGGATCACCACGCCCCCGGACCAGATGAAATCCTCGTCTCCTTCCGGTCGGAGAAACGGCGCGCTTTTCTGCGCAGGCTTCGCCCGGATCCGAATGCCGGCCGGCATGTGTCCAGGGATGTGCAGCGTCGGTTCCACCGGCTCGGTGGTCCACAAGCGTTTGCGCTCACCCTCCTTGGTGAGCCAGCCGGAGTGGCTGCCGTGGTGCACGTAGCGCCAGTCGAAGAAGTAGATGATGTTCGACGGGAGGGCATACGGGTGGCGCAGATTGCGAATCGGTGAAATCATCGGGATGCTCCGTATTGTCGAATTGTGAGCCGACGATCGGCCGCAGGCACGCGAAAGCTTCGCTACAGATACGGTGACAGACGTTCTGCCACAAACTCGGCCAGATCTCGCGGCGAGCGATCTGGCATGGAGGGCTGGTGGGCGGTTACGAAGCCGTCGTACTTGATCGCCTTCAAGCCATTGAAGAACCGTTCGTTGTCGATTCCCCCCTCCTCCCCCACGATCAGCCGGTCGTACGCGGCCTCACCCTGGTTGGTGGGCACACTGCTGGTCCCGTTCGAGTTCAGCTGCATGTTCTGCAAATATACATTGTGGACGTGGGGAGCCAGGCATCTCATCTCGTTGGGACCGTAATCCTCTCCGCCCAGCATCAGGTTTCCAGGCTCCACCGTGAGCCCAAAGCTAGAGTGATCGATCCGCTTCACCAAATCGACACAACCGTCGATTGTTTCCGCCGGACTGTCGGTGTGGGTCTGTTGCAGTAGCAGCATCCCGCGCTCTTTGGCCGCATCGCACGCAGTTCGCGTCGCCTGCACGTCGTCGTCGTTCTTGATGGCGATCCGGATCAGTTTCGCTCCCAGGATCTGGGCGTAGTCGAGATGGCGATCGATCTCCCGCTGGGGCCGGCCCGCCTCGTCGGTATTGGTAGCAATTACCTGATCCAGGGTTACCATCGACGGGACGAGTCCGTGCCGGTCCATGACCTCCCGCATCTCCTGGATGGTTTCCTTGGGACTGTCGACAGTGGCCTGGGATGGTCGGATGCAGAGGCCGGCGTAGCCGGTTTCCTTAGCCAGAATCGCCAGCTCCTCGAAGCTGATGGCAGTGCTGTCCTTGCGGTGTTCGTGCTCGGCGATGCGCGCGGAGAGTGAGAGTTTCATGTGGCCTCGTCGTGTTTTACTCGGGATATTCGAAGAGTACGCAAGTGATTTCGTCGTGGCGGTTTACCACCAGGTCGAAGGCAGCAGCCGCATCATCTACTGGAAAGGTGTGGGAGATGAGTGACTTTATATCCAGCTTCTTCTGTGCCACTAGGGTCAGGAACTCCTGCATGTTCCGGTTAAGTGTCCAACGTACGAAATTGAATGGGTAGTCGATCCCCTTCTCTTCGTATTCTGGGTCGTGCCGCCCGGGACCGTAAGCGCGGGATATCAAAAGCTCTGCTTCGGTTCGATGCCATTCCAAAAACTTGAACTCGAGCTCCGTCAGTCCGACCACCACGATACGCCCGTTCTTGCGCACCATCTCCAGACACTGTCCCATCACTCCTTTGCCTGATGGGGCCGCGCACATCAGTACCACATCAGCACCCATGCCGTCGGTGAACTTAGATACCGCCTTCACCGGATCTTCGCTAGCGGCGAGGACTACCACTTCGGCGCCTAGTTTCGACGCCAGCTCAACGCGGCGCTCGTTATTGTTCCCCACCACCATCACGTGACCACCGTTCAGACGCGCCATCTGCGCCGCCATCTGGCCGATCAACCCGGTGCCCAACACAACCACTCTGTCTCCGAGGCCAACCCGTCCCTGTCGCACACCGTGCATGGAATCGGTCCCAAGGGTGGTAAACGCCGCTTCCTGAGGTGTCACCCCGTCCGGAACCTTGGCAAACATGTGTCGCGGCACCGAACAAATCTCTCCGTGGGTTGCCATCTGCAGACCGCCACAGGCTACCAAGTCCCCCGGCTTTACCGGTTTCTCTACTTCAGGGCCCATTTCCAAGATGCGACCGCAGTTGCTACAGCCCAGAATCTCCACCCCATCCGTGTCGTCCGGCCGATTGCCAACGATGTAAATTTCCGTACCGGTGTTGATCAGCGAAAATAGAGACCGCGTAAGAATGCCGTTGGGGCGCAGCACCGGTGCATCGGTTTCCTGCACTAACACCTTGCCCTGAGCGTCGACTGCGATTGTTTTCATATGGACCTCGAGATTTATTGTGGCGGTTGAACCTACAAACAGCGCATTCAACCGTCCAGTATCTGAGAATTGCCATTCATTTTTACCGAGACTCGCCATGTCCAGAATGACTGCAGGTCGTTCGTATGTCGTCCACAAAGATGACTTCGCCTACATATCCCATCCCTCTATCACGATGTTAGACAACGGCGATTGGCTGGCCGCGTTCAACCACAGCCGCCGCCGGTCCCCGTTTCAGCATCCACCCGGCGATCCGCTCTTCCGCACTCTGCTATCAAGGTCGTCCGATAGCGGCAAAAGCTGGTCGCGGCCCTGGTTCGCCCCCGACTTCGACTGGTACGGCACCGAATGCCCAGGGATCGCTCAACTCAGCAACGGGACCGTGCTGCTCTCCCAGTTTCGGTTCGCCTGGTATCCGCTGGGTCTGGCCAGGAAACTTCACGGTTCAGGAACCTCGATCTCGATCCTTCTTCCCGACAAAGGCTGGACAAACGAGATCAGGGAACAGGATTGGGAGAACTCGGTCTACACCTGGGCCAGAGGCCACCACGGCCTTTATGTCCATCTCAGCGATGATCGGGGAGAAACTTTCGAGCGAACGGTGAAGATCGACTGCGGCGCATACCAGAATGGCTACACCCGCACCGGAGTAATCGAGCTCGCAGATGGACGGGTGGCGTATTCCGTGGCCGAGCATCCGGTCAACCGTCATGTCTACTTGCTCAGCTCCGGAAATGGTGGTGTGACCTGGGATTCACCGGTGGTCATCTGCGAATCATCCGGGGCGGCATTCTCCGAGCCGGATATCGCCGAAGTGGCGCCCAACGAACTCTACTGCATTCTGCGCTGGGAACGCCGAGACCCATTCTCCGGGGGTTATTATCTGCATGGCTGCCGTTCCGTCGATGGTGGCAAGACCTGGAGCTCTCCCGAAACCACGACGATGGATGGTATTCCGGGACATCTGCTGGTACTTTCGGATGGCCGCTTGTTATGCACCTATGCCCGGCGCAAGGCACCGTTCGGAATCTACGCGAGTGTTTCGGAGGATGGAGGAAATTCCTGGCTAACGGATCAAGAGATCATCATACGCGACGATCTGCCCAACCGTGACCTGGGTTATCCAACCACCATCGAATACGAGCCTGGCAAATTGTTCACCATCTACTATGGCCAGGAGTTGGACGGAGTTACTTGCATCCAAGGTAGCTATCTAGAAAACTGATCTTGAGGCTACCCGGCTCCTGCGCAACGCAAATCCGCATGCTTGAGCAATCTGTAGGATTGGATCCGTGTTGGGCGAACTACAGCTTCAAATCACCGTAACTTGCAAGGCCAAACCTGTCTATCAAACACCGAATCCTGCGTTTTATACCGATCATTCGGCGTGACAAATGGGATCAATTGTTTCCAAATCCTGCGCAGGATCGATCTACTTAGCCACGTAAGGTAATTCGAGGTCGTGGCGATGTAGTTGCCCGAGATGGCACAAACACCTCATGCAGAGCTGGAATATATTGTCCCGCAGCATCATTTCCTCGGCCTCTGCGAAGCGTACAGCTTGGAATGCATCGAACCTCAACGGGAATACATCGAGAATCAATCACGGGAGGGATTGTTCTTTGCCGATGCGGGCCACTTGTCCCCCGCAGGTACCCGTCTGATGGCACAGATTCTCGACTAGTACCTGACGGTGGAAACTTATACAGTCTCTGCTGGTACAGCTCTTAAATCGGCCTTCCGAGTTCAGTAAAGCCGATCATGCCTCGAACAAAGAAGGCCAGGTCGTCAAAATCGCGGGAATCCTGGAACCGGGTATCGTACTTCTTGTGATCCCGATTGATGCCAACAATAGTCACCAGCTGGTAGCCAAAATAGCTGGACTGGTTGGTGATGTTCACGAAGGTTGTGCGCTGTTCGAAGCTGTTGCGTTTCGAGATTCCCTTGAGTCGGTATGGCAATGGACCGCCCCCCTGCAATCCCGCTTGCAGGCTGGTTCGAGGCAATATTTGGTAGTGCAGCCTTAGGCTGGGTATTGAGCGGATCTCCGATTGCAGCTGCAAATCCCGCTCCTGATCGATCAGACGCAAGAGCATGTATTTGTACTGGGGTGACAGGCTGAGCCGACTCCAACGCCAGGTGTAATCGACGCGGCTCACCCAGGACCAAAAATCCAATCTGCGCTCACGCTGAAAGAGACCGTTGTAAAGACGTCCGCCCTGCTGCCAGTTCAATCGCATACGGACCTTCTGCACGACGTTGAGGTTGGACCAAGGTTGTATGGTGCCTTCCAAGTAGGTCTCACTCACGTAGCTGTCCATGTATTTCCCCAGATCGCGCACCACACGGCCGGAGAAGATCGGCGGATAGTCCCGAATTAACGCTTCGGGACAGTTACATCTGCCTAGACCGCGGAAGCCTAAGTTGCGCGTCCGATCCGGGTTTTCATTCATCACCACGAAAGAATCGAGGATATCGTCCTGAATGCGGCGAAGTCCGCTCTCGAAGCGCACATAACGGAGGCGGTCCTTACCCTCGCTCCCATACTGCAGTAACGCATATGAGGAGCGATTACGGCCAGGTCCCGCGATCTGCTCGGTTTGAAAGCGGCCCACCGCCAGCGACCAATGCGAGGTTAGATCAACGCTGCCGTACAAGTGCATACCCCGCTGGTCGTAGTCATAGGGATAGTCTATCTCGATGTCGTCTTCGCGCCGATCCGGCTCGTCGTTGTTATTGCGATCTAGGCCGTAAACGTAGGCGTTAGGTTCCACGTCGTACATCAGAAACGGTTCTTCGTAGTCGGGAATACGGTCTCCATCCCGATTGGTCTCGGGAAATCCGTCGTTGTCTTCGTCCTGACCCACCCAGACGCCATCGATATCGTCGCCGCGATTGTCGTTGCCGAAACCAGTCAGATTACCGATGCGCCGATCGGGGATCCGGTCGCCGTCATCGTTGTCCTGCACCAACTCCCAGTAGATGGTACTGTTAGCAGATCCGCGGAGATTGCTGTACTGCAACTGGTGCTCCCATTGGAGATAGGTGCGAAGCTCGGTCTGATAGTCCGGATTAATGGAAAAATATTCACCCCCTACGCGACCACGACCGAACCAATGGGTCGCATTCAGAAAATAGGCCGCTCCATGTCTGCGAGCGTGGGAGCTTTCCTCGAACTGCGGCTCTCCGTTTATCAAGGCGGGATAGCGCGAATACCGCGACGAACGGGCGTACTCGCCAACAATCTCCAACCCAGGAAGGACCATCTTTAGATCGGCACTATATGTGAACAATCCGGTGTGCTCGCCAACAGCAATCCGCACTCGTTTCGCATTGGAGAGATCTTGCACATTGCCCTTGGCTCGCAATACCGGATCGTAGAAGGTCGAAAAGAACTCACTGTAATAGTTCTTGGCGCGAGGATTCTGACTGTGCAACAGCGCCACGTCGACCCGATAGTCGTTGGCAAGCAGGGCCTCGACCTTTACATCAGTGATGTCTGACTCCCGGGATACGTCGAAGAGATATGCTAGCTGGTCGTCACCGTCGGCGGTATTGCGTTCCGCGGGCGATACCTCCTGAAAGCCCGACAAGAGCCCCGGCATGTTGGTCGCACCACTCACGTCAATACCGTCCTCGTGATCCATCAGGTACAGATAGTCAGCAAAGAGCGGAATCTCCTTGTCGCGATAGATGGTTGTTCCCGATGAACGGGTCTGTACTGAGGTGTACGGCGCGGCACGAAAACCTCCGGTGGCCTTTGACACGGTTCCCACCTGCGGTTTGATCCCAGAGTGGTGTCGGATTGCCCGGGGGACCAGATCCGGCCTGGCGACACCATCGACGATGAGCTGAATGTCCTGCACTGTAGCGCCGCCGCTACCATCACGCGGCGAGTCGTCAGAGAAACGAACTATGATCCATGCGGCCACGGGTTGGTCCGGCCGCAATCGCCCCCTCAGCTCAGCCCCGTCCATTGTGCTGCGAAAAACGTGCAGACTCGTTGAGTTCAAACCTAGTTGAATCAAACCCGCGTCGGCCTGAACACGACCACCAAATATCATGACCGAATCGTCGGCTTTGTGAGTATTCTCGATATTCCAGGGCAGAGCTTCCTCTTGATAGGCCTGCGGACGCTCGATGCGCGATGCCAATCCCGTGAACTGCATTGCCGGCGTGGCAACATCCAATCTCACCCCGTTGAAATCTGTTTTTGACAAGGTCAGAGGCGTAAACCGTGCGATCAAGCCATCGCCCACGATCAAGCTGTATCCCCAGCCTCCGTAGCCGTCGCGCCCGACTGTCGTGCTGTCGAACACCTTCATCCAAGCACCTCCGGTTTCCGACACACCGGAATCCTTGAAAATGCCGCTACCGTATACCTGACCAGCTCTGCGGGTTTCTTGCCAGTCGTAGAGCCTATATCCCGTAGCGAGATAGTTCCCCATGCCATCGTAGATAGCACGTGGCGCGCCCTCGTACGGCAGGGAATGATTTGGATAGTTGCGGTAGTTCTGTATGGCGTAGTTCTGATAAGACGGTCGCTCCCAGCGGAGATGAGGGCGGTCTTCGATAATTTCTTCGCGGGAGGCGATCTGTGCGTCAGAGGCAATGGACAAGGAGAGCGCCACCATCAGAGCAGCACGCACTACGGCCGGCCACACAGCCGACTCCGTTCTGCTGGCACTTACAGAGCAACTCGCAAAATTCACAGGAAATAACTGAAGACGCCGACCCAACCGCAGATTCCTCGTTAATCGGTATGACTTATCACAAATTCCTAAAACCGCGCGCGCTCAATATATACTTAACAATCCTTCTGCGCCTATAAACTTTTTCTGTTCGAATTCGGGTCTGATCCAGCGGGAGACACAGGGTTGTCCCGGGTTGCGGTAACCAAACACGATAGCCCAGCGGAAACCGCTGTCTTCCTGCCGCGGACTCACGCCATGAGCTCCGTGGGTCCACAACAGTGCTACCGAGCCGGGAGGGACGGAGAGTTCCTCGATCTGCAACGGTTTTCCAGTCAGAGGATGAACTTTTCCTGCGATCCATCCGTTTTCCAACTCTTCATCTGTTTCCGCTTCGATCTTCGAGTCCCGAAACAGGTGGCTACCCGGCACCACCTTCAAAGCTCCGTCCCCCTCCTTGAAACCATTGAGGTAGAAAAAAATTCGCACCAAACCAAGTTGCGGATCGTCGTCGGCATACGAGTGGCTGTGCCATCCCGACCCGGGATACCCTCCGCGACGATTGAGTGTAACACAATGATCGAAGCGTATGTCGTCGCCCAATACCGAGCGGGCCAACTCCAGTAGCTGTGGATGAACGATAACTCTTTCGAGGTAAGCATCGAACTCGGCGGAATAATGTTTGGGGTTTTTTCCTTCGACCCTAGACGCCAGCAAGGTCTGATTATCCTCGCAAGACTTGGCCAAGAGCTGACAAGTATCTGGCAGCAACAAGGCTGGCAAAACGATATGACCGTCGCGATTGAAGCACTCGCGCTCCTCCTGGCCGAAATCGTATTTTTTGAAAATCGGCTCGGTCATCTGTTCATGCATTGACACACTGGCTTTGACGGGCACGTAGTGCTGGCAAGTTCATCTCCAGCCATTTCCGGTTGTGACCGGTCTCGGGGGTTCCTTTCCAGTCGATCTCGACGGTACGAAGGGATTCGATTCCCAGACAAGCAAACCACAGCATATCGTCGACAACCAGCAGATCTCCGGGTTCGTGCTTCACCGCCATGTGTGGAATCTTCTCGGGTTCCAAGTCAAAAGCGTTGGCATTGGTATCTGCGAACAGACGATCCCGACGCGATCCGCATATCTGATCTCGGTCGCAGAGAGCCTCCAAGTCACGGCGCGTGCGCTTAGCTGAAGAAATGTCAGCACTTAGGGACCAGAGTTGGTCATGATACGGCTCGCGGTGTGACCCGGCTATTACCCTAAAAGCGCCGGCCGGGATCTTGTCCAAGGCGATCACTGCTCGCGCGCCACAAAAATAATACCCTCCAAATTCACCGATCGCATCAGCTCGTCCACCGGAAATCTCTACGTTCCAGCCCATAGTCGTCTGCCAAGATTGATCGTCGTTATATGTAGCCGCCCAGCTTTGTAGATACACCGCATCGTCGCCCAGCAGACTGCCCATAGTATCGACCAGTCGCTGATCATCGAGCATCCCCGAGTTTATTTGTTCCAAATAGTCTGATTGACCACGGCAACCACTACGGGTGGAAGTTGCGCAATCGGACATCTGTGCGAATGTGGCCTTTAGCGCTTTGATCTCTGGAGCCGAGAACATATCCGCTACTACGAGAAAGCCGAAAGTATGGAAGTGGTTTTGTTGTCGTTCTGTGAGCATCATTCGAAAAACTCCAGAGAGCAGAGACAGCAATTTCGCATCTCCACCCGCAACCGCACTGCTTCACCCTGCAAACGCCGCAGATTCTTGCCGTCCCATGAAATCTCGTGGATACCGCCGCTTCTGATCCTCGTAGAATGCTCGAAGTCAAAACCTGAAATAGACAGCCCCGATTGATCGGCTATAGCTACTCGCACGTCGCATTCGTCGAAAGCAGGTATTTGCTCCGGCTTACCGTGAGTTACAGAAGCATCGATGTCCAACTTCAAACGCGAACCATTGAAAATCAGCGGTTTGGTTATCAACAACCCCTGGTTCGGACCCGCGAGCAAACCGGCCCAGCGATCCTCCGGCAATGTCGCCAAGGCAATGCTCATGTTGGGGCCGTCTCCGGCGGCCCGCCCCCGCTTCACCGGATCGTATCCATGGGCACCGCGGAAAGCTCCGTAATAGACCCAGATGGTTCCGTCGTGGAGAATGGGACCTGAAGGTGTCATGTAACCGGCGTCGTAACTGCCCAGCTGGCCATAACTGAGAAACGGCACGTGACGATCCACCCAGGTCCAGTGGAAGCCGTCGCGGCTGCTGAGCAGAAAAGTCTCCCAGGTCTGTTCATGAGTCTGGTGCAGCATGAGAAAACCGACGTAAAAATCGCCGTAGATGCTGGCGGTGAACTGCATGAACTGGTGATCGACTCGACTGAGATGATCTGGAGCGAGCATGATCCGGGTGGGGGTCCACTCTTCAAAGTCGTCGCTTTCGGAATAACCGATCGTGCGAATATGGCGATGACGCCCGATACCATCTATCTCGTGGGCCAGCGGGTGCCCCGGCCGGAAGTAGCCAACATATTTCTGTCTCTTCGGATCCCAACCGAGCACAGTGGAAGCATCGGCAAAGTTGGGCCCGTGGTTCACCACTGGATTACCCGGATGTTCGGTCCAATGAACACCGTCTGGAGAGTAGGCATTGATGGCACCGCCGGTAGTGTTGGAGATCGGCCCTTCAACTTCACCTTGAGCTTTGTAGCGCCGTTGTGGATCGGGGTCTTGGGGATCCTTGATCACATTGAAGTAGCTTGGGTCGGCAGACGCGAACATGATATTGTTGTCCGTGGAACCTTTGAATTCGTAGATCCCGAGGCAGGGGCGTTCCCAGTCGTAGCCGTTGGACGAGGTAGCATAACACCATGGGCGCAAACCGTCGTCCAATATCCAACCCAAATACCACATCTTGAAGATCTGCTCATCTTCGTCGAACAGCACAGTCTGCCCGGTGATTTCAACACCGGCAATGTTGCCACTTCTATTCCTTCCCATCTCCCACGGCTCTTGAGCTGTCAGGACCGGGTTGGCCGGATACTTGTCGGGCCGATAAATAAACCGTGAAATGCGGCTTGCTTCGTCGACCAGGAGATCATCTAGAAAGAGCTGCTTGCGGTTGCCAACATCGACTATGCCGGGCGTGGCCAGGGTGGCTTTATCGAACAGGGATCCGTCTTGCATCTTTCCTATCTCTCGTCGTTGCGAATCACGGAATGAATATCTAACATCTCAAAACACATTTGATTTGATAGTTGTCCTAGATCAATCGTGAAAGGTAAAGAAAAATGCACATGGAAAAAATCCAAGATTCGCGCTACAAAAGGTTGCCCAGCCCACAGGAACTGACTGACATGGACCGCGACCTCGCGTTTGGGGACGTGGAGACCGGCTGTCAAAGGGTGCTCACTGAAGAGCAGATCCTAAGCTACAACCGCGAGGGTTACATTAAACCCTTGCGCATATTCGATGAACACGAGATGACTGAGTATCGTGCCCAGCTCGATGAGGTAATGAAAGCCGCACTGGCTGCGGGACAAACAAGTTACTCCATCATTTCTGCCCATCTGAAGGCGCCGGTGGTGTACGACCTACTCACCCACAAACATATCATCGCCTATGTGAAAGATCTCTTGGGAGAGGACGTGATCGCCTGGGGAGCTCATTGCCTGTGCAAGTTACCTGGCGACGGAAAACAGATAGCTTGGCATCAGGACGCCAGCTACTGGCCGTTGTCGCCATCGCGAACGGTGACTGCCTGGCTCGCCATCGATGACGCGGACAAAGGAAATGCGTGCATGCGTTTTGTCGCTGGCTCCCATCGAAACGGCCACTTAGAATACCGACAAAGCGAAGCAGACGAAGAGAACGTGCTCAACCAGACTGTAGACGATGTTGAGCAGTATGGGAGGGTGGTCTACGACGAGCTTGGGGCAGGGGAAATTTCCCTGCATTCCGACTTGTTGTTGCACGGATCTGATGTCAATCGATCCGATCGGAGACGGTTCGGCCTTACCTTACGATTCTGTGCCGCCGAAGTGCGCGCGGAAATGGGATGGAACTCAGAAGCGGTAGTGGTGAGCGGATCAGACCCGTCAGGCCACTGGGCACATCGACCGCGGCCAACAGCCGTAGCCGTATAGGCGCTTCTCAGCTGAGGCGGGATTTGAGCAGGCAGCGGACCTGCTCTATTGGAAAATTCTCCACTATTTGATAGAAAATGGATTCCATTCATCCTCCCAAATTTCCGTTGGGTTCAGCGTAGCAAGAGAAGTCGTCGAGTTTCGGTTTGTCGTCCGACTTCAAGTCGATATAAATAAACGCCGCTGGAAACGGTCAGACCGCGTTCATCTCTTCCGTCCCACATTACACTGTGATATCCGGGTCTTTGAGATTGATCCACCAAGGTTCTCACCTCTTGCCCGATGATATTGTAGATCGACAGTCTTGTTTCCACAGCATTACCATTGGCTATAATCGGCAAATCATAGCGAATAAGAGTTCCAGAATTGAAGGGATTAGGAAAATTTGGATGCAGACCCAAGTGTTCAGGGTGTGAGTCAACGTCACTTGCCAAGATGGCCGTGTCGTTCTCCGAATAGATGGTGAACATTGAAAAAGCACCTGACCAAGTGAGACTCTCGCCCCCTTGTGAGGTATAAACGGATAAGTCGTAAGAACCGACTTGAGCGGGGCTAAAAAAGAATTCCTGGTCAAAACGACCATCAACAACATCAAAGAAAAAATTTATGTCATCGCCTTCCTCGGTAGGATGAAAATAAAACCTGATCTGAGTGACCTCTGGATCAGCCAGAATTCCACCTATAGGAACGCCCGAGCCCGTCCTAAGTTCTAAGGGCAAGGGCGCCTCCAAGGTCAATCCGTTAAAATATTTTGTCGACAATTGGGGTAGTCCCTGCCCCTGGATAATTTGGATATCCGCAACGCTGCCTTCAAATAAGCGCGCCCCACCTTCCTGGTAGGTATAAACGGCTAACTCATAGGAGCCAACTTGGTCGTGGCGAAAAAAGAATTCCTGATCAAAACGACCATCAACCACATAAAACGAAAAGGTTATAGTGTCACCGTCCTCAGTAGGGCGAAAGTAAAACCTGATGCGATTGACGTCAGAGTCGGCCACGGTTCCACGTATAAGCACTCGCGAACCCGTGCTGAATTCTAAGGGCAAGGGAGCATCCAAGATCAATCCGCTAAAGTATTTTTCCGGCACTAAAGACATACCCTTACCTTGGATAATTTTTATCTCCGAAAGTTTTCCATTCCTAAAGATCCCGTTTTTTAATCTGGACCAAACAGATAACTCATAGGCCCCGATCTGGTCGGAGACAAAAATGAATTCGTCGTCAAATCGGCCATCGACCACATCAAAGAAAAAACGTATGTAATCGCCGCCCTCAATAGGCCTGAAGACAAACCTGACACGATTGACCTCTGGGTCGGCCACGGTTCCACTTATACGCACTCCAGAGCCCGTGCTGAATTCTAAGGAAAAGGGGGCATCAAAGGTCAGACCACAAAAGTAATTTAAGGG
>CAYNZV010000064.1:0-24072 GCA_964401715.1 uncultured Gemmatimonadaceae bacterium | reverse complement strand
CGGTTTTCCCGACTCCGCGGCGGTCAAATCTTGTGGAGTTCCAAAGAGAGTCAGGCTCTGGGAATGACGTTGAGAGGGCATGAGTTGCTGTTTGCAGTAAGCGAGCCCTCGAGACTCTACCGGCTTGACGAAGGCGATCTCGTTTCCACGATGATCGATTTCGAGGGAGAATCGCCAAATTGCTTGCGCGGGTCTAGTGATGGCGATGTAATCATAGGTATGGGCCAGGCCGGCGTGGTCTACCGGTTGGTTTCATCCCTACGCCGCAGCGGATGGCTGGAGTCAGAGGTTCACGACTTTGGCAATTACTCGGAGTGGGGACGGATCTACTGGCAGCAACGCGCACCCAAAGCGACTAGCATCGAATTACAAACGCGATCCGGCAATAGCGTCGACCCAGACGTTACCTGGAGCCCGTGGTCAGGTGCCATCGACAAAAGCGGAAAGCTGACTACAAGCCCTCCGGCCCGTTACCTGCAGTATCGTGCAACCTTGAAGACCTCTGATCCCGCCGAGACGCCGATTTTGCACCAGGTTGAGGTGTGGGCACAGCAAGCCAATCTACGACCCCAGATCACCGAGCTGCATACCTATCCACACCGCGCCGGGACGACCCTACCCGACCCCGGTGCCGAGAATGCCACCCGCGCCAGGATCACCTCCAACAACAACGCCCACCGCAAGCTGCCTCAGCGCAAGAGCCTGCGCGTCGTGCGGTGGGAAGCGGAAGACCCGAATGGGGACGACCTGAGTTACGACGTATATCTGCGCAGCATCGACCAGAAGGTGTGGAAGTTAGCGCAGGAAGACATTCCGCAAAATTCCATACTGTGGGACACGGAGACGATGCCGGAAGGCATGACCATGCTGAAGCTGGTCGCGTCGGACAGTCCTGACAACAGTGAGACGGAGTCATTGATGACCGAAAGGATAACCGGGCCGTTTGCCATCGATAACTCACCACCGATTATCATCGCAGAAGCCAAAATCGACGGTGATGTTGTGGTTGAACTCAGGTTAAACGATCGGATCTCGCCCATACGCAAGGTCCAGTATTCGGTAGATTACGTCGATCAGATCCGCCGTGTTGCGCCGTTGGATGGGGTGTTCGATAGCACCGATGAACAAGCCCGTTTTGTGATCCGCGGCTTCGAACCGGGTGAACACGTCATCGCGATTCAGGCTTGGGACGCGTTGGACAACGTCGGGACCCAGCAGATTGTCGTGAATGTGAAGTGAACGCCGACGAGTCCCATATGCGACGGGCGTTGCGCCTTGCCGACAAGGGCCGTGGCCTTGTTAGCCCGAATCCGCTGGTGGGGGCGGTGGTTGTACGCAACGGCAAGATCATCGGTGAAGGTGCACATCTTCGTATCGGCGAAGCCCATGCTGAAATAAACGCCTTGGGCGGCTTGGGAAAAGCCGCTAGGGGCGCAACCATGTACGTCACCCTCGAACCGTGTGCGTTACAAGGCCGCACCCCTCCCTGCTGCGACGCCTTGATCGCGGCAGGTATCAGGCGAGTAGTCTGCGCGCTGGAAGATCCCGATCGGCTGGTTCGCGGCAACGGCTTCCGACGCCTCGAAGATGCCGGGATCGTAGTGGAAGTGGGCCTGCTCGCCGAAGAAGCCGCGCGGCGCAACGCCGCCTATCTCAAACACCGCCGCACGGGTCTGCCATGGATCGTCTTGAAGTTGGCACAGAGCCTAGACGGCACAATAGCCACTGCAGCAGGTAACTCTCAATGGATCAGCGGCGAACGGGCGCGCACGCTAGTACATCATTGGCGATCGTGGGTGGATGCGGTCATGGTGGGCGCCGGGACGATCGCCAACGACGATCCACGGCTCACGGTGCGCCTCGCGTGCGGGCGCAATCCGCTGGCGATCGTCGTCGACGGCCGCTTGCGCACATCGCCGTCGGCCCGGGTCTATCAACGGAATGAAACCGTCGTCGCCACCCTAGTCACGGCCCCCAATGCCAAACAGAAGGCACTGGAAGATCGCGGCGTGGTGGTCTGGACCTTTCCGCCCCGGGGGGACCACATCGATCTTCGACAGCTGCTAGAGAAAGCCGGCACACAGGGCATCACCAGCATTTTGCTAGAAGGAGGCAGCGAGCTGGCGGCCGCAGCGTTGGCCGACCAGGTAGTAGACGAAGTGATGATCTTTCAGGCACCGCTGTTGTTGGGTGCAGGAGTTGCCAGCATTGGCTCTTTGGGAATCGAGCGCGTCGACGACGGAATCGGGTTGCGCCAAGTGCGCATGCGTCGTTTGGGGGACGACATCCTCATCACCGGAGAGGTGAATTACTCGTGTTCACCGGACTGATCGAAGAGTTGGGAGAAATCAGCGCATTGCGACGATCTGGGGGCATCATGCGACTGGAGGTCGTGGCGGATGGCGTTTTCGACGACTTGGAGATCGGAAACAGCATAAGCATCGACGGCGTTTGTCAAACCGTGGTATCATTGAACGGTAAACGTTTTACGGTGGAAGCGGTTGAAGAGACCCTGCGCAGAACCACGTTTGTGGAACTGCAAAGGGGAGATCTGGTCAACCTCGAACGACCGTTGAAAGCCAGCGGTCGACTGGGCGGTCACATGGTACAGGGACACGTGGACGGCGTTGGTACCATCAAGCGGTTGGAGGTTTTAAAAGGCAGCTGGATCTTGCATGTGCAACCCCCGCCGCCACTCGGTCTGTACATCGCCCCAAAGGGCTCCATCGCAGTGGACGGCATAAGCTTAACGGTTGTCGACATTGGTAACCAAGGGTTTACGATCAGTCTCATTCCCCATACATTCGGACATACAAATATTCAGCGGAAAAAACCGGGCGATCGCGTGAATATCGAAGTGGACGTGGTTGCCCGTTACCTCGAGCGCCTGCTCGCAAAGAAAAATGTCGGTGCGCTTAATTTCGACAAGCTGAAGCGAATGGGGTACGATGCCTGATTTCAACTCCGTTGAGGAAATCCTCGAAGAGTTGCCCACCGGAACAATGATCGTCCTAGTGGACGAGCGGGGTCAGGATGTGGACGGTCAGGAGCTGGTCGGTGAAGGGGAGCTGATGGTCTTGGCGGAAACCGTCACTCCGCAGACGATCAACTTCATGGCGCGGCATGCCGGCGGTCCGTTGAATGTCACCGCCATCGCCGAGCGTTTGGAGGCGCTGGGATTAAGGTTAGCCACGGATGGACACGGTCCCCGGGGGGCGTCGGTGATGGTTTCGGTTAACGCCCGCGGGGTCAATGGCACCGGTGTCTCGGCCCACGACCGCGCCACCACGATTCGCAAGCTGGCCGATCCAGACAGTTCCATCCGGGATTTCGTACAACCAGGTCACATTACACCGCTGCGGGCTCAAATCGGGGGCGTACTCCGGCGGGCCGGTCATACGGAGGCTTCTGTCGATCTAGCGGTTTTGGCGGGATGTCAGCCGGTTGCGTTGATCTCGGCAATCCTCGACGACGACGGCGAAGTCGCGTCGACGCCTTATCTGCTCGAATTTGCACGCCGCCACGAGCTCCAGATAACCAGCATCAAAGACTTGATTGCCTATCGGCGGCGCACTGAAAAACTGATCTCACTGGAAGCCCGTTCGACCATGCCGACCAAGTTCGGCGAGTTCGAGCTGTTTGCTTACCGCAGCCTAGTTGATGATAGTCCTTACATTGCCTTGGTGATGGGGGATGTGGCAGACGGGGAAGACACCTTGGTGCGTATGCATTCGGCCTGCCTAACCGGTGATGCGTTGGGGTCGTTTCTGTGCGACTGCGGCGATCAACTGCAACAGTCGTTGGAATTGATCGCTCGCGAGGGTCGCGGCGTCTTGGTCTACATCCACAATCACGAAGGACGTGGCATCGGCATACTGCACAAAATGAAGGCCTATCAGTTACAACGCTCGAAAGGATTGGACACCATCGAGGCCAATCATGCTCTCGGCTTGCCGATGGACGCCAGGGATTACGGCATCGGGGCGCAGCTGCTGCAAGACCTCGGCTTAAGCCGGGTGCGGTTTCTGACTAACAATCCGAAGAAGCGGGTTGGCTTGGAAGCGTACGGCCTTACCGTCGTCGAGCAGGTGCCGATTGTGGCCGACCCCAACCCCCACAACATTCGTTATCTGCGCACCAAGCGCGACAAAATGGGTCACGCCACCCTCCTCGAACGCGACGAAAGCACGCCTTTGGGCGGCGAAGGAGAACAGCAAAATGCAAACAGTTCATGAGGGCCAGCTCGCCGCCGATGGCCGCAAGTTCGCCATCGTTGTGAGCCGCTTTAACAGCCTGATTACCGGCAAATTGCTGGAAGGAGCATTGGACTGTCTCAAACGCCACGGGTGTGTAGAAGATGACATCGAAGTCGCCTGGGTCCCGGGAGCCTTCGAGTTGCCGCTGGTGGCACAGAAACTAGCAGCAGTGGGTAGAGCCGAAGTGGTCATATGTCTAGGCGCTATAATTCGCAGCACCACCCCCCATTTCGATTTTGTCGCTACCGAAACGGCGCGCGGCATTGCTCGCGTCGGGCTTGACACCGGCGTGCCGATCACCTTCGGCGTGATCACCACCGATGACGTGGAGCAAGCGGTTGAGCGCTCCGGCACGCGGGCTGGCAACCGTGGCTGGGATGCCGCCTTGAACGCCATCGAAATGGCCAGCCTCTGTGGGCAGCTTGATTGACATGTCGTCGGCCGATATGACACTGACGGAGTTTCATGAAAACTTCGACGCCATCGACACTCCGGACAATCGGCACGGGGCGCGGCAGCTGGCACTGCAGGCCCTTTATTGGGAATCCTGCGGCGCCGGAAAAGCCGAGCTGGCGCTGCAAAACTTGGAGCAAAATCTGAAACTGTCCGAACAGGTTAGTGGCTTTGCGGCAATGCTTGTTGACTTGGCGAGCAGTCACGTACTGGAACTGGATGAACTCATCAGTGCCAACGCTACCCATTGGCGACCCGAGCGGATGGCTCGCATCGACCGTATCATCTTGCGCCAAACCCTAGCAGAGGTCCTTTTCATCGAAGAGGTACCTGTTCGTGTCTCCATCGACGAGGCGGTCGAGCTGGCTCGCCTTTTCAGTACGGAACAGTCCTACTCTTTCGTTAACGGCATCCTCGATGCAGTAGTCCATCAGAAGGGATTGCTGGCGTAGGTGCGTTGCATTGCTGCACCGGGCCCATGTGCGCGGCGATCATCTCCGACATTTTTGTTAACCTCGAGGTACTGGCAGTGGTTAACCGCGCAGGCATTAAAAGCCGCGTGGATGCCTATATTTGTCTGGGAGATGTGGTTGGATTCTGTGACGGGCCACAGCTGAAACAATCCCGCTCGCCAACCACGATGAGGCAGTGGCCGGAATGCTGAGTAGCGAAAGTTTCAACCAGTTTGTCTGCGAAGCAGCGTTGTGGACCGCCGACCAACTGACCACAGTAGAACGAGAGTTCTCGGTGTCTTGCCGTTGATGTTGGAACGGGATGGTACCTTCTTATACTCCCAGCCGCATGACCCTGGTGAGTAGGAGTACGTGTTCTCGAAGCTGGGCGGGCTCTGAGTTCCACCACCGCCCCTAACTGTTTTGTGGGCCACACCCATCACCCGATGGTCCTGTTGAAACCGAGTCCGTCGCACGGGCAATCGGTGTACCTGTCCGGCGACTTGGCACACCGATGCAAAAGACCGTAGAGTTCAAGCGAACCGATTACGACATTGCCGCCACGAAGTAGAAGATTCTGGCGGCCAAGCTGCCCCTGTTTCTCGCCGAGAGGCTGCATAACGGCCGTTGATTGCAGAGCAGGTTTGGTCTCCAGGAAGATGGAGAAACCGACCGGACCGTATACATCTACGAGAATGAGGTAGGAGTATGTTTGGACAAGTATTCAGCAAGGTCTTTGGTTCGCAGGCAGACCGGACCTATAAGAAGTTTCTGCCGGCACTGGCGGACATCAAACGTTTTGAAGACGCATACGACAAGCTCCACGAGTCTCAGCTGCAAGAAAAGACCTTTGAGTTCAAAGAGCTCTTGGCCGCCCGTATCGGTGACCGCAGCTCGCAGATCGAAGCGTTGATCCAAGAGCTGCGAGGCGAGCTCGACATGGCTACAAGGGATCAACTCAACAGCCGATTCGACGACTTGCAACAGGAAATCCGTGACGTCGAAGCAACAGTGCTCGACGAGCTTATGCCCCAAGCTTTTGCGTTGGTGCGGGAAGCGTGCCGGCGGGTCATGGGACGCGAGTGGGACGTCATCGGCCACAAGACCAGTTGGGACATGGTGCCGTACGACGTCCAAGTATTCGGAGCCGCGGTTCTGCACCAGGGCAAGATAGCCGAAATGGCTACCGGCGAAGGAAAAACCCTGGTGGCTACCATGCCGCTGTACCTCAACGCGTTAACCGGCCGCGGCGTTCACCTGATTACTCACAACAACTATCTCGCCAAACGGGATGCTATGTGGATGGGGCCGTTGTACAATTTCCTTGGCCTTTCCGTTGGCATCATTCAAGATGCCCACCAAACCGGCGGCGCCGAGGCTTTCCTGTTGCCGGTGCCAGAAGGAGCCCCCACGGAGTTCAAGTGGCAAGAGACCATGTGGAAGGAGGCGTACAACGCCGACGTGGTCTACGCCACCAAGGACCAGATTGGCTTCCATTACCTCTACGACAACATGGCTTCCCGTCGTGAAGACATCATGCAGCGAGAGTTCAACTACGCCATTGTTGACGAGGCGGATAGCAACCTGATCGACGATGCACGCACGCCGTTGATCATATCGGGGCCAGTACGGGAATCTTCGAATCGCTACGGCGAACTCAAACCGATGGTGGACAAGCTCATCCGGGCGCAAAACTCGCTGGTGAGCAAGATTATCGCCGATGCTGAAAAAAAACGCAGCGAAAACGACTACGACGTGGGTATCGAGCTACTCAAAGCCTCGCGCGGGGCCCCGAAAAACCGCCGCTTCATGAAGATCGTGCAGGAAGAAGGGGTGAAGCGTTTGATCGCGCGGGTGGAGGCGGACTACATGCGGGAAAAGCGGCTGAGCGAGATCGATGAGGCGCTGTACTATGCCGTAGATGAGAAGAGCCACACCATCGACCTCACCGATAAAGGGCGCGATCTCCTTTCCCCGGACGAACAGGCGGTATTCATCTTGCCCGACATAAGTGAGGAAGTGGATGCGATCCAAAAGGATGAGTCTTTAGATCCGGAACAAAAGACGCTGGCCGAAGAAGAAGCTTACCGCAACCATGCTAGCAAGAGCGAAGCAGTTCACAATATCAACCAGCTCATGCGTGCCTACACCCTGTTCGAGAAGGATGTCCAGTACATGGTCAGCGATGATGGCCGCGTCATCATCGTCGATGACTCCACTGGCAGGCCACAACCTGGTCGTCGCTTTTCGGACGGGTTGCATCAAGCACTGGAGGCGAAGGAGGGAGTCAAGATCCAACAGGAGACCCAGACTATCGCCACCATAACTCTGCAGAATCTGTTTCGGATGTACCACAAGCTGGCCGGTATGACAGGTACTGCCGAGACCGAAGCGGGGGAGTTGTGGCAGATCTACAAATTAGATGTAGTGGTGGTACCCACCAACCGCCCGGTGCGACGGGTCGACCAAGAAGATCTCATCTTTCGCACCAAGCGCGAAAAGTACAACGCTATCGTAGACGAGATGGCCCGCTTGCACGAACTGGGTCTGCCGGTTTTGGTCGGAACCATATCCGTTGAGGTTTCCGAACTGCTCAGTCGTATGCTGACCCGAAAGGGAATCAAACATCAGCTACTCAACGCCCGCTACCACGAGAGGGAAGCCCAGATCGTAGCCGAAGCCGGGCACCCTGGAACAGTTACCATCGCCACCAATATGGCGGGACGTGGGACCGACATCAAACTGACCCCTACCGTCATCAAGATCGAACGCGAGATGTTGAATTCGGAGATGACCCTAACAGACAAGTTGCCCGGCGGAACCGTGCTGGCACAGCACCTGGTTGATGAGCCCAGCGGCTTGCAGGTCATCGGCACCGAACGTCACGAAGCCCGTCGCATCGATCGCCAGCTTCGAGGCCGCTCAGGACGGCAGGGAGACCCCGGGTCGTCACGTTTCTTTCTGTCTTTGGAAGACGACCTGATGCGTCTGTTCGGGTCGGAGCGCATTGCCTCCGTGATGGATCGTCTTGGCGCGGAGGAGGGTGAAGTAATTGAGCATTCGATGGTCACCAAATCGATTCAACGAGCCCAGAAAAAAGTAGAAGCACGAAACTTCGAGATTCGCAAGCACCTGCTTGATTACGACGACGTCATGAACCAGCAGCGACAGGTAATCTACAATCGCCGTCACGATGTGCTGGAGCGGGAAACGGCTGCCGAGCAAGTGCAGGAGATGATTTTCGAATCCGTCGAGCGCCTGGTGGCGACCCATATGGACGCCGATTCTCATCCCAGTGAATGGAATTGGGACGGATTACAAAACGATTTCGGCAACACCTTTTTTGTGGGCTTCTCCTGCAGCGCAGAAGAGCGGGAGAATATGACGCCGGAGCTCCTCTCGCAACTGCTGCAAACGACAGTAGAAAGTTCCTACCGGCGTCGCGTCGATATAGTAGGGAGCGGAACCTTCCACGAGGTAGAGAAAGCGATCGTACTGACCACCATTGACACCTGTTGGCAGGACCATCTTTACGAGATGGATGAGCTCAAGGAAGGAGTGGGATTCGCGGGGGTCGGTGGAAAAAATCCGCTTATTGAGTACAAAAAGGGGGCTTTCGATCTCTTTGAGAACCTGATTGCCCGCATCAGTGAGGAGACGTTGCGGCATCTGTTCCAGTTACGCGTGGACGTGGAGATGCCTGACTTGCCACGTCGTGGTGCAGGTCGTTACAGCTCCGTACATCGAGAAGCCACCAACCTCGGATTCGATGGCATCGCCACAGGGGAACGCACAGGTTTGCCGATGGAAGGCGTTCCAGGTGTCACCGTAGAACCAGGGGTGACCGCCGGTACCCCGGGGCGAGAAGGAATGATCACTTCGGGCGGGGGCGCTCAAGAAACCGGTGCTTCAAGACGACCGGTACGAGTCGCATTCAAGGTGGGACGCAACGAACCTTGTCCCTGCGGTAGCGGCAAGAAACACAAACGCTGCTGCGGGGCGGGGGCGTAGATCAACCGAGACGACAATTTATGGAAGCGTGGGAAGTCGCCTGCCTCGTCATGTACTGCTGCGTGGTGGCATTACTTGCTTTGTACGGAAGCCACCGATACCAGATGTTGCACCTATACTTTCGCAATCATCACAAACCGATATCACCGAAAGGAATGTTCTCCACCCCACCTCGTGTAACTGTGCAGCTGCCGCTGTACAATGAGTCAGAAGTTGTGGAACGGTTGTTGCGAGCAGTCGCTGCCCTCGATTATCCTCGCAACCGTTTACAGATCCAGGTTTTGGACGATTCCGATGACGAAACGCGGGATCGCGCACGAGCTGTAGTCGACGATCTTGCCGCCCAAGGGTTCGACATTCAGTACATCGCGCGCACCTTACGCGTGGGATTCAAGGCCGGCGCTTTGGCCAATGGGTTGAGTCACGCCAGCGGGGAATTCGTTCTCATTCTCGACGCCGATTTTGTACCGCCCCCCGAGGTTCTTCGCCATTCCATCAACTACTTCACCGACCCTGCAATTGGCATGTTACAGATGCGTTGGGGCCATCTGAATCGGGGCTACTCGCTGTTGACACGCCTTCAATCCATCTTCCTCGATGGCCACTTGATTATCGAACATCTGGCGCGCAACCGCTCAGGCCGCTTTTTCAACTTCAACGGCACCGCTGGCATATGGCGCAAACGCGCCATCGAAGAGGCCGGCGGCTGGCAACACGATACGCTGACTGAAGATCTGGATCTCAGTTACCGCGCCCAGCTTGCCGGCTGGAAGTTTATTTACCTCCCGAAGGTGGTGGTGCCAGCTGAGATTCCAGTGGAAATGAACGCCTTCAAGTTGCAACAGCACCGCTGGACCAAAGGTGCAGCCCAGACCGCCAAGAAGATCCTGCCCAAGATGTGGGGTAGCCGTTTTCCGTTGGCGGTAAAGATCGAAGCGACTTTTCACCTTACCTCCAACATCAGCTACATCCTGATGTTCCTGGTGGCGTTGTTGACACTACCGGTGCTCCACATCCGCTCGCAGCTGGGGTGGGAAAAGCTTCTAGTTGTGGATGTCCCGCTGTTCTCGCTGGCTACGATGGCGGTCTCAGGGTTCTACATAGCTTCCCAACGCGCGTTGTATCCCGATTGGAAGCAACAGATCAAATACCTGCCTATCCTGTTGGCCTTGGGCATGAGCCTATGTATCAACAACACACGAGCTGTGCTGGAAGGACTTGTCGGCCACCAGAGCGGTTTCCGACGAACACCCAAATACGGTGTCACCGACCGTTGCGAACGCCGCACTAAGAAGTGGCGATACAGCACCCAGAATAACCTCTTGGTGCTACTAGAGCTGATCATGGCAATGTACTTCGCCGTGATTCTGTACTACGCCCTGGCCGTCGATCTTTACCTAGGTATCCCGTTCTTCGTCTTGTTCCATCTGGGTTTCCTCTACGGCTCGGTCTTGGCGACGGTACAGACCCACATTAGATCCAAGTGGGTGCATTTGCGACCCGATGGACTCCGTTGACGGTGTGCTGGTTGAAGAATACCTTCTTCGCACCCCTTCCTAACCGAAGTCAAAACCTATGATAACCCGTGAACAGATTCGAGGTCAGCTGCAAAACTGTCTTTTGGAAGCACGGTACGAGTGCTGGTCACAATACTACCGCCAAGGCAAGGTGCGCGACATGTATCTGCTTCCGGACAAACGCATTCTCATCACCACCGATCGGCAGAGTGCCTTCGACCACGTGTTGGGAGCCATTCCCATGAAGGGTGCCGTTCTCAATCGCATAGCCCATTACTGGTTCGAAAAAACCAGCGATATCGTGCCCAACCAGGTGTTGGAAATCCCCGACGCCAACGTTACGATCGCGCGGGAGCTGGAGATGCTGCCGGTGGAGATAGTCGTCAGACGCTACTTGACCGGAAGCACCGACACCTCGGTGTGGACCAATTACAACCGCGGCGTGCGCAACTTCTGCGGGGTGCAACTTCGCGAAGGCATGGTCAAGAATCAGCGGTTTGACGCTCCTATTATCACACCTACCACCAAAGCAGAAGACCACGATGAATCGATCTCTGCAAAGGAGATCGTGGAGCGCGGTTTGGTCGACAAGGATCGTTGGGACGAGATCGAGAAAGTAGCCCTGGCTCTTTTTGCGAGAGGTACCGAGATCGCCGCTGCACAGGGTTTGATCTTGGTAGATACGAAATACGAGATGGGTCTGGACGACGACGGCAGGCTAACCGTGGCTGACGAGATCCACACGCCGGATTCGTCACGGTTTTGGATCGCCGACTCCTACGAGGAACGGCACTCCGAGGGGAAAGAGCCCGAGAGCCTAGACAAGGAGTTCCTGCGCTTGTGGCTTCGCGACCGCAACATCTCCGACGACAACATTCCCGAGCTCGACGACGATATCCGGATTCAGGTGGCGGAACGATACATTGACTTGTACCAGAGGGTCACCGGTGAGCCGTTCAACGCGGCGATAGACCCCGGACCGATTGCGGCCCGTATTGAACGGAATATAGAGCCGTTCATGTCGTAATTCGACAGCACGAAGTTTTGATCAAGAATCTCGCCAGCGCATTTCTGGTATTCCGACTCGAGTTGCGACTGCTCTCTACTGATCCCAGTCTGATCCTCAAGGACTGGTTGCAACGCCCAGCCATTGAGTTAATGTTCGACCACTTTGACCGCAAGAGCCGTATAGTTCGCAAGTTGGACCAGATCTATCCCTTCTAAGCTGCTCGTCCACTCCATGTTACATCGGCAATTACGAACCGCGCTGGAAGAGATCTTTGGGGACGCTTATGTCTCCAAAGCCTTGAACCAGCCGGAAATGGCACAACTGATTCTTTACGAGCGACCGCAGGATTTCAAGGAAACGGTGCTTGGATTCCAGCGATTGAACTATCGCGAGGATCAGAGGAGCTTCGCTGTAGGACTCGAAGCGACGCTTGGAGTCGCTCTCATATGTTCCCTACTGGACGAATCCACCCGCGAACTGGTTACCGAGCTCGGTCTGAACTACATCTGACAGTGTCGCGGAACTGACCGTGGACATAGGTGTTCTTGACCCAAACAGTTACCCAAAACAGATAATACCCGCGTGCTTGTGTCCGCAGCACGTGCAATTCGAAAAGCTCGAAAAAGGTTCACGTCCCTCTGAATTGGGCGTGTCTCCAACGTCCCCTACCTTTGTGGCGTCGGCTGCCCATTTTCGTTATCTTCTCTGACCTCGCCGCAGTGCAGGGTAACGAATTATTCCCGGACAAGCTTCGCATCGTGCGTTACAACCTCGCAGATCTACACATCCATTCTTTCTGCTCAGATGGCGTTCGCACACCCCGGCGAGCCGTAGAGGAAGCAAATGCCGCCGGGCTGCAAGCACTCAGCCTCACTGATCACGACACCGTGGCTGGCATCGACGAGGCCAATCAAGCCGGCAGTGAGCTGAACATCGAGGTAGTCCCAGGAACGGAGTTTAGCGCACATGTAGGCCATCGCGAAGTCCACATACTGGCCTACTGTTTCGAATGGAAAGACCCGCGTTTGCTTGAACATGTAGGCAAACTGTATCAGAAGCGACACGAGCGCGGCGTCGCTATAGTCGAGCGTCTGAACCAACTCGGCATCGAAATGACGGTTGATCAAGTTCTCGAAGCAGCCGACGGCTCGCCCCTAGGTCGGCCGCACATCGCCGCGACAATGGTTGAAAATGGCGTCGTCACCAGCAAGGAAGAGGCGTTTGATCGTTACCTAGGTGACCGCAGTCCCGCTTTCGTTCCCAAACCCCACATTTCGGCGCGCGGCGTTATCGACCTGGTCCACAGCGTCGGCGGTGTCGCTTTTCTCGCCCATCCGGGTTTGAGCCTGCAAGAGGCGACCATCGTTGAACTGGTCAAAAACGGACTGGATGGAATAGAGGTG
Source organism: uncultured Gemmatimonadaceae bacterium (assembly GCA_964401715.1). GTDB lineage: Bacteria > Latescibacterota > UBA2968 > UBA8231 > UBA8231 > CAYNZV01. Next base: position 10,971 of record CAYNZV010000064.1, on the reverse strand, counting down.
TACCACCCCGGACATCAGCCAGTACACATTGACTACTACACGCAGCTGGTGCTGGACCACGACCTGTTGCAGACCGGCGGTTCAGATAGCCACGGCTGGGATACCGGGGCGAGGATCGGCGATTACGGTATCGGGTACGAGGCCGTGGAAGCCATGCGCCAACGGGCAGCGATGTACAGTTGATCGAAGTGCCGACTCCCCTACCATTACCTGTTTTAAACAACTGAATTGATGAGGTTTGCTTTTGGTTCAGTGCTGATCTGGTTGGTCGCTATAGTTTTGCCGCCTCCGGTGGCCAATGCAGCTTTGCCGTTGCGTTTTCATCAGGAGGATTCGGGGCCTCTCAGTGGCCTCATCGGTTCGGACATAGGCGACATACGTTGGAGCGACCGGCACCTCTGGGTCGGAACCGAGAATGGTCTTGCACGGCTAGATCTCGATCGCTTCAGCGGCCTCGACGGTAGCGACTGGATCACCTTCACAGAAGCCAACGGACTGGGCCGCGGCGCCGTCAGCGCTCTAGCCGCCTCGGGCGACACCGTATGGGTAGCCACTATCGTGGACACCTTGATAACCGGTTTGGGTCAACACCAAATGGGCACGGGCATTAGTTGGTCGCTGGATGCAGGAAAGACGTGGAGCCATATCAGCAACGAAGAGTTGTTCGCGTTGCCCGGATTCAATCGCGAACCGCCCATCGACAACGGGTGCTTCAGCATCGACTTTGTCGGCGATACAGTGTGGGCGGCTTTCTTCTCAGGCTCGCTGGTGAAATCCCCCGATGGTGGACAAAATTGGAAAAGAGTGCTTCCCGGCGGAGCTGAGGAGATCTATTACTTCGAAGATGAAACAGGGGCGGAAGTTGTCGACGCTCGTGCCGACAGCTTGGATCGGGCGGGTGCAGCCGCGGACACGATAAACCGGATTAGGGCAGAAGCAGACAGCCTTCGCAGCCTTCACCTGCTCCACCGCACTTTCGAAGTCCTAGCCTACGGCGACACCCTGTGGGTAGGCACTTCCAGCGGTGTTGCTCGCAGCTTTGATGGTGGTACCACTTGGCGCAATCACAAGGTGCGCGTAGATCGCGATGGCAACCTCCTTCCCGGCAATCCTGGCGGCAATTGGGTCATCACACTAGAACGCCAGATTACCACCGAAGGGCGGTCGGTCATTTGGGCGGGCACCCGCGTCACCGACAATCCGGCCACTGGTCAGGTCAACTCCATCAGCTACAGCCTCAACAACGGAGAAAGCTGGCAGAAGGTCGGACCTACGTACGCGTGGGGTTTTGCGTTTACAGAAAACAGAGTTTGGGCTGGCACCAACCAAGGCTTGCTCACCAGCTTCAACGAGGGCGTCACTTGGGACACGATCGCGGTGGAAGATGCCACTACGCGGGAACAACTGCGGGGAACCTTCGTTGGGATGGCGGCGATCGAAGAGATTCTCTGGGTCGGATCGGAAATCGGCCTCGGACGCACCACAGACGAAGGCGCCACCTGGCGCATCGTCAAATCGCCCGTTAAGACCTTGAGCTTGGATACCGGGCAGTTCATGGGAAACCCTAACCAGCTTGACACGCTGCACACCTTGTCGGCTGGCGTCCGATCGTATGCGGCACCGAATCCTTTCTCCCCTACCCAGGGGGAACTGGCGCGTATCAACTACAGTCTCGATGCGCCCGCAGAGGTCAGCATCGAGCTGTTTGACTTTGCCAGCCGCCGAGTTCGTAGGTTACTCAAGAATGAGGCACGCCGTGGCCAAGACAACCATGGAGAAAACTGGGATGGCCGCGACGATGATGGCGATATCGTCGCCAATGGGGTCTATTTCTACCGGATCGAAGTTGCCAAAGGCAAAAGCGGTTTCGGCAAAGTGGTGGTGCTGGATTGAAGCGGGAAAGAGAACCTTTGCCCGGGAACCAATTACTGCTTGTAGTGGTGGCATCGATGGTTTTGCTGGTTCCCAGCTGTTTTGCTGCCGACTACGCTGCCGCCTTTCTCGAAAACGGCGTGGGATCGCGCGGCGTGGGGATGGGCGGCGCTTTTGTCGCCGCTGTCGACGACGCCAGCGCCTCCTATTGGAACCCAGCTGGATTGCTGAGGTCAGAAGGCAAGGGATTTATGACGGTGGTCCAACCCATGTCGCTGGACCGACGCCAGAACAGCTTTTCCGCCCGCCTGAATCTCCGCGACGAATTCGCTTTCGGGTTCACTTGGATTCACGCCCGCGTCAGCGATGTAGTGGGTAGATCGGCAATCGGCGTGCCTACGGGCAACATTGAGGACTCGCAGAACGCTTACCAAGTTGCGGTCGCACGCCGATTGCACCCGCGACTCTTGGTGGGAGCTATTACCAAAGTGATGGAACACGAGATATCCGTGCCTTGGCGCGGTAGCAACCGCGGTCGCGGACACGGCTTCGACCTGGGTCTTCAAGTCCTCATTTACGAAAATGCCTACTTGGGCGTGGTCGTACGAAACATCAATGCCGATATCAGCTGGAAAGTGAAACAGAACAACCAGCAAAGCACGAACACCGACGATTCGTTGCCGCAAACACTAGTCCTGGGGTTGGCACACGAGCCGCTTGAGCAGATGGTACTTGCCACCGATGTTCATATTGGTGACGATACTTACTTCAACCTTGGATTTGAGTGGGTGGTGAGTCCAGTGCTTGTCCTTCGTGGCGGATTGAATCGGATCCCGGGGGACGGCATTTCCGTGAACTCCACTACGGCGGGTCTGAGCCTTAGGCCAATGCGCATGAAGTCGGTGCAATTCCACTACACCTACGCGACCGACCCACTGAATGCCGGTGGTCGCACCGTGGCCGGGATCGCTATAACCTTCTAGATGGGACGGTCAAACTTACGTTCACTTAATGCCGCTGCGTTGTTGACGCGCAGCCTTTTTCCGTGGATCGCTGGTATAGTCCTCTGTTGCCATACCATAGTAGTTGCGGCCAGCACTGGTCTTCCGTTCCTGCGGCTGAGTTCGGGAGCCCGCGGCAGCGCCCTTGGCGAAGCGGTTACAGCTTTAACTGACATCGAGGCGATGTCTTACAATCCGGCCGCCCTTTCATCTAACATCCGAGGAGCCAGCATTGGCCACAGCGAATGGATTCGCGGCATTAGCCATCAGTACTTGTCCTTGCTTCGGCCGCTAGGTGTGGGCACTGTCGCGCTTAGCGGCGCCTTTTCACAGGTGGATGATATCGAACGTCGCACTGGCCCGACAGTTCGTCCATTGGGTAAGTTCGGCGTCTACAATACGGTATTCGGGCTTGGGTATGCCCGCGATTTGAGCCCGCGGTTGCGTTGGGGAATCGGTGTCAAGCTGGTGCGGCAATCTATTTTTACCGCTTCGGCAAACGGCTTCGCATTTGATTTCGGCGCCCTGTATGCTGTTGCCCCCGACCTCCAGCTGGCATTGGCGGTTCGCAATTTGGGCACTATGAGCAAGCTGGCAAGCAAATCCACCGATCTGCCCACAGAAGCTCGAATCGGCATGGCCTATGGGGGACTTGGGAAGGCAAGATTGTCAGCTGATCTCCAGCAGGCGCATTCCACTAGGACGTCCGTTCACTTGGGGGCGGAGTATCTAATTCAGCACCGGCTTGCCCTGCGAGCGGGGTACCAGACCACCGACAGTCGCGACTTTTCGATCGGTTTAGGGCTTGAAACTGGGATCTGGTCCTTCGACTATGCCTTTGTGCCCTTTGCTTCCGGTCTTGGGGAAGCGCACCGGATAGGGCTTCGCTACCAAGGTTCTTTCTAACCGTTCCTGATTCTGTGAATCTCTGGCGCAAGGAACTACCTAAGCGAACTCAATCGCCTATCCTGCGCACACCGCTACCACCCCTGCCGGCGATGCTTCGGCCTTCTCCATATGGAACGGGGAACACCCCAACGTGGAAACACGTTCTACTATTCGTTCTTACGTTGCTATCAATGACGGTTGCTGGCGCCATGCAGCGGGGCGTTAACCCCTTGGGCAGCATGGCCAGCTTTGTCCACTTGGTCGAAGGCATTCCGTTTGCTACTACCCTATTGGGAATACTGACAGTGCACGAGTTTGGGCACTACTTCGCCGCTCGGTATTGGCGTGTCAAAGCGTCCCTTCCTTACTTCCTTCCGCTTCCCTATATATCTATTCTCGGGACGCTGGGCGCGGTGATCAGGATCCGCTCGCCCATACCACACAAGCGTGCCTTGCTCGACATCGGTGCGGCGGGGCCGCTGGCCGGATTGACTGTCGCATTGGCCGCCTGTGGCATCGGTTTGTCTCAGTCCGTCGTTGTCGAGGCTGACTACTTTCTGTGGCGTCCCCTGCAGCTTGGAGCTCCTCTCCTTTTCCAAGGACTGTATTTCCTACTGGCGCCCGAAGTAGGCCCCGACCAGCTGGTTCTCCTGAGCCCTATCGCTTTTGCCGGCTGGGTTGGCTTGTTCATCACGGCGCTTAATCTGCTACCGGTCGGTCAATTGGACGGCGGACATATCACCTACGCGCTCTGTGGACGGTGTTTTCGTCATCTCGCCCGCATCACGTTCGTTTGCTTGCTGGGCATGGGTTGCTACAATATTTTACAGTGGGGTTGGTCGCAGTCGCCCGTTTGGCTGGTGTTAGCATTGATTCTCATCATGTTGGGGACGGATCATCCCCCACCTCGCGACCCTGTACCGACATTAGGGCTCGGACGCACAATCGTGGGAATCTTGTGTTTATTGACGTTCGCGGCCTGTTTCACTCCTGTACCGTTTCGATTGTAAAGCCGTGCGGTTAGTAGGTTCTCTACTCGCGTTTTGCTTGTGGTTGGAATTCTCCGGCTGCGGGTTGGACGACAGCTCGCAGACCTCGTGCCGTTGCACCGACGAGACCAATCTTGCTGACTTTCCCGACTGTGTACCTGGCTCGCGGCCAACGCCCGGGAGTCCATTCTCCACCCAAGTGGCCGATTGTCCAAGCGGTCAGTTGCTTGTTTTGGCCGAACCGTCGCGGCCGGAATTCGTTTTGGAGAACCTGCGCACAGTTTTTGAAGCACGGCCCCAAACGCGAAATGTGAACCAGTATATGGATCAGCTGGCCGAGGATTTCAAATTTATTCCAGATGCGAGTGATGTCATGTTGTACCCTGAGGTTTACGACGCCCGCAATGACACCCTCTGGAATCACGAACGCGAACGACGATTTGCTCGCGTAATTCTTGATCCGTTCGTGATTCAAACCGTGCGCTTTCGTCGTTGGTACCAGTCTTCTTTGGACGAACGTCTCATCTCTCCTGAGGGTTTGCGACAGAGTTACGTTTTTCCGTACGAGGTCGACTTCACCAGCGTTCCCGATGAAAGTGGGCAAGTTGAGGAATTCACGATCGAGGGCCGAGCTGAGATCAGCTGCATCACGCCGACCCTGCAGAATCCGGTGTGGACCGTGCAGGAATGGGTAGATGTGCGAGATTCGGAGAGCGCTAATCGATCTTGGGGTGAGATTCGAGCAGAATTTTTGCGGTGATATGAAAATGTGCTGTGTGCGGAGCTTATTGCTTTTTTTCGTCATCTTTATGGGGATCGCATGTTCTAATCCATTCGCGCCAGAAAAGAAAACGCCGGAGGACACGTCAACAGAACCGGCGCCCGCTGCCGAAACACCGCAACTGTTGATAGACAATCTGCACCGGGCCATGCGTGACCGTGACAAAGATCTGTACGAGACCTTACTCGACGAGACTTTCTGGTTCACCGAGGACGACTGTCAGGGGAATCTAGTTCTGGCCAACGGCAAGGAAGAAGAACTGGAAATCATGGGAGGTAGCCGCGACAGTGACCGCCTGGGCATTTTCCAGATTTTCCGTACGTTCGAATTCGATTTTCAGACCATCATCAGGTCCCGCGAGCTCGGAAGCGAGTACCCGAAGGCGTTCGAGGACGACCCCGATGGACATCCAGACGAAGATTGGGAGGTGTTTCGGGGTCGAGTGCAAATGCTGATTCTAGACGAGAACGGAGACGGGTTTCGCGTCGATCAGGTCATGACTTACAAATTGCGGCTCGACGTAGGAGGGATCTGGCGTATGATACGCTGGATTGACGATCCCCTCAGCGGCGACTGCGGAGGTCCTGCCGGCAAGGGCATGGCCCTGAGAGCCTGGGGAGCGGTAAAGCGGGATATGCCTAAGTCCCAGTAACCTGCTTCGCCCGTTCCTCAGTCTCATCACGCCCTTGAATTGCCCGCCAATCCCTTCCTTTCCACTAACAAATCAAGGCTTCTGCGGACCGTAGCGACCTAAAAGGTTTGACGATTGGCAAAACATTTGAAAATGGCACGGCGCCGAGCCCAGCCGTTGTGGCATCTCGCACTCAGCACCATGATGGTTGCAAGTGCCGTGTCCACCGCTCTGTATCTGCATTGGGATTCGGAACTACGTGAAGACACCAAAGACTCGCAGGCTATAGAGGTCCGTAAGGCCAGCAAAAATGCCGCCGCCCTCGGCGACAGCATTGCCGTTAATTTGGAACACGTGCTCAAGGAATTGGGCATGGAAGCGCAGCTGATGGAAAAACGTGGCGATACCCGATCCCGAGTTTTCCGCGTGCAGGTTCCAGAGGATCTGCCGTTGGCCACCGTGAATCTGCAGATAACTCGGTTGGTACGCACATACGGTGGATCGATCCTGCGTGCGGTCGAATACCAAAGATCCGGTCGGGTGCAGCTGCACTGCGGACTCGATACCATCGAAGCCGCCATCATAGAGCTGTTTCGGTCCCGGTCACTGGAACGGCGCGCCGGAACAATTGCCATAGTCATCGACGACTTCGGCTACACAAGTCAACGTCTAGTACAGCGGTTTTGTGAGCTTCCGTTCCCACTTACTCTGGCAGTTCTTCCCAACGAGGGGGAAGCGGACGAAATCTCCGAAAAGGTGTTGGCGGCTGGACACGAGGTGATGGTTCACTTGCCCATGGAACCAGATGGATACCCTGAAAACGATCCCGGTTCCGGAGCGGTTATGGTAGCACACGATGGCGATGAGATACGCTGGCGAGTACGGCGGGCGATTGGAGCTATTCCGGGCGCTACCGGCTTGAACAATCACATGGGGTCGCGAGCAATAGCCGATCCTCGCGTGATGCGCTTGGTCATGAAAGAGCTGTTGCGTCACTCCCTTTTCTTTCTTGACAGCCGTACCACTCCGCAATCGGTGGGAATGAAGATGGCGTTGGAGATGGGCGTTCCTGTGATTCAGCGTGACCTGTTTATCGATGCTCTTGAGGAGGTAACGTCAGTGGAAGAAAATCTCTGGGAGCTGGCAGAGCTGGCAGCAAGAAATGGTCAGGCGATAGGAGTCGGCCATGTCCGCCAACAAACTCTGAGTGCCTTGGAGTACGTACTGCCGAGACTGGAACGGCGGGGTTTTCGATTCGTGTCCGTTTCCCAGTTGGTACGGTGAGTGATCGGCATTGGAATTCGAGATTGTAGCGATCGATTCGCAAACCGGAGCTCGGGCCGGACTGCTGCACACGTCTCAGGGGGAGATCGAAACTCCGGTATTCATGCCGGTTGGTACGCAAGCTGCGGTAAAGACCTTATCCCAACAGGATCTCGAGTCGTTGGGGGCGAGAATAATTCTTGGCAATACCTACCATTTATATCTGCGCCCTGGACACGAGCTCGTGTCCAGGGCAGGTGGTTTGCACCGCTTCATGGGCTGGGGAGGCTCGCTGCTGACGGACAGCGGCGGGTTTCAGGTCTTCAGTCTTGCTGATCTCAACGAGGTCAGTGAAGACGGGGTGCTTTTCCAGTCGCATCTGGATGGGTCTAGTCACTTGTTTACTCCAGAGCTGGTGATCGACATCCAACGCCATCTTGGCGCCGATATCATCATGGCATTCGACGAGTGCATCCATTATCCCTGCAGTGAAGAACGGGCGAACATCTCGATGGAGCTGACTCTGCGTTGGGCCGAACGCTGTGTGCGTCGCTTTGCTGAGGAAAAAGATCCCGACTCGCCGGATCAAGCATTGTTTGGCATCGTGCAGGGCAGTATCTATCCGCAATTGCGCGCTCGTTGTGCTCGCGAACTGGCGTCGATGCAGCTACCGGGTTACGCCATCGGCGGGTTGGCGGTTGGCGAGCCGAGGCAAAGCATGTTTCAAATGATCGACGCGACCCTGCCCCATCTGCCCATGCAAACCCCACGTTATCTCATGGGTGTGGGTCTACCGAACGATCTAGTCGAGGCGGTAGCTACCGGCATCGACATGTTCGACTGCGTCATCCCGACTCGCAACGCGCGCAACGGCACGGTGTTCACCAAATTCGGCCGGCTACGTCTCAAGAACGCCGACCTTTCGGAGGACTCAAAACCGATAGATACCGAGTGTTTATGTACCACCTGCCAACACTACAGCCGCTCTTACATCCGTCACCTTTTTAAAACCAACGAGATTCTTGGTATGCATCTGGCGACGATGCACAACTTGCACTTCTATCTCGAGCTGATGCGAGACATGCGCTCAGCAATTTTGGCCGGTCGACATCAAAGCTGGCAGGAGGCGTTCTTCTCCACTTACGAGATCAACTGATATTCTTTAGATTGAAAAAAGCGCTGGCATGCTCGTTGCACCGCCGCTACAGTCCACGAAAGAAAGGAAACAGCTGTGTTCGATCTGATCGGTTCTGCTTACGCCATGGGCACTCCTCCAGAAGGCACTGAGGGGGGCAATCCCATTCTTTCTCTACTGCCGTTCATTCTAATGTTTGTCGTTTTGTATCTGTTGATCCTGCGCCCGCAGATCAAAAAGCAGAAAAACCAGCAGAAGATGGTGGACGAGCTGAAGAAAGGTGACGCCATTGTTACTAGCGGCGGAATACATGGCATCATTGCCAACTTGAAAGACGACATCATGGTCGTAAAGGTGGCCGAAAATGTGAAGATCGAGGTCTCCCGCAGCGCCGTTTCCCGCGTCAAGTCTAGTGAGAACGGCTAGAGTCTAACACTGCGATTCAGGGGGTGTTTTTTCCGCCTACTTACATTGCGATGAAGATCGTTTTTTTAGGAACCCCGCCTTTCGCGGTACCATCTCTGCAATGTTTGGCGGCCAGCGATCACGATGTTGTTGCGGTAGTCACCAATCCGGATCGGCAACAAGGACGTGGTCGCAGAGTAGCTCAACCTGTGGTAAAGGCGACTGCCTTGGATCTCGGACTCAATCTCATCCAAGAGGCAGATCTTTGCTCGCCAGTGTTGGCGGAAGATCTCAAAAGGCTGCAACCGGATCTATTCGCCGTCGTCGCTTTTTCTATCCTTCCCGAGAAGCTGCTAGCAATTCCCAGCAGTGGAGCTGTCAATCTGCATCCTTCGTTGCTGCCAGCCTATCGAGGTGCCGCACCGATAATCTGGGCGGTAATCAACGGTGAAACGACTACCGGTATAACAACCTTCTATCTTAGCGCCCGTGTCGACGCCGGCGACATACTTTTGCAAGAGACTGTTTCCATCGGCACTGACGAAACGGCTGGTGAGCTCGAGGCCCGTCTAAGTGTGGAGGGCGCGCGGTTGTTACTGGAAACAGTTGATGGCATCGCTGGCGGCAGTCTCGTTCCAAGAAAGCAGAAAAGCCGGGCGTTCCCCCGTGCACCCAAGCTGAGAAAGGAAGATGGCCGCATTGACTGGGACCGTCCGGTGGAAGCAATTCGCAATCATGTACGGGGCACTAATCCAGTCCCTGGCGCTTTCACCATATGGGAGAACGAATCTCTAAAGGTCCTGCGTGTTCAACACATTGAACAGCCGGTATCCGAATTGCCGGGAACGATCGTGATGGCTGACCCTCGTAATGGACTGATCGTAGCCACGAACGATGGCGGACTGTTGCTGCAAGAGGTACAACCCGCGGGGAAAACAACCATGGATGGTGCAGCGTTCGTACGGGGACACGGAATTCTCGCTGGGTCGGTGTTCGGGCGATGATCGCCGCGTTTCGGTCAATTGCAATCGCGCCACTTGTCGGGTTGATTGGGTTCGCGCTGGTCACCCCCACGAGCGGGGAAGCCGTCGGTAATGACGGCCTTGCTGTGAAACCGCGCGGCGCGTTGATGCGTTCGGCGATTCTGCCCGGTTGGGGTCAGCTGCACAACGACCGTTCGATGAAGGCGTTGCTGTTTGCTGGCACTGCCTCCGGGTTCCTCATCAGTACCGTGCTCGAGATTCGTTCCTTAAGAGACGCCAAGACTGCGGTAGAACGGGAAACGAGATCCAATCGGCGCAACACACGTTTTCTGTATTTGGGTTTGACTGCGACTCTAGCAGCTATCGATGCCTACGTGGATGCTCACCTTGCCGGTTTCGACCGGATCGGAGTTGAAGGCAATGCAAATGTCCTTTATCTCAAAATCGCCGTGCCTTGGTAGATACGGCTTATCAGCTGGTTACTCGACAATAGACGTTACTTAGCAGTAATATCGCTGCGCGCAGACTCTCTGTGAAGGCGTGATAAATCGCATCTGGACTACCTGCTAGTTGCTGCTACTCTGGAACATGACAGTCGAGGCGGCGTTCAGACTTGATCAAACCGAGATAATCCTACCGTTTGTACCTCCAGCGTATTGGGTTAACTCCACCACCAAGAGGGTTCCCCCCTAATGGCGCGCAGGTCATTCACACACCAACTGCTGTATGGATCGAGTGAGCTAGCATGATCTAACGTCAATTTGGCCAGATCAGCATTCGGCGTTGGCAGCATCTGTGGGTACAGCAGGTGATACGCGGCCACAGTCAGATGGGCTCTCTCCATACCAGCAGTCTCGGAGTTTCTTGTAAAAGTCGATAAAAGCCAATATTTTCCAGCTATGTTCTTCTTCCAAACACCAGCCTCCGTCGTTACGACGGATTTCATCCGACTAATCCGGCCTGTTGTTATCGCTGTGCTAGTGCTGTCGTGGGTAAACTGCGGAGAAACTAATCGAAGCAGCA
>CAYNZV010000063.1:11765-24565 GCA_964401715.1 uncultured Gemmatimonadaceae bacterium | reverse complement strand
GATGCCGGCTGCCGGGGTGGAGGCGGGTTCCAAAATAGATCCGGTTTTCATTGGAGTGGCTCGTGTGGTTAATTCCCTATGCATAGCATGAGCGGAATCGGTCTGGTGTGATGAGCGCGGTGGCGCCTCAGGTGCGCAAGCTATTGGGCGTAACTATGAAGATAAATATCGCTGAGCAATAGGTGGACGTGGTTGGGTAAGCACGGAGATCCGTTCAGGATGCAGGACGCCAGTCCAGTATTGCGGACACTCTCAGAAGTAATTCCTCGCTTCAACGTTCGAACCGCTGTATGCAGGTTTGAGAAGGGGCGCATTAATTAAGCCGTGGTAAGCCGGCGCTTTGAGGTCGACGGGGTGTCACTTATTTGACCCATGGACGTTTAGTTAACCGCTATGTAGTCTAATACTTTAACGAAGCTGCTCCACCGCTAATCTGCAAGAGCATGGATAACGAAGAGAGTATCGGCGGCATACAAAGCCGGGTGAGCGTCATTGAGGTCGAAGTCTTCGAAGTAGATCTGTTCACCTACGTAAAGGTTCACACCGACGCTGGAGTGACGGGTATCGGTGAGATGCACCCCGCCAGCAATACCGCTGGCAACCGTTTGGTGACGACGCCGTCGCTTAAGTATTGCGCTGAATATCTCGTCGGCAAGGATCCGACCGAAATCGAGCGTCACTGGCAGCAGTTGTTCCGTCGCAGCCTTTTTCGGGGTGGTGCTGATTCAATGGCCGCAATTGGCGCTATCGACATGGCTTTGTGGGATATCGCTGGAAAGTTGGTCGGCTTGCCGACTTACAAACTGCTGGGTGGTGCGATGCGAGAGAAGGTGCGTCTGTTCGCGGCCCTCGGTGGCGCCTCGTCCCCCGAGGCGATGGCGGACAAAGCCGTAGAGATGGTGGAGCGGGGATTCAAGGCCGTTCGCTTCAACCCGTTCAGAGGCGACCCAGAGGCCTTTGCCGACATGGGTTTTAATCAGATCGTGCGGTGTGCCGAACGATTTGTCCGTGTGGCGCGCAAGGCGGTTGGAGACCAGATCGATCTAAGTATCGATGTCATCGGCGTGCTGTCCCCCGCCGAGGCGATTGCGGTGGGAAAAGCGTTGGCGCCTTACGGGCTACATTTCTTTGAGGACCCGATCGAGGCGGACAACATCGATGCGATGGCCCAGGTGGCAGCAGCGTTGCCGATGCCGGTGGCGACCGGGGAACGGCATTGCACCATTTACCAGTTCCGCGAGCTGCTCAACAAAAAGGCGGCGGCGTTCCTGCGTCCCGATCCCGGTCTGGCGGGCGGTTTGAGCAATTGCAGGAAAATCGCCGCACTGGCCGAAGCGGATTACGTCCAGCTGATGCCGCACAATCCGTTGAGCTGCGTATTGACCGCTGCCAACGTGCAGCTGGATGCGTCCATCCACAACTTTGCTGCGCAGGAGTATCAGTGTCACGAGTTGGAATCGCCGCGGCGCGATCTGGTACAGGAGCCGATCGAGTTGCGTGACGGTTTCTTGATTGTTCCCGACAAGCCGGGTCTCGGCATCGAACTGAACGAGGAAGCGTTCAGGCATTACCCGCCGAAGTCGCGCGACCGCCAGCCGATCGTCGGCTTGGACGGGGCGTTGCGGGATTATTAGGCAGACTGAGAAAGAAGAGCGGGAATCCGATGGACTACCGGAAAGTCGGCAGCAGCGGTATGCAGGTCTCGAGCATTTGCCTGGGGACGGCATTCCGCGGTTTCATCAACGGTCAAACCGATGAGCAGACGTGCATACAAACCATAGAACGGGCGGTCGATCTGGGCATCAATTTCATCGACTGTGCGAATTTCTATTTCCTGGGAAAATGCGAAGAAGTGCTGGGCAAAACCCTCAAGGGCATGAAGGGCAAGCGGGATGATCTCGTCGTTACCAGCAAGGTCTGCAGCCGGATCGGAGAAGAGCCGAATGATCAGGGACTATCTCGTTTTCATATCCTGCGCGAGATCGATCGCAGCCTTAAACGTCTGCAGCTGGACCATGTCGACATCTATCTCCTCCACAACTTCGATCCGGAAACGCCGATGGAGGAGACATTTCGTGCCATGGACGACGTCGTGAGTCAAGGCAAGGCGCGCTATGTAGGTATCTGCAACTACAAGGCCGCCCAGGTTGTAGAGGCATTGTGGACCTGTGACAGACATCGTTTCGACCCTCCGCTAATCCTGCAGAACCGATACAATCTGCTGAATCGATGGGAGGTGGAGCCGGAGATTTTCCCCCGCTGCAATCAGCACGGTCTTGGCCTGATGACCTTCAGCCCTATTGCAGTTGGTTTTCTGACCGGACGCATCAGGCGCGGCAAGGCCCTGCCGGCAGATGCCTTGCCGGTGCAGAAGGACCGATACGATGAGATGACGACAGAACGAGCGGACAAGGCATTGGATGTGCTCATGGACATAAGCTCGGAGCTCGAGAAAACACCGGTTCAGGTGGCGATCAACTGGATCCTGGATCACAAAGAGATCACCGCGGCGATCAGCGGGCCGGATCGACCACAGCACATCGAGGAGGTCTGCGGAGCCGTGGGTTGGTCGCTCCCACCGGAAGCGCGCAAGAGATTGGACGATGTGTCGGCGCCGGTGCCCGGCGGCGACATCTTCTGACGCTGGCAAAGAGCGTCAGCGTGGCCGTAACCATGGTTGACTGGCACGAAAGCAAGTAGAAAGGCCCGGATGGAAAAAGAGTTCAAAGTTCGCGCGATCCGATGCAGTCACAAGGCATCGCAGGAAGAGATCTACGAACGGCTAAAGACGATCACTAGCTCGCTGACGCGCTCATGGAAGAAGATCGAAAACGCCCGCCGAGTGGGGATTAAGGTCAACATGCAGATGCGTACAGATCATATCCGTCGCATCGGCGGCCGGCGGCAGGAACTGGTGGACGAGGATGTGCTGCGCGCCTCGTTGCGGCTTTTACGCGAGCACACGGACGCGGAAATCTTCGTGCTTGACACGAGTATGTCGCCGGTGGGTCAACGTCCGGGGGACGATTTCAACATGGCGCCGATCTTCGCCGAATTCGGCATCCCTTATGTGGAAGCCGGGGATCCACCGTTTGAGCGTTACAAGGTGCCGGGAGGTGGGGCGATGTTCTCGGAGTATCAGCTGTCAGCAGCACTGGGCACTGCGGACGCGTTCGTATCGATCGCCAAGATGAAGAACCACGGCTTCATGGGCATCACCCTGTGTCTAAAAAACCTGTTTGGTCTACCGCCGATCCCGCCACATGGTCGCCTGCGGACCTACTACCACCACGTAATCCGACTTTCCTACGTATTGCCGGATTTGGGTATGATCGCCAATCCCTGTCTCAACATCATCGATGCGCTCACGGGGCAGGCACGGAGGGAATGGGGTGGCGAGGGCCGCATCTGCGACGCGCTTATCGCCGGCGACCAGGTGGTCGCGACCGATACCTGTGGCACCTATCTGATGGGCACCGATCCGACGCTCGATTATCCGCATCCGCCATACCGGCGCGACCGCAGTCCGATCGTGGTGGCTGCGGAACACGGATTCGGGACGGTGAATCTCGAAGAGATCGACTTCGACGCCGGCGGGCTCGAGCCACCCTTGGCCGAATTCGACTCGGCAGACTTGGTGCCCGTGGAAAAGATCAGGAGCCTCAGGTGGACGGCGAGCGAGCAGGCGCTGTTCTACCGCGACAACCGGGAACGCCTGTGCGAACGATACGGAGGTTCATTCATTTTCCTGCAACGTGGGCAGGTGGTCTGGAGTGGCCCCGAACCGCACAAGGCAGGGACGGTGGAGAAGGTCAGCGGGGGCGAGAACGAGGCGGTGTGGCTAAAGCTGGTGGATCCAGAGGAGCTGGAAGGGGAGCGGATGGCGGCGTATGAGAAGGTGTTGGCGGTTTGATCTCGGGTTCGTCAATCCGCATTCCTGAAGGTCTTTCTTTGCAGCTCGCCAAGGATACGTTCGTCGCCACGTCCTTCTGCTGGAACACTCTACCTCACCGCTCCAGCAGAGGGAGGTGGCGACGATGCGGAACAGGAATCCGATGAACTTCAAGAAAGATTCTCCCGAGGCAGCCGGGGTGTCTGCCGCCAGACTTGCGGTTGCAACCGATTACCTGCGGAAAGTGGTCAGCCTCGGTGCCCTCCCCCTGGCTGAGGCCCTCGTTGTAAGAGGAACCAAGATCGTTCTTCACGACCGTCACGTAAACCCGAAAATAGCGACGGAAGGCTATGGGATAACCGACGACACCATATTCGAGGTTGCTTCCGTTACCAAACCGTTGTGCGGTGCTGTGGTCATGTGCCAGGTGGAGAAGGGCAACCTCTCTCTCGACATTCCGGTGGCCGAATACATCCCCGAATTCGGCAAGGCCGGCAAGGGGCAGGTGACGGTGCGTCACCTGCTGTCCCATTCCTCCGGTCTGGGTGATCTGATCAGTGGTCCGCTCCCAACGTCGACCGCTGAACTCTTGGAGCGGATCTACGATCTGTCGCTGGGTTTCGAACCCGGCACGCGATCGAACTACTCCACCCTCGGTTTCGAGGTGGTGGCCGAGTTGGTTCGGCGCATGAGTGGTAAGGAGCTGGTGCAGCTGGGCGACGAGCTCTTTGGTTCGATCGGCATGAATCAGACCCACTTCCGCGCCCGCGATGAGTTCGAGGCGTCCCGAGCATGGCGCTCACATGCTTTACCCCTGTTTGATCGCGATTTGCGCGCCCACGAAGACCCCTTCGACGGGGAGATGGAGGACCACGAGCATTTCAACTATCTCACCGGCGGTGGTCGTGGGTGTTCCAGTGCGACGGATCTGGCAGTGTTTGCCCAGATGATGCTGAACAAGGGCAGCTATGGGGACATTCGAGTGCTGTCGCCCGCCTCGGTGGAGAGGATGGTTGAACCGCAATTCACCTGGTCGGATACCCCCGAACGGCGAACGCGGGCGGACCGCTACATGTATCTCAGCAAGGCGCTCGGGTGGATGGTCCGCGGGGACGCGTTTTACTTCGGGGGCGACCTCATGAGCCCGAGGGCGTACTTTCACGGCGGTGCCTACGGATCGCGGGTGCTGGTGGATCCAGGGTACGATCTGGCGATCGTGTTTTTGACGAGCACCTGGCAGCATCCAGTGACCGGCAAGGAGGAGATCCAGGTACCGAAGCACATGGACAGCTTCATCAAGATTCAGCAGGTGTTTGCGAATATGGTTTACGGGGCGCTGTGCTGACCCGGCACGCGCCCCTCGGCATTCCCTTCGCTCCGGTTTGCGACGCCCGAGGGCACTTCCCGTCCCCGCTCCTGACAACTTCGTTGTCAAACCCGTCGTGCCTCTTCCCCCCACACCGGACACCCACAAACCGGGCTCGGGGAACGACCCGAGTGTCCAGACGCGCTCACCGGCAATTAGCAATTTGGTTGGCTACTCGCGCGATCTTGCGATGGCTACACCGTAACCTCGCCGCCATACAGGGTTTGGGAGCGCTTGTAACGACCACTTAACGTGATCGGTCTGGAGGGGGCCGGCTGGCATGCTCCTTGCATAGTAGCCCCTGCCCCGCTCTGATTATTTTTTGTTCGGATCTGCTATGCCGGAGGAGCTCACCACTCGCGACGTATTCCAACAGGTCGATGCCCGCCGCGGCTCGATCTGGCTCAAACCCTGACCTGCACGAGCAGCTGGCAGCTTAGAACGCGCAGACGCGGTGGCAGTAGCTGGCTTGACCAACGTAGATGCCGCGGTTGCCACGGGAACAACGATCGACTCAACTGACGCGCCTGAGGACATTCCCCTCAACTCCCTTCCAGACCGATGGTCATGCCGTCGTCCGCGATGAAAACGCGGTCGCCAACGATACTCTTTGCTTTCTCGAGCTCTCCCTCGGCATCTGCAAGAATGGCGCGGCCATGATGGAAGAATCCAAGACGTTCAAACGGCGCATTGTTTTCCACCAGGTAAGTGCACACCTCATCTACCTGATGGTGGCCGGTCTCCATGATGAACAGGTCGCAGCCATCACCCATCAAGGGTATCGCTTCGCTGACGTGTTTGATGTCGCCTGATGAGACGATGGTGCGGCCAGCAGTTGCGATGCGAAAGGAGAACGACTGCCAGGATTTCCCGCGGGCCGGTTTGCCCAGGTGCTCGTTGTGCAGCGCGGTTACCTTCAATCCATCAATGTGGATGATAGTACCGTCCGCATAGGTACCTGCCTCCGGTTCGAACGGAAGGAGCAGGTCTTCCGCCGGACCCTGGAGGACGTCGAGCGCCCCGTGCCAAACGCGCAAGTCGGGGATGCGAACCGGAACGGTACGCCCCGCGATGCTGCGGGCCGGATCATCGTTGCGTCCCTCGAGCTTCCTGATGGTGGCCAGCAGGCCGACCAGGCCGCCCACGTGATCGTAATCGCAGTGCGAAATGCAGAGAGAGCGAATGGCGAGGAGGTCGATTCCAATCAGGTGGGCGTTGTAGGAGCATCCTTCGCCGGCGTCGAACCAGTAGATACCCCCTCTGTGCTCGACGACGTACGAGGTATGAAAACGACCGGGCATCGGCTCGGTGCCGCTGCAGCTACCGAGAAAGGTGAGTTTCATGCGGACTCCGGGAGAGAATTTTCGCTCGGACGGTTGCGGTGGTTTCGCGAGCCGCGAAGCGTCGGTGTGGCTGCAACGAGGACGCGGTCGCTTCATCTTGCTTCAAAGCGATTGTGCAGACAAATTGATCAACACTACGGAAATGGTAGTTTGGAGACTCCCCCTCATCAAGGAGCCGATTATCTCTAACCACTCGAACAGCGCCGGCGCGGGCTCGGCATCGGATCTCCGTGCGCATGCACTCGGACCGCAACTGGCCATCACCCGGCACATTGAGAAGGTGCTCGAGCAGAGACAGATCGATCCCGACAACTTCACCTTTGCGGTCGTATCCGATGTCCATATCTGGGAGCGTAGCACCGAATGGACTGACGAGGTGTTCCGCGGTCTTCTTCAACGCTGCACAGATGCAGAGGCCGCGTTCATTTTCGTCGCCGGCGATCTGGGCACCCAGCAAACGGAGGCGCCACGAGACGGTGTGGTCACCGGGCTTGCCGATGTGGTGACGGAGACCATCGCTTCAGTTCCGGATTGTCCGCCGGTCTTCTTCGGCATCGGCAATCACGAGCTGGACGATGCCGGCAAGAATTACTGGCTGGACGCCATCTATCCTGGGGTGATCGACGACCTCGAGGGATCGGGCAACGACCGGTTCATCTATTTCTCGTTCAACGTCGGTGGGTGTCATTTCGTCAGCCTGGACAGCCACGGCACCGTGCCGGGGGCGGAGCTGATGCGCATCAAAACCGGAAATTCGCATTTCGCCCGCCTTCCGGACGAGCAGCTGACCTGGCTCGAGAGCGACCTCGAGACTCACCGGGACGAGTTGACCTTCGTCTTCATGCACGAACCCTGTGATCAGGTCGAGCATCATCGGCCCTGGCACATGCTGCAGACTCGCGGCCGCTTGGTCGGGGCCCTGCAACGATTTCCGAAGGTGCGATGGCTCTTTCAGGGTCACACTCATCACTATTCGCTGATAGATGGATACGGTCTGAATATCTGCCATATCGACTTCCAAAGCGGTTATCTCATGCGCGTGCGCGAAGGGACCGCAGCGCTTCACGATCTGAACGACGAGCTAACGAAGCCGACCTTTCTCGATCTGGCCGCCCATCAGCAATCCCGCTGGTTGAGCAGAGCTGGGCGCTGCGTCTTCCAGGTGGCCCCTGCCGGACCCGAGGTGGAGCTGTCTTTGTTCGCTGAGACGCAGATGATGCGGGAGGACGGGTCGGTGGTGTCGCCCGACGGCAACTCCATGCTGCGGGTCGAGACCACCGTGGCAGGCGCCGAGGATGAAGAGCCGGACCGGGTCGGGTATCTGGCCATGGACTTCGTACTGGAGATCAAACATGGCACGACATTCAGCTACAACATCTATGTCGATTCCGAATCGGCGCACGACCACGTTGCTCTGTCGCCACTGATAAACACCCGAGATGAACGTCCGTATGCACTTTTGCGCGATCAGAACGGTGTGCTCGTCGACACCGAACCGGAGCGACTCCTGGAGCGAGAGTATCATTTGATGGCGCGCAGCAACGGGAATTTTTCCGCGCCGACGCTGGAAGGGCGGGCAATGGGCCGTTGGTACGAGCGCATCTGCGATCTTTCACATCTGGCAGGAGGATGGATCGTGGGGGTGGTGGCGAGCGCCACGCCGCCCCCGGAATCCGAATCGGCTGGGGGTCACGTGAAGTTCTACCTGAGCAGCGTGGAGATCTCGTGGCCGGAATCGTGATGGAGGTTGGTCGCGTGTTTTGCTGCCCTTGAATGAATCTGGGGCGTGCAGCTAGATAGGAGAATCGCCATGGCAAATGATTCGATAACCGGGAATTCAACCACCGGACCGCTGCTCGACTGGTGGTACGTGCATGCCGGCTATATGGGATTCAAGGACGGCATATCGAAGTCGTGGGATGTGCCCATGGGCGTAGAGATCGAGGCACAGCCGGCGGAAAAGAGCGACCCGATCCTGCAGCCGGACCGTCCCTGGGAAAAAGAAAAGTGCGGCCCTGTCACCTCCTTCTTCGTCAAGGAGGGTAGATACATCATCGACTATTATTCTCCCGGGGGGCTCTGCCGCGCGGAGAGCGAGGATGGCTACAACTGGACCAAGCCGGATCTCGGGGTTGTCGACTTCGGAGGGTCGGCAAAAAACAACATCATCACCACGAAGTACTCCCGCATCTTCGAGGATCCCTCAGCGCCACC
The DNA here is from genome assembly GCA_964401715.1 of uncultured Gemmatimonadaceae bacterium. GTDB lineage: Bacteria > Latescibacterota > UBA2968 > UBA8231 > UBA8231 > CAYNZV01. Next base: position 15,750 of record CAYNZV010000063.1, on the reverse strand, counting down.
GGAAGAGCGCTTCAAGGCGATCGGAAGCAGGTCGGGCTTCTATGCGCGCGAGCGGGACGCCGACGGCAAGTACATCGAGGTCCATCTCGACCGAGAGGCGGCCGCCCGATTGGGCGACCCGGACAATCAAAATCAGCTGCGACTTCAGGAGTGGAACAGGGAGAACTTCGAGGGCGAGTGGGGAACGTTGAAGGCTTTCATGACCGGTGCCGTCTCGCCCGACGGATTCAACTGGACGGATCTCGAGGAACCCCTGCTGGAGGAATTCGTCGACGGGGACAAGGTTGTCTTCTACGACGAGGTACAGAAAAAATACATCGGTTACCTCCGCTTTCACGTGGCAGGCAGGCGTTGTGCTGGCCGTTCCGAGAGCGACGACTTCCGCACCTTCACTCCGGAGGAGGTCATGGTCATGCCCGATGCCCTCGACCCGCCTGATCTCTCCTTCTACAACCATGGCTACACCCGGTACCCGGGCCGCAACGATCTGCATCTGATGTTCCTGTCGCGTTATGTCCAGTCGGCAGCGACGAAAGATATCCAGATAGCCGTCAGCCATGACGGCATCCTCTGGGAGCGGCCCGACCGCAACAACCACCTCCTCGACAACTATGCGGAAGGAGCGGGCTACGGTTCCATGCTGTATGTGGGTCCGGGGCTGCTGGAGATGCCGGATGGGCGGTATGCGGTCACCTATTGGGGCACCGCCCGCAAGTGCCTGCATGACGATCCCAACGAGAACCTGCCGGTGCGCTATGCGCTGTGGGAGAAGGATCGCATCGCCGGAATCCGGGCCAGGTCGGACGGCAGGCTGACCCTGCGACAGGACCTCTATCGCGCCCCACCCGATTGTCCCGACTCCATTCCGGCGCCGATTCACAATCGGTTTCCCCCATTGGCCGATCCTGACGAGCCGCCGCGACAGCTGCGTCTCAACTACAAGACGGAAACCGGCGGCTTTATCAAGGTCGAGCTCATTACCCATATCGGGCCGAAACCACACCTGTCCGGCTCGCTAAATGCCATCGACGGGTATAGCTTTGAAGACTGTGACGTTCTCCAGGGGGACGAGGTGAACCGCGTCGTCACCTGGAAAGGGAAGGACAACGTTGCCCGGCTCTCCGATTCGCTGGCGATCCGCATCGAGATGTACAAGGCGACGCTTTTTGCGTTTCAGCTCTAGTGAGCGCTTCAGTCCGATAGGGAGGTTTTGATGCGCATTGCAGCTCTCTATGACATCCACGGCAATCTGCCAGCGCTGGAGGCGGTGCTCGCAGAGGTAGCGCAGCTCAGTCCCGACACTATCGTGATCGGCGGCGATGCCGTTTGGGGGCCGATGCCCCGCGAAACGCTGGCTCGGCTGCAAGAGATTGACACCCCCACACATTTCGTACGCGGCAACTGTGATCGGATCCTTGCCGAACTGATGTCGAACCAGGACATCAGCGAAGAGGTACCGGAGAAACCACGCAAGGTCGCGGCCTGGGTAGTACAGCAGCTTGATCCGACTGCTCGGGATGTGCTTTTCAGCTGGCACAGCACCGTGAGGTTGGCCGCGAACGGGCTCGGGGAGGTGTTATTCTGTCATGCTACCCCACGGGACGATACCACCATTTTCACCCGGTTGACGCCGGAAGATCGCCTGCGGCCGCTGTTCGAGAATGTGGGCGCCAATCTGGTGGCGTGCGGGCATACGCACATGCAGACTGATCGAATGGTCGGCGAGGTGCGGGTGGTAACCGCAGGCAGTGTCGGCAAACATCACGGCGAACAAGGCGCGCAATGGTTGTGGATAGATGCCGAGGTTCAGTTCAAATGCACGGGTTACGATTTCGCCGATGCGGCGAGACAGGTGCGCGAAACCAGATTCCCGGAAGCGGAAGAGTTTGCCGATGAAAGCATCCTGAATCCGCAATCCGAAGCAGACAGACTCAAGGTTTTTGAACCCATGTCGCTGGGGGGAAGCTATATGTAGAGGCGTGAGCCCAGCACGACGCAGATTCCCAGATTGACCGCAGCCAGCTATCTTCGTGCGGGAAGTTTGAATCGATCGCCAATGTGTGCTGACGAACTCGTAGAGATTCTGATCGTGGACGTGCGGTACCTATCTAAGCTTGAAGGAGGACACCATTGAACCGACAAAAGCTGCGCATTCTAAGCATTTCGGCACACCCGCATGATTGGACCTGGTTCGCCGCAACCCTGGGGATTCACGCCGCAAGCGGTGACGATGTGACGGTGTGTATCGTGACCCACGGAGGCACGACCCACCGCGAGGATTACCTGGACGAGCTCAGAAAGCCGGAGGAAGAGCGCGATCCCGCCATTCTCGATAAACCGATCGAGGATTACATCGAGCAGAAGGCCAAAGAGATACGCGGGGCCGCTGCCCTGTTCGGTATCACCGATGTCAGAATGCTCAATTTCCCCGACAAGCCGTTCACCCTGCAGAAATATCCGGAAGTGGTCGACCAGTTGGCGGATCTGATCCGTGAAGTGCGTCCCCACATTCTCATCGCCGAGTCCCCTTTTACCGATGATTTGCGACCCGTGGCCCACCGCTCCGACCACACCGAGGTGGGTCGGGCAGCGCTGGAGGCCAAGGAGCAGGCAGGTTACCCACGTGTGGGGGTGTCAGGAAGGCCGCACAACGTGCCTTTTACCTATTGGCCCGGCATCGTTTTCAATGCTGCGCAGCTGGATTTCGTTGTCGAGCTATCCGAGGAATGGTTCGAGAAGCGGGTGCAGGCCGAGGCATTCTACGAGTCGCAAGGGCACGATCCGGCGGTGGCCCGCCATCGTCTGACGGTCGAAGTCGGACAGGTTGGCAGGTACGCGCGGACGAATTACGGCGAGGGATTTGTTCGCGAGCGAGTGGATCTGGTGGAGCGCTTGCCGGCCCCGGAGCTCATGCTGGAGCAGGCCGAAGAGGATCACGAGGCGCGTAGGCGCCGGCAGTACGGCAACGTGGTGTTGCCGGAATAGGGGACCTTAACCACGTAGACGCGCACGCGCTACAGTCAGAAGATATCATGACCGACACCTATATGACCGATGAAGAGTTTTACTTCTTTGACACCTTTGGATATCTGAAGGTGGAGCAGGTGGTGGACAAGCCGACGATCGAGAAGGCGTTCGAAGCGTCCCAGCGGGTGATCAAGGAACATCCGGAGCTCTACCAGGACTCGGGGTACGGAGACAAATACAAGGGCGCGTTCATGTTCGACAAGACGCTGGAGAGGCTTCCCCGGAGCCCGCGAATACTGGGATACGCCTGTGCCTTGTTGAACAACATGCCTAGGTTGCACGGCGGCTTGATGATGGTGAACGGTGCAAAACACGCCGATCACGGATTCCACTGCCAGAAAGAGATCGACCGATATCGCGTTGAAGACGCTCCCGGTTTCTTCGGCAACTATGGCACCCGGTCGATCTACTGCGACCTGTTTTCGTGCTTCCTTTATTTGACCGACGTTCGTCCCGGGGACGGAGGCCTGGTGGTAATCCCGGGATCCCACAAATCGGAATTCCATTATCCCAAAGACAATCCGTATCCGCTGGACATGGAGGGTGCTGTAACGGTGACCGTCAATGCAGGCGACATGATCATCATGCCGTTGCGGCTGGTGCACGGAGCGCACAAGTGGAAACCCACCGACCGCGACCGGGTGATCATGTTCTACGGCTTTGCCCCGCAGGACTACTACCGCGCCAGCTACGAAGCGGATCTGCAGCTGGCAAAAGATGCCGGCATCGAGCTCGATGCCGAAACCATCGAGCTGATGAGCATCAAGGAAAAGGGACTACACGGGGACCGGAAGGACGTGATCGAGAAGTTCTTGGAAGGATAGACTCTACTTTCTTCAATCAACCGACCAACGATCGCCACCGCCCCTTCCATGCACTCCTTTCCATATTCACTGCTGGCGTCGCGGGGGTCCTCATCGGCAAGCTCCTGAGGCCAGACACCACGATCGTCTGGCGG
>CAYNZV010000063.1:9202-11665 GCA_964401715.1 uncultured Gemmatimonadaceae bacterium | reverse complement strand
CGTCACGAACCGTCTTCACCAACTGCACGTTGAGCTTGAAACCCTCGGGTCCGGACATGGGTCCGTGGCGAAAGAACCACTTCTGCGCTCTGTAGCCGCGGGACTTCATCTCCTGGACGCGCTCGCGGACGAGATCGAAGTCGGTGACCGAAAACCCGAGCATGCTGGCGTAGGTGGGCATGGTCTTCTGTGTCGGCCCACCCAGCAGGCGATAGACCGGCTGCCCGAGCCATTTGCCCTTGAGATCCCACAATGCGTTGTCGATGACCGATGAGCAAGGGCGCCAGCTGGGAAACGTGGAACGCGGCGCCATGCGTTACCGAGCCGCAAATGCCGGATACACCTTCGTCCGTTTCGATCTGCACGAACGTTTCAACGACCCGGTAGTGTCGATCATCGGTCGGCTCGCCCCGGCCCGTGGCACGAAATTCCGGGTAGATGTCAGTCGGACGAACGAGTCGTTCTTCGAAGAACGGATCATCAACCTCCATCGTGCCGGACAACTTACGAAGCCGAACGTTGGTGATTTTCATCGCTGTGCGGGGGATATCACTCGGTCATCGCGCTTCTGATGGAATCGAGTTGCTCTTGGGTGACGCCGACATCCTTCAGATAGCCGGTTATCCCTCCGTATCGCGCCTCCAGGTGATCGAGGGTCAATTCTATCGTCGCGGGGGGACAACCCGCGTCCTGAAAGTCCTTCCACGTGTACTCTTCCGGCGACAGGTCCGGGTTCTGCTCAAGGTCACGCACTATCAGGTAACGCGCGGTGAGAATGTAGTCCTCGACGATCGTCTCTCTTGGCACTCCCGCAATGCCCAGGACCAACGCGGCGACGATTCCCGCCCTGTCCTTGCCGGCACGGCAATGAACGATGGCCGGAAGTCCGTCTTGCTGGGCGAGTATCGACATAATCTGGCGCAGAATCTGTTTCCGCTGTTCGAGGATCAGGCAGTAGCGGCGGCCTTTGCGCTGGGCCGGGTCTTCGTTTTCGAGCGGCTGACCGTCTCCCTCCAAAGCGAGGTCACCCGTCATGTTCTGATGGTAGTACGATACTGCTTTGCAACCGATAAAGACGCTTGGCTCAAACTGCAGCTCGGCGCTGCGTCGCAGGTCGATGACGCTGCGTACGCCATAGTCGATGAGGGCATCCCTCGAAGCAGGACTCAGGTTGGCCAATGTGTCCGATCTCAAGTATTTACCCCAATTGGTAGTGCGGCCGTCGGAAGTCGCATACCCACCAAGATCACGCGTATTGTAGTTGCCCTTGAGAGGGAGGTGCCACCCTTCGTTGCCGTTTATCGATTTCAGCTGCACTGGTCGCATCGGATTTGACCTTCAGATCTGGACGGCCCGTTAAAGCGCATCTTGAGTGAACTGTGTCGTCGATAGTATCGAGCCAAGATCGGGCCTTGTCGAGAGGTGTTTGAAAGCATGCTGGTAGCGGAGGTTGCCGTGGTGAAGTAACATAGACATGAGCCCGGGGCCGGGCGCCGGGGCCGTACAATTATGACGCACGCGGCCCCAATCTTAGCTGATTGCGGAGGACATCCTGAAATGAGAATCCTGTTTATCGGTACAGGAGTAGGCGAGACCGTAACGATCGACGACGCAAGTTTGGTCGATGGGCAGATGCCCCCAGAGCGCGAACTGCTGCCTGGCCCGTCGTCGATTCTGCTCGAGCCAGAAATACGGATCGATTACGCCGAGGATGGACCGCTGTCACGTTTTGGCGTCGATGGACAATCCGTGCGGCACCTTGTCTTCACACACGGGCACACAGACCACCTGCTGCCGCTACCTCTGATGGCGTTTGCCGCGCGACAGCCGCATAGTCTTTTCCTGTACGGTAACAACATGGTCATGGATGCTATCACCTTCGCGGCGACGCACAGGTGGGATGCTGAAATTGGAAGGTTTTACCCACAGAAGACCGACGCCGATCTGCACTGTCACGCAGTACGCCCGGGTGACACGTTCTCCGTCGCGAACGCAACGTTCACGGCATTGTTGAGCAACCACTTCGTCGATCAAGTCCACATGATCCAGGGGCAACAGGCGCTGAACTACCTGATCGAGCAGGGAGGCAAGACGCTCTTCTACGGCCTGGACTCAGCGTATCCGCTGCCGGAGACCATGGAGGTTCTGCGGGACCATCGCCTCGACGCGGCCGTATTCGATGCCAAGGGTGGTGCCAAGGAGATCGATCGAAAGAGAGGTCATATGAATTTTGCCATCGTGGACGATCTCGTGACGGAACTGCGGCGCGCCGGAACAGTCACCGACGACACGGTGGTTCTGGTTTCGCATTTGAGCCCGGCACCCACTGAGCCATTCGACGAAATCGCCGCCGAGATGACGGCGCGTGGACTCCGGCTTGCTTACGCCGGTCTGCGCTTGGAGTTGTGAGCGTTTTGGGCGGGGACTCCGAGAAGGAGCGCTGCGGCGAAGGCGTAGGAACGT
>CAYNZV010000063.1:3954-9102 GCA_964401715.1 uncultured Gemmatimonadaceae bacterium | reverse complement strand
CAGGTTCCACTTGACCTAGCGCCGGAATGACTCTTAATCACCATCTACGCTCGCCACCTGAAAGTAGTGACAGAAAACGGAAGGACCATCATGGAGATTCTCGAACGGTACGTAGCTATCGACAACAAATGCGCCTGGCCCCACCTCACACACATGGAAGATGGCAGTATCATCGCAACGGTGTTTGGCGAGCCCTGCCACCTGCTTTGGGAGGGCGCGGCGGAATGCTGGCGCAGCGAGGACGAAGGCAGAACCTGGTCGCTCTTGAGCGTACCCGTACCCAACGAACCACGTACCAATCGCGGTAACCTGGCCGTCGGTCTGACGCACAGCGGAGAATTGCTCGTTGTATGCGCGGGCCGGGACGAGGTCAATCCGAAAGGTGTGGCGGAACCGCGGCCACAGGGCGCTCACGTCCTGCCTCCAATCGTTGCCAGATCCGACGACGGAGGTTCCACTTGGACTTACGAGAGCGAGTTGTTTACCCCGGCAACCGACAATGTGAAACCGTTCGGCGATATTGTGCGGCTGCCGGGCGGTCGGCTTGCCGCTACTGGTTATTCCGCTGTCGACGAGTACGCAGTGGATGAAAGCGGCGACACCGCCTGGATATATTTCAGCGACGACGACGGCCGCGCGTGGGGTGATGCGCGGCGAATCGGTGACGGCTACAACGAAACTGCCCTGTTGGTTCTGAGCGAGGACAAGATGCTCGCCGCGTGTCGAACGGCGCAGACCGCCGCAACCACGCTCTTCGCCTCAATCGACGGTGGACGATCGTGGGACTGCCGCGGTCTGATAACGCCGGGGCGGCACATGCCGGCACATCTGCTGCAGCTTCGGGATCAATCGATTCTGATGACCTATGGAGTACGGTTGCGGGGGATGCTCGCCGTTTGGGCCACCATAAGCCGCGACGGAGGCGACACCTGGGATGCTCCTCGGGTCCTATTCAAAACGGACGCCTACCAGTCGGACACGAGCGCCAAAGGTACTGACGGTGGATATCCCTCCAGCGTGCAGCTGGAAGACGGCAGCATTCTCACCGCCTATTACTGTCAACGCATTCCGATGCACCAGCGCTATCATATGGGCGTGGTGATCTGGCGGGACTGAATCAGCGCCCTGACACTTGACCCAAGGCCAGACAGGCACAATTATCCGTCCCATTCGTTAGTGCACAAACTGGAGACAAACGATGACAAACACGGCGCAACAGCCGGCGGTTAGCAACCGTGTCGCCGATGAGATAGCGACAGCACTCAAAACCCACGGTGTTCCATACATATTCGGCATACCGGGGGGCGGGAGCTCGATCGACATGATCGAGGCGTGTAACAACCAGAATATCCCGTTTGTCGTGACTCAGCATGAAACCACGGCCGCGATGATGGGCGTAGTAGTCGGCGAACTCACAGATACCTGCGGCGTGTGTGTTTCGATCATGGGGCCCGGGGCGACCAACGCGGCCAGCGGTGCTATTTATGCCAACCTGGAGCGGCATCCACTGCTCTGCGTAACCGAACGATATTCACCTGCCTCGGCACCGGCGACCTCGATGCAGAAGATCGATCATCCCGCTTTCTTCCGATCGGTTGCCAAAGATTCGGTGACACTCGAGGCGGCCGACCCTGGGGCCCAGATTGAACAGGCCGTTCGAACCGCGATGGCGGAACGTCCTGGCGCGGTCCATATCGATTATCCTCAGAGCCTGGATGACGTCACGCCCGATTCCCCGGGCCCGGCTGCAGGCAATAGGCTCGTGGAGCCTTCAGTCCCATCGCCGATAGAGGGCGACGTGGATGCAATCGTCGATGCTATCAACGCCGCAGAGAAACCGCTCCTGGTAGTAGGACCGGTGGTCGTGCGACAGGGAGCGCAAAGCAGCCTTTGTTCGCTGGCGGAGAAACTTCAAATACCGGTGATGGCAACGTCGAAGGCGCGAGGGGTTATCGCCGAGGACCACCCGCTTTACGCCGGGGTAATGTCGGGCGTATACGCGCCCAACACACTCGAAACACGTCTCATCGATCGCAGCGACCTTGTCGTGGCTATCGGTCTTGACCGCGTCGAGTTGCTGAGTCCGTGGAAGCACACCCAACCGTTGATCACCATTGACTCGATTCCGATCGAACCTAACGAGGTCGTCGGTGCTCCAGCCCACACCGCGACCGGTAATTTGCCCGACTTGATTGGCGCGTTGACGAACGGGGTCAGTCAACGAGTTGCGTGGGATGCGGTCGACATCGAGCGCTTTTGGAGTGAAGCGATAGCCGAACTCGGCGCGCTGGATACCAATCTGAATGCCGCCACTGCGCTGCGTGCTGCTCGTCGCATGGCGCCGCGCGACTCATTTCTGACGACTGAAGCAGGTGTCTACGGTCGGGTCAACCTGTACGTCTGGAAGGTTTACGACCCCACCACCTATTTCGACTCTAGCGGGACCAACACCATGGGTTTTTCGATTCCTGCTGGCTTGGCTACATCACTCGTCCGACCCGAAAAGAAGACCATTTCTCTGATTGGTGATGCTGGTATGCTGATGCGAGTGGGAGATCTGGAGGTGGCGACCCGTTTGAAGCTGGCTCCGGTAGTGGTTGTCTTCGATGACACAACTCTGGGCATGATTCGGATCAAACAGCGCTCGAAGGGGTATGCCCGCGAAGGGGTGGACATTGCCCAGACCGACTTCGTCCGGATTGCCGAAGGTTTTGGCGCGGTGGCGACGAAAGTGAACTCTCTCGAGCAATTCGAATCCGCCTTTGGCAAAGCATTAGATGCGGACAAGCTCCACGTGATCGACGTCCGTCTCGAGCCAGACGCCTATGCTGCTCACATAAAACCGATTCGGGGCGGGTGACCTCTGCGCATGGTCCGACAAGTTGATTCCTCGCACTCCACCGGCATTGCGTTTTGGGCTGCTTGGTTAGATTGAAATCGCAAAATCGTATGTTGTCGTTCCACGCGACTTGTGTTTTTTGTATTAACTACTGATTTCCGGCGTTGATACGCCGAGCTCATTAGCGACCTCCAGAATAGCATTCCAGGTCGCATCCTCAACGTAGATTCCCTCGGCCTTGCGCTTCTGGCGGGTTTCCTCTTCGATCTCGCCAGGGTAATAGATCTTGTCGACGCCGGGCATTTTGGGCGAGGATTTTACCCAATCGATGAGGGTACCCATTTCCTTCTTGTATTCTTGCAGGTCAATGAACGATTCGATCTTGATAGCCATGGCGATGTAGCCACTGCCGCCTCGGGTGGGTTCCTCAGCGCTGCACCCCGCCCATGATAAACCGCCGGCGAGGGCTTCTACCATCATTGCCAGCCCATAGCCCTTGTGCCCGAAAAGCAGACCACCGAGGGGAAGAACGGCTGCTTTCTCGTCCACCCAGAGCTGGGGATCCGTGGTGGTGTTGCCCTGTTCATCTACCATCCAACCTTCGGGCACTTGCTGATCACGAGCATTGAGGACCAGAATCTTGCCGCCAGCGACCATGCTGGTGGTCATGTCCACCGTCATCGTGCGACCGTCGGTTGCGGGTGCGCTGAAGGCGATTGGATTGGGAGGGAGACGTCGCCCAGCACCTCCGAAGGGGGCCACCCAACGGTGACCACCGTTGAGCATGAGAACCCCAAGACAACCTTGCTCGGCAGCCATTGGGGGAAAATCGCCGAGCCGGCCGATGTGGCCCGTGTGATGGACGGCCACGGCCCCGAAGGTGTGCTGCTGGGCGCGGTCGACTGCCCACTGCATGGCCTGGTTGCAGAGCACGATTCCGAAGCTCTTGTTGGCGTCGATAGTGAGGGACGCGGGCGTTTCGCGAACGACCTTGTGATTCCCGGCCGGTTTGATGGTTCCAGAGTGCACTTCGCGAGCGTAGGCGGGTATGCGCAGAATGCCGTGGGAGTCGTGTCCGGTGAGATTGGCGTCCACCAGGTGGTCCATGGCGATGCGGGCTTGGTCTTTCGGAAGGCCAGCTGCTTCGAAAAGATCGTAGCCGAAAGGGCGCAACGTTTGGTGTTGTGTAGTGGGCATTATTGTTCCTTTCAGAGTGGCACAGACGAAAAGGAATGATAGCGACGGAAACAAGGTGACCCGGGACGCGACTTGCGGAAACAGCCTTCGGGCATTCCCTTCGCTTGGGCTTGTTAAGCCTATGCTGTTTCCGACTGCCCCTTAGCAACTTTGTTGTTAACTCCGCACGGCTTTACCCGTCCCTCATACCCACAAACCTTGTTCAGGGAATGTCCGATGTTGGCCCTACGCCTGCACAGCGTGCGAGGTCCTTGGGGTATTCCGTTCACGATGAAAATGAACCCTATGACGGTTGAGTAATCACCGTATCTTGTGCATAGTGACGGAACACTTTGACGGGAGAAAGACGGTATGAGCGGCGATTGGATTCTCGCATTGGAACAGGAGCAAGATCTTCGCGTTGCCAAGGGAAGCGCAATGGAGGTCGTGGCCGCAGTGGGTCGCGGTGCCGACTTGAGGTTATACATGATTCACGAGAATTACGAGGAAACGATTTACTTCCAGCAGACCTATGCTGGCGAGGGCGATGCTTTCGCGGGCATCATGAGCCATCATCACAGTTACGTTCACCGAGGACAGGATATCGAGGAGCCGTACATGAGCATCTTCAAGTACGACACCTCGGGGCGCTTCGATCAGGTCAAATGGAAGTTCGGCGACGTCGTTTTGGACGAGAGCAAAGCTTACCCATACCGGGTCTATCGCTGGTTCGTGTGCGATCGCTGGCGCACAGTTTACGAGCACGATGCCGAGGGCAATCGCATTTCTGGAGATCTAGACGAACTGAAAGAGGCCGTGCGGTGGGGGCGTACTGTGCGGGTGGGAATTCGTCAACTTTTCGGCTTGGCGGAGGATCGCGTCGACGGACCGGAACACACTTGTTTCCTGACCACGATGCAGCCGATGATTAAGTATGGGCAGGTGCAGTCCAACTGCGATCTGGTAATTGCCGGTGCGCCGAAATGGCCGTGCACCTGGGCCGAGGGGCTGCACGTGGTGGCCATGCTGCCGGATACGAGCGGGTCGATGCTCTGTTTTCTGGCGCAGCCTGGACATCTGCCGTTTAAGCGCATGATTCGCCGACGACCAATGCAATGGCTGGTTGCTGACGT
>CAYNZV010000063.1:0-3854 GCA_964401715.1 uncultured Gemmatimonadaceae bacterium | reverse complement strand
ACCGCGAACAACGCGCTGTTCAGCAGCGATTATTTCATGATTCACTCCCTGTTCCGTGATTCAACCGCGGGTCCGGCTGAGCGCTACAAGGCGATAGAGCGCAAGAAGGGGGATGAGATCCTCTTTGGAGCGGTCTCTCCGGACGGATTGCGATGGATGCGGAAAAAAGAACCTCTGTTGGTGGTCGGCAGACCGCTCGATACCCAGAACATTGCCGCCTATGACGAAGACACGGGGGAATACCTGGCTTTTCTCCGAGGCGGTTATGAGCGACGTCGTTCGATTACACGGACGGGAGGACGTGAGTTTGGCAACTGGCACGCGCCGAGATATGTAATGACGATCGACGGTCAGGATGCGGTGGACGAGGACATCTATACCAATTGTTATTGTCGCAGTCCTGGAAGCAGGCGTCACCTGATGTTTCCTACCATCTACCACCGTCTCTCGTCGACGTTGGATGTACAGCTTGCTACCAGCATCGACGGCTGGCTGTGGGAGCGTCCGGTACGTCAGCCGATCATTACGCGAGAGGGCGATGATGAGGAATACGGTGCCATCTACGCCTGTCCGAATCTGGTGCCGGTGGGCAACTATTGGGGATTGATGTGCCACGCAGTTTACCATCGGCATGATGGTGGCGGTCGTCATTTTTCTGCCGAGGAGCGTCCGCAGTCGGAATACCGCTGGGCGTTGTGGGAGCCGGATCGCCTAATGGCACTGGAGGCTCCAGATGAAGGTGGGTTTACGACGACGGAACGGGTGTGTGCCGGGGTGGATTTACGGCTCAACTACCGTACACAGATCGGCGGTTGGATGCGGGCGGCGTTGGTGGAGAAACCGCAGACGGGCGGAGGTCGTTTGCCGCCGGTGGAGCTCGAGGGATTTGGTATGGCGGACTGCGATGTGCTGGCGGAAGACGAGCTATCTAGAGTAGTTAGCTGGAAGGGCAGGAGCGATCTGTCAGCATTGCAGGGCCGTGAGGTGTGCGTGCGGTTTACCATGGCGCGCGCAGAGCTGTTTTCAGTGGCGGTTTGAAGGACCGGGCTTCAGAATGCATTTGGCCGCTGATCGTGCATGATGTTGCGGAAGCTTGGCTGAGCGCACCGAACCTCTGACCGCAAACCTCTGTATTCGATTCTGGTTTTATCCCTTCATATATTCCCCGGGTTGTTCTGTAGCCGACATCTAGGCTCCCGGAGCGGTAAGCGACGTATCTGATAACCGGGTCTAAGCAGTTCCATGCCGACACCTGACTTCATTGAGCCTGCAACTATCGCGATCCCCGCCGGCAGTTTCTTGATGGGCAGCGACCGGCATAGTCCCAACGAAAGGCCTGTCCACCGCGTCTGGATCGATGTTTTCGCTCTGGCCAAATTCCCTGTCACTCGATGCGAGTACACCCTCTTTGTTGCAGCAACTGGCCGTGAACCTCCGATCTTCTGGGATGAGCCGCAATTCCAAGACCCATCCCAGCCTGTGGTCGGCACGAACTGGTTTGACGCCGTAGCTTATTGTGAATGGTTGTCTTCGAAATCCACCAGATCCTACCGCCTACCTACCGAAGCTGAGCGCGAAAAAGCAGCGCGAGGAGGTCTCGAAGGCACAGACTATCCATGGGGCGCTCAACTGCCGTCCGACCACAAGGGTGGACGCGATACTCCGTTGCACCCCGTTGGACTCGACGGTCCCAATGGATATGGACTCTACGACATGTCGGCTGGTGTGCACGAGTGGTGCTTCGACTTCTACGACAAGGCCTACTACACTTGTTCGCCCGAATGCAATCCAACGGGACCGGCTTGGGGCGACCGACACGCCGCTCGCGGCGGTTCTTGGCGCCACGATATCCGCTTCTCGCGATGCGGCGCACGCTCGAGCCTGGCTCCTGAAAAACAATTCAGCGACTTCGGGTTTCGCTGCGCGGTTGCCACCGGGCAACCCGTCTGCTACGCGCTTCTAAACAGCCCGACGCAGAGACCGTAAAACACTTGCTTTCAGACCATGTCGATAGTTCGCTTTCGATCTTCCGTTACGATGAAGTGCAAGACGGACAGGGGTGCGATCAAGAAATTTGTGGGATAGTATCGGAGCCGTCGGAAGTCCGGGCATGGATCCCCGCGGGCTCTGTTGCGAACAAGAATGGACGGAATATTGGGTGAAGCCAGGAGACCTGTATGGCCACAGTTGAAGTGCTCGACCATCACGTCGTATACGAGAACCCGCAGCCCTACAATCGTTCCCGTCACGGCATCTTCCCCGGGCTGGAGAAGCTGCCATCGGGTGAACTGCTGGGCATGTTCGCTCTGGGTGAAGCGTTCGAGGCCACGAACAATACAACGGTGTTGACGCGCTCGACGGACGGGGGGCGCACGTGGAATCTAGAAGGTCCCTTGCATGAGAAAGACGGCGATCATCTTCACGATTCCGATTACTTGAAGCCGACACTGTTACAAAACGGCCACTTGATCGCTATCGGTTTTCGTCTTCACCGCACCGACCCCGACCAGACGATCGCCAACCCGGACCCGAATGTGGACGGCATTCGCGGGGGTGACAACCTGGTCTCGTTTGCCAAAGACAACGGGCACACCTGGTCTTACCCGAAGGTCATCCCGCGTACGCGCGCCGAATTGATCGAACAATCCGGGCCGGTGATTCAGCTTCGCAGCGGGGTTCTGTTGGGAGCTGGTTCGTTGTTCCCAATGTGGGACGGCAGCAATCCGGGTGGCGCCGTCGGCGCGCTGTTTCGCAGCGAAGACAACGGCGAGACCTGGGATGATCGCACCAACTTCTTCGAAGACCCCGCCGGTCGTTACGCGCCTGCAGAGCCCAGGTTATGCGAAATGCAGAATGATCGGATCGTTTCCCTGGTGTGGATGATGGATCACGTCAAGGGGACAAACCTGCCCAATCACCTTACGGTGTCACACGATGGCGGCACGACCTGGTCCGCACCAATCGACACTGGTGTCTGGGGACAGGCCTCGAACCTGATATACTGGGCAGATGAGATCTTGCTGACGATTCACTGTCACCGCGAAGGGGAGGAGGTCGGGTTGTACGTGAGGATCGTCGATTTAACCAAAGATGAATGGCGTCTGGTCGAAGAAGCCAAGATCTGGGGTGACGCCCCGCCGATGAAGGTGGCCGCCTATTCGACCATGGGGCAGAACCTCAAATTCGGTCAAGCGTCACTCCTGCGCCTGGGCAACGACGAGGTGCTGGCGACGCACTGGGCGATCGAGGCGGGCCAAGGCCGCATCCGCACGCATCGGCTGCGCGTTCAGGTATAGCGTAAACGATGCTCAACATCCCCTCGATGACAATGCTGAAATTATATATATGACCACAAATATCAAAAACAACTTTCGGATACACAGCAGTCGACGTTTCCGATGCCGTGGGAATTCCTTAAGACTCCGGTGTTACGGACGAGGAGCTGGTATCTTCGGATCAGTCCAACCTTGAGATCAGGCCTTCCGAACTTTACTGGGCGCCCGTGAGCTTAATCACAATACATCGGTGATCTTCATCACAGATTTTGTTAGGTATTAAGCCTATATTACACCTATAATATACAACCCCCCTTCAACCTTTTACGTTAGGAGCACAGCCTAATGAAACATTTTGCAATCGTAATGTTTTCAGTATTTGGGTTACTGGCCTACGGACCCATTGCTGAAGCATACGGCGATGGCCATGAAGGCGACCATCACGCCGCCCCACCGGTTTTCGAGGATGTCGATGCGGATTCTGATGGAGTAATCAGTAAGGAAGAAGCGAAAGCATTCTTTACTAAAGATCCGAATATTTCGGCGGATGAATTTAAGGAAAAATTCGGCATCGTTGAT
>CAYNZV010000062.1:21683-24602 GCA_964401715.1 uncultured Gemmatimonadaceae bacterium | reverse complement strand
GCCCAGCTTTACACCGTCCGCGAATATCTGAAGACGCCTGCTGACATCAAGACATCCTTGGAAAGGGTTAGCAGGATTGGCTACGACGCTGTGCAGTTGTCAGCTTTGGGCCCAATAGATATCGGCGAGTTGAAGAAAATCACGGACGGCCTCGGCCTGAGCATCGTCGCAACGCATGTCGATTTCGATAAGATTCGATCGGAGCCGAACTCCGTGATTGAGGAGCATCAGCTCTTGCAATGCCAAAATGTAGCGATTGGTTCGATGCCGGAGTCCTACCGTGACAAAGACGGATTTAGCCGCTTCGCGCACGACGCTTCAGAGGCCGCAACGCCCTTGATCGAAGCAGGTCTGACTTTCAGCTACCACAATCACAGCTTTGAGTTCGAGAAGATCGATCATCGCACCGGCATGGAAATTCTTTTCGAGGAGAGCGATGCAGATGGCTTTTTTGCGGAGCTTGATACCTACTGGGTTCAGCATGGAGGCGCCAATCCGGTGACCTGGATACGCAAGTTAACCGGCCGCATGAAGGTCGTGCACCTGAAGGATATGTCTATGCAGGGGCGCGAGCAGAAATTTGCCGAAGTCGGCGAGGGTAATCTCGAGTGGGGACCCATTCTAGATGCCTGTCGGGAATCCGAAGTGGAATGGTACATTGTCGAGCAGGATGTATGCCCGGGCGATCCGTTCGACAGCTTGGAGAAAAGCCTACACAATCTTCACAACCTGGGCATGAAATAGAGGGAAAACTCGAAGAAATGGGACACTTGGCATGTTTTGAGCTTAACGAAAAGGTGGTGATTGTCACCGGAGCAGGTCGCGGCATAGGTCGTCAGATCGCTCTGGACGCCTCAACTTCCGGCGCCAAACTCGCGGTCGGTAGTCGAACCACGAGTGAACTAGAAAGCCTCAAGGCCGAGATCGAGGGAGCCGGTGGTGAATGTTTCATGCACCACCTGGACGTCGTCGATCTGAAGTCGATCGAAGAGTTCGTCGATCAAACCATGTCCCACTATGGTTGCATCGACGTGCTAGTAAACAATGCCGGTTATAATAAGCTCGCGGCAGCGTTGGATTATGACGAGGCGTTGTTCGATCAGATTGTCGACGCTAATCTCAAGAACGTGTTCTTCTGTTCCCAGAGCGTCGCCAAACGAATGATCGAACAAGGTTCCGGCGGTAACATCATCAACATTTCGTCGCAGGCAGGTGTGGTCGGTGCGCCTGAACGCGGTCCTTACAGCGGTGCCAAGGGTGGTGTGAATAACCTGACCAAAACCTTGGCGGCGGAATGGGCGCGGCACGACATTCGCGTCAACGCCGTAGCCCCAACAGTAACGCGATCGCCGTTGGCCGAGCAGGCGATGCGGGACAGCCAGGCATTCGCCGACGCCGTCAAAGAGAAGAATCTTATTCGGGGGGATCTCGCCGAACCACAGGAGATTTCGGCGCCGGTAATATTCCTCGCTTCCGAGGCGGCCAGTATGATCACGGGACATGTGCTGGTCGTGGACGGAGGTTGGACGATCGTCTAAAGCGGCCGTGGCACGCTCTGCAGAAGTCGGGGCTCGCTTTCCCGGTGGTACCCCTCCAGCAGTTGTGTAAGGGACTCATCCGCGCGCTTGCGAGCCCCTTTGATTCCGGAGTCGTGCGTAGTCAATGCCGTGAGCAGATCCACCAGCATTTCGGCATCGCGCGCATCGATAACTTCTCGCTGGAGCTTACCCCTACCCAAATTGTGATAGTTGCCCAGAGGTAAGGCGACGGCTCCGGTCGCATATCCGGCGTGCTGGAGTACTGTCGCTTCGCAGGTGCCACTGTCCATGAGTTTACGTTGAAAGCGGAAACCGTCGATATCGGCACGGCAACAGTCAGCTATGTGCGCTAGAGCGCCTGCAACACCGCTGTCGAAAACAGATCGCCTGTCGCCGACGCGAATAACAGGACCTTCTCCGAGTGTAGCGCCCGAGAGCGTGCTTGAACACTCGATGTTCACGTAGGACAAACAGGGGTCCAACGTTTCGCCCTTGGCGGCCGCCAACATCCCGCCGAAACCGATTTCCTCTGCTCGCGTCAACAACAGCATGGCGCTCTCGCGACAGCGCTGTAGGCTGAGCTGCTCAAGCCAGCACAAACCCACGGCCACACCGGCCAGATCGTCGCACGCTCCTGCGTGTATGCGGAAGCCCCGGCGTTGTGGCTCAGGCAGGTCCCAGATAGCGAATGAACCGGGACCTACAAGCTCCGTCGGTTGGCCATGGTCGACCCTCACGCCGATGTCCAGCTTGTCGTCGTCTATTTCGCCGAATACGCTGGCACGTACATATTCAACCGGTCCGGAATTAGTGTTGTAAATGCGAACAGGGGCACCAAGGATTCGTTCGATGGGAAGTCGCCCCAGACGCTCGAAGGCGTGCTCATGTTTGGCGATTGTGGAAACCCAACCTAGCGCCGGATGGTCTAGATGGGCGGTTGCAACTAACGTAGGGACGGTATCACCTTTCAAGCCTTGGTAGCTCAATCGTATGTTTCCGTACCGATCCTCTTGATATCCAAATTCTCTGCCCGCCACGAATTCGCGAATGGCTCCTACTACAAAATGCTCGTGGTATGCGGCTGTCGGGAGCCTCAAGAGCTCTCTTGCGAGCTCCCAAAATCGCAAGCAGTTCATGGATCTTCATTCTCCTTTGGATCGGAAGCTATGCCTTGATTGCCGAGGCAGCAAGACGGGTGGCGCGCGGTCGCCGGCAGCTTTACGAGTCCACGACACCGTTATATATTTGTGACTTCATGAGCACTCTTCTATGCCGCATATACGATTTGCTGCGTGACAATGTAACCTACCGTGTTAACGGGTGGACTCCTGGTGAATTTGAAATTGACAGCGAGACGGATGATGTATGCTCCGGTGCCCGA
>CAYNZV010000062.1:0-21583 GCA_964401715.1 uncultured Gemmatimonadaceae bacterium | reverse complement strand
TCGATGTCTGAGAGATTTGATCAGGTCAAAGATTATGTTCTCGAACTTGGACTGGTAATAGACCAAGAGATTCCAGAAGAGGAGATCGTGATTGTAAACGATCAGGATCGCGGGATTCAGAACCTGGTAATCGATTGCGAAGATGACGTGCTCGTGCTTGAACAATTGATAATGGAATCTCGACACAATACTGCCGCGGAAGTGTACAAGCGGATTCTGCAAATGAATCGAGATTTGGTGTACGGTGCGTTCGTTCTCAACGAGGATGGGAGTTCGCTGATCTATCGAAATACGCTGGCACTGGAAAATCTCGATTTGAACGAACTCGAGAGCACGATAAACGCTCTAAGTCTTGGGTTGGCCGAAAACGGTGCTGAGTTGCTCAACTTCGTAAAGGAGTAATACATATGTCAGGCATATTCCAACGGTTGTTCAAAACCGGTCAGGCAGAAGCACATGCTTTAGTTGACAAACTCGAAGATCCGATCAAGATAAGTGAGCAGGCTATTCGCGATCTAAAGAAAGATCTGCAAGAAAGTCT
Source organism: uncultured Gemmatimonadaceae bacterium (assembly GCA_964401715.1). Classification (GTDB taxonomy): domain Bacteria; phylum Latescibacterota; class UBA2968; order UBA8231; family UBA8231; genus CAYNZV01. The sequence continues at coordinate 21,042 of CAYNZV010000062.1, read as the reverse complement.
GAAGAGTCTGGCCGAAGTGAAGGCGATCGCCATTCGGATGGACCGCGAAGCAACTGACGGCAAGCGGCTTGCTGAAGACTACGAGCGCAAAGCAATGATGCTGCTGCAGAAGGCGCAGCAAGGTGAGATGGCGGCGGATGAGGTGGATCGCCTGGCTCGCGAGGCCTTGACGCGCAAGGAGGAGGCTGCGGCCAAAGCATTGCAGTCCGTGCAACAATCCCAAACGCAACATGAAATGATCTCCAAGCTCCAAGCCAACACGCAAGAGTTGAAGTCGAAAATAGGTTCGTACGAAAATGATCTGGTAATGCTCAAGGCGCGCGCAAAAACCGCCAATGCCACTAGGAAGATCAACCAGCGATTAGCCAATGTGGATTCCAAGGGTACCGTCACACTTCTGGAACGCATGAAAGAGAAGGTGGAGGAGCAGGAGGCTTTGGGTGCCGCATATGGTGAGATGGCGGATGCGTCGAAATCGATCGATGACGAAATAGATGCCGCACTTGCTTCGGGTTCGCCCACTAAGGCAGACGATTCCCTCGCCGCACTGAAAGCGAAAATGGGTGTCACCTGAGGCGCCGGCCGGAACCTCAGCCTGTTTTCGAGTCCCTTTAGCTTTGTTTGTATCGTAACGGCCTTCGCTCGCATCTATGCCGCCCCTACTGTCTCGTCGGCGGTTCCTGGGGCTTATAAGTTCCGGTTGCGGGATTCCGTTACTGGGCACCTGTCGTCAGCAGGAACACGCTCCTGACCTTGGCTATATCCCGGGAAGATTTGTCAATCCGAATCCGATCCGGGGTCACGTAATCCGGTCCCACGATCCTTCCTTTCGCCTGCCAAGTACGCCCCATGCCCGATTTGACGCCGTCGTCGTAGGCGCCGGTATCTCGGGACTCTGCGCGGCAAAAAAGTTGTCCCAAGCCGGAGTAGACCGAGTTCTACTGCTGGAAATGGAGTCCCAGGTAGGTGGAACGAGCATTGCTAACCAAGAGCCAGGCGCTGTCTTTCCTTGGGGTGCTCATTACATCCACGTACCGCCTCAGGAAGCCGACTGTATCCACGAGCTACTCGGGGAAATAGGAATTATTGATGGGTATGACTCACGTGGCTGGCCACGGATTTCCGCTGAGCATCTTTTGCGCTGGCCTCATGAACGACTGTTCATGGAGGGTCAGTGGGTGGATGAGTTGTCGCCTTTGGACCTCGCATCGGAACGAGAGCGCGAACAGTTTCTACGCTTCAAGGACGCTATGCTGAAGTTCGCCCTTTACCGCGGAAGCGACGATAGAAGAGGGTTTGCGATGCCACTGCTGTACAGCAGCTCGGACACGGTCGCACGTGAACTAGATCACATCTCCATGTTGGACTACGTCCGGAGTGAGGGATGGTCGGGTCAACCGGTTGATTGGTTGATCGACTACGCTTGCCGCGACGATTACGGAGGCAACGCGAGCCAGATTTCAGCATGGGCCGGAATCCACTATTTTGCGTGCCGTAACTACGACTATCGAATGCAGACGGATTATCCGACAGATGTCCTGACATGGCCCGAAGGAAACGGATTTATTGCCAAGCGGCTGGCGGCTTTTTTGGACAATGGCCAGATAGAAACCAACGCTGCGGTAATTCATGTTAGCAACCAAAGCGACGGTGTACGGGTGGCCTACGTCGATCTCGATTCGGGGACACATCGATTGGTTCATGCACGAGCCGTCGTTTATGCCGGAAAGTTGCATGCCGCGCCTTACGTGGTTCGCGACATTGGTCACGACCAGCGTCAATCGATGTCTGAGCCTATCTACTGTCCATGGTTGGTGGCCGCGGTGAAAGTTACGCGCACGCCGGAGGGATTCGGCGCACATTGGGAGAACATTCTGCACGACAGTCAATCAGTGGGTTATCTGAATCCAGATCATCAAAAAGCAAAGAAGACCAACAAGGTGCTGCTATATTATTTGCCTTTGTGCGAGGACGCACTGAATATGCGGCGGAAGCTGTTGGCAATGGATCATCAGTATTGGGCGCGCCTGATAGTCAGCGACCTCCAGTCCGCCCATCCAGACCTGAACGAGCTCATCGAAGCGGTGGACATATACCGTTGGGGTCACGGAATGATTCGTCCATCGCCCGGCCTCATTTGGGGGGAAAATAGCAAGCGACGACGCCAACCCGCAGGCTCGGTGTTTTTCGCTACCTGCGACGCCACTGGCTTGCCGTTGTTTGAAGAAGCCGTGTTCAATGGCTACCGGGCAGCCGAAGAGGCACTAGCTCACTTGGGAGTCGGTTTCCGTACGTCGCTTGATGGATATGTCGATGACTGAACCGAAGGGCACAATTTCCCCTTTAGGTATGGCTCTCCTACTTGGCGCCATTTTTGTGGTCGCCGGGTGTGGCATCATATACGAATTGTTGATCGGCAGTACCTCTTCTTATTTCCTTGGCGATAGCGTTGAGCAGTTCTCGATTACCATCGGGTTTTTCCTGTTTGCCATGGGGATCGGCTCGTGGTTGTCGCAGCTGGTTCGCCAACGTCTCGTCGAACGCCTGATCGGTTTGGAGATTTGGCTGGGCTTGATAGGTGGTGGATCAATTCCATTTCTGTACTCCGTCTACGCGCTTTCTGGACAGTTCCGCTACTGGATGGTGGTGTTAATAGTAGCGATCGGCATACTGATCGGATTGGAAATTCCGCTGTTGGTGCGCATTCTGCGCGGTGCCGGATCCCTGCGTTCCATTCTTGCCAACATACTGACCTTCGACTATTTGGGTGCGTTGATTGCGGCATTGCTGTTTCCTTTCCTGCTTCTCCCATCCCTAGGGGCGCTACACACATCGGTACTGGTTGGCTTGGTTAACCTGGTAGTGGGTACGGCAATGCTCGGGGGATTTTGGAAGGAGCTATATAGCCGTTCGCGCAAAATTCTACTGGCTCAGGCGTTGATAACGTTCCTTTTTCTCGGGGGGTTGCTGATCAATGCCGATTCCCTGTTGGATCGATGGGAGAGTAAGCTATACGCGGACCGAATTATCTTCAGTGAACAATCAACGTATCAGAAGATCGTGCTCACCAAATGGCAGGATGATCTGCGTCTTTATCTAAACGGCCACCTTCAATTCTCCTCGGTGGATGAACACAGGTATCACGAAGCCCTCGTTCATCCGGCGATGGAACTGACCTCAAGCCGCAAAAGGGTACTGATAATAGGGGGAGGGGATGGTCTTTCGGTTAGAGAGGTTCTCAAATATGAAGAGGTAGATCAGGTCGATGTGGTGGATCTGGACCCCGCGGTGACAAAGCTAGCGCGCCGCAATGTGCATGTAGCTCGTCTAAACGAACAAGCGCTCAACAATCCCAAGGTTACAGTCATCAACGAAGACGGCTTCTTGTTCTTGCAACGAGCGCATCTACAATACGGCGTAGTCCTGGCAGACCTTCCAGATCCCAGGGAAGAGGCGTTGGCAAAGTTGTATTCTGTCGAAGCCTACAAACTTATCGATCGTTTGCTGTCGCCTGGTGGAGTAATCGCTACTCAGGCCACAAGTCCGTACTACTCCAGGACCGCTTACTGGTGCGTCGGGAGGTCAATGGCAGCCGCTGGCTTTGAAATACACTCCTTCCATCTACTGGTGCCCTCTTTCGGCGAATGGGGTTTCCATCTCGCCATGAGGAAACCAGTTGATGCTCGGAGCATTGCGTTTGGGAAATCGGCATTTCTCACTCCGGAATTGTGGCGAACAATGGCTGTTTTCGACGCCGATATGAACGAGGTAGATGTCCACCCAAACAGACTTGATAAATCGATGTTATCGCGTTATTATCGACACGATTGGGCAGAGTGGTAGTATTCGCAGGCGGTAGTCACGTGGGACTCAAGAAATTTTTTGGTCGCGACAAGGAACCGGAAGAGTATCGGGAACACCGTCTCGCCGATATGGAAACGGGGTTTCTGGTCGACCATGATATGAAGACCTGGGAAGTGCGAGCGATCAGCAGCTATGACTACGATGGTTACCCGACTAAAGAGTGGGAGCTACACAGCGCCAACGAGGTGGGATTTTTGGAACAATCTGTCGAAGACGGACAGGCTGAATGGACACTCACGACACGCATTGAACTCAACGAGATCGAGGAAGATGTAGTCGCGGAGACGCTCGCAAATGATGATCCACCGAAAGAAATCCACTTCGACGGCACAGTTTACAAGGCGGATGAAATGAGTACAGGCATCCAGATTCAGAGCGAAAATGAATCGGAGAGAGAATTCGTCAATTGGAGTTACGAATCTGACGACGGGCGGGTGCTATTTGTCAATCAGTGGGGCGAACGAGAATTTACCACATACGAAGGCAGCTATGTGGAGGAATACCAGTTCACCGACATCCTGCCACCGGGCTCTGGTGATTCATGATAGATTGGCGCTTCGAAAACTCAACCAGATTGATCAACTGGGCTTCGGTCACATTAGTGGTGGCCTTAGTTGGATGTGGCGGCCCGAGAGATCCGGTGCAAACGCTGAGCCGCGATCTATCGCGCTATCCAGAATATTCGCTGATGGTGGAGGATGTCCGCATACAAGACGGTTTCTACCCTGATTATTTTCTACGGTTCAGGATGCTCACCGCTGCCGGGCAAAAGGTGGACGGTAGGGATACTCTGACATACGAAGATCGTGTCACCAACTGGTATGAAGTCAGCGAGCATGTATTCGGACGATACGAAAACTTCGTTGGCATGGTAGTGGCCTCGAAAACCCGGGATGGCAGGATGACGGACGTTCGCCAGGCGCATCCACCGGGCTACCAGTATGTAGGCAATCCTCAATATGGGTCTTGGGGTGCTGGGGGATTCTGGCAATTCTACGGCCAGTACGCTTTAATGAGTCACCTCATGGGTGGTTGGCGGGTGGGACGCGATGACTACACTGATTACCGCCGTAACCATGAACGGGGACGTGCATATTACGGTCCCAGCGAGCGCGGAAGACCCGCCTTTGGATCTCGGGGAAGCGTTACAGAAAAGACGCGACCGGCCTTCTATCGTCGCCAGAATCAGCGAATGCAATCGGGAGGACGTGCCTTTTCGAATCGCGTTCAGAGTCGCATGGGACGCACCAGTTCGGGTTGGGGCCGAGGCTCGGGGTTTAGAGGAAAATGATCGACAGTTCGGGAGGTCACAGATGATAGAAGACTACGCCATGCGAATGACCAGTTCGCTTGTATACCTTATCGAGGCATTTTTGCTTCTGTGGTTTGCGAAGTTCGCTTACGCCAAGGTCTACCGCCGGGTCGAAATAAAAATCGAGCTCTTCAAGCGCAACAATCATGCCCTTGCCGTGTCAGTCTCGGGATATCTCTTTGGGATAATCCTTGCTTTCGGGGGACCACTCTCGGGGCAGTCCACCGGATGGAAATCGGACATTGTCGATATCGCTCAGTACGGGGTGGCGGCCATTATCCTGATGTTAATTGCGAGTTTCGTCTCAGAGAAGATCCTGCTACCACACTTCAACAATACCGAGGAGATTGTTCGTGATCACAACTTGGGTGCCGCGTTTGTTGAAGCAGGTATGCACGTTGGCAACGGTCTCATCATTCTCGCTATAACACAAGGGTCGGGAGTTTGGTGGATAGGCTTGGTGTTTTGGGTATTGGCTCAATTAGGCTTAGTAATCGTCGGCCGTTTGTACGAGGCGGTTACTCCGCACAAGATCCACGAGGAGTTGCGGCGTAAGAATGGTGCGGTTGGATTGGCGTTCGGTGGGGCCCTGGTAGGCATGGGCAATATCATCAGCCTCGCAGTTGCCGGCGATTTCGTTGCTTGGCGCGAAAGCCTCATCGGTTTCGCTACTTATGCCGTTTTTGGATTGGCAGCCCTCTTTATTTTGAAACGGTTGACCGATGCGATCCTGGCACCAAGTGTCAAACTGGCCAGCGAGCAAGCGCAGCAGCAGCCGAATATCGGTGCCGGCCTTCTCGAGGCATTCGGCTATGTCGGTGGTTCGATGCTTCTCGTCTGGGTTCTTTGATTCTTCTTAATTGGCGCCGATTTCGCAGATTATGGGAACGGGTCAAGCATCAATCCCTGCTCTGGATAGCTGCACTCTCCGTGACGCTGATCTGCTTAGGCGCCACGTCCTTTGCGTTTTTCGAAGGTCATCCTTTAGGAGACAGTTTTTGGTGGGCAGTAGTCACCACTACTACTGTCGGCTACGGCGACCTGTTCCCGGAAACCGTGCCGGGCAGGTTAGTCGGAGTAGCGCTGATGGTACTCGGTATCGGCCTTCTTGGAGGATTCACCGCGGGTTTGGCCACACGCATCATCGATCATCAATCCAGAAGAGCGCGAGGAGTGAAACGTTTGCGCAGTAAGGAGCACATTCTCATATGTGGTTGGAATGAAACTGGAGAGGATCTTATTGGGCACATTCTAGCGGACCAGCAGGAACGCGCGCTGGTCATCTTAGCCGACCTGCCCGAACGCCCCTACGAACACGAGCGGGTCGGCTTCGTAAGCGGCGGACTTAACGAACATACACTGGAAAAGGCGAACGCCGAACAGGCGGAATCCGCCGTGATTCTCGGTAATCAGGATATCGAGGATGTTCGAGGGCGCGATGCGAAAACCCTCATTGGCGCATTGATGGTCAAGGAGTACAATCCCGACATTTACGTTGGAATCCAGTTGTTCGATTCAGCCAGCCGCGCCCATGCGAGCGTGTCGCGTGCTGATGAAGTCATCGTCGTGGGCGCATTGGCCGGAGGGCTACTGAGCCGCGCGATGCTCGACCACGGCAGCTCGAAGGCGATTAGCAGTTTAGTAACCGCGTCAGCAGGCTGTGAAATCTACCGCGTCGGCTTGCCGGCTTCGTGGGTCGGGAGAAAGTTTGGCGAGACCCTCGAATTGGCGAAATCGGATCTGAATATGCTAGTCGTGGCGGTGGAACCCGCCGGAGAGGAGTTGCTCTTGAATCCTCCCGGGGACTACGTGTTTGCAAGAGGCGATGCGCTCGCAGTCATCGCCCAGGAACGTCCGAAGGTAATTGGATGACAAGCTTCCTCGATCGGTTCGGGCTCTTTCGTCGGGCGGCGCCGCGAATCACGGCGAGATGGTTGATTGACGTGCAGGTCCCTGGGAAGAATAGTTACACCGGTTTCTTTACTAGGGACATATCTGCCGCGGGTCTGTTGTTAGAAGGCACAAAACCGGACGCCTTCGACGAAATGACCAAAGCCAAGGGCAAAATTTCGATTCGCATTCGCTTACCAGTGCCACTGCGGGTTGTGGACGCCCAAGCCACAGTGGAATGGGAGAGGGAGGAAGAAGGGAAGGCATTGAGCGGGTGGACCTTTGTCACCATGGGCCGCGACGGGAAAAAATTAATCGAGGATTACGTCGAAGCTCACCCCAACGACTTGGTCAAGCCTGCCGGATAGGGCACGTTACCTTAGCTGATCGTCGATCCAGGCGAGATACGGTTTGGAGCCATCGGCGACTGGAACGGCCAAGATCTCCGGAACGTCGTACGAGTGGGCTTCGTTGATTGTTTCCACCAACGCATCAAATAGATTCTTCTTCGTTTTTGCGACGCACTGCCATTCCGTAGCGGTTTCGATCTCTTCTTTCCACCAATAAACGCTCTCGATCGGTCCCAAAGTTTGAACGCATGCCGCTAGCCGGCGCTCAACTATGACACGACCGATTCGTTTGGCTTGATCCTCACTTTCGGTCGTAGTGACGACCTGAATGTAGTCTGTCATAGGGGTTGATTGGCTATCTCTTTGCGCCGGAGATACGCTCGGCGTTGCAACACCAATGCAGGGCCTCCAAGCAGCAGATAGATGAAAGTGGCGATAGCGTGAAGCGCGGTGGCACAACCCATGGCAGCGGCCATCGGCACGCTGAACAATAGGTGTAAGCTCCGCCCAAAGAAAAGGTGATAGGAGCCGGTACCGCCAGGTGTGGGAAGAACTACACCGATAGAGGATATGGCCATGATAACCAAAGAGGCCGTCGCCCCCAAGCCGTAGGTTTCTTCGAAGCCAAACGCCGAGAATGCCTGAAAGACGATGAGCACGTAGCTGGCATTCAGCAAAATAGAGGCGGCAACGACTTCCAAATAGGCCGAGGGACGGTGGAGGGCCTCCAGGCCGTGGACGAACGTCCCTAGGAGCTCTCCTATGCGGACGGCCAGTGACGGCGAAATTTTCGCGACGATCCGTTCCACAATCTGAATAGCCCGCTTGCGGTAGATAGAAACTAAAGCGAGGAAAACGAGCACTAAAAGACACACGGCCAAGCCGACCTGGCAGAGCGGCTCCAACAATGGGAAAGCCTCGTTTATGCGCTTGCGGAGAAGCAACAACGAGGCTCCCACTAAAAGAATCAGCCAGATCATGTCGATTACCCGCTCAACGACGACTGTGGCTATCACGGAAGTCAGGTCGGTTCCGCGGGTCCACTTGAGGCTCAATGCCCGTACTGCTTCCCCAGAACGAGGTACGATCACGTTGGCTGCGTAACAGATGGCGAGCGCCAGGGTTGCATCCCACAAGGATATCGCAGGGGCAAATGGTCGCATCAACACTATCCAGCGCCACGCGCGCAAGACTAGGGTCAGAAGTGTGGTTATTACAATTGCCAATACCCAAGTTGGCGAAAGACCGAGTACGATCTCCCAGAGATCTGCGGTATGGACGTCCTTGAAAGCCCAATACAGAAAACCCACCATCAAGGCGACGCTAATGCCGGCCTGCAGCAAGGCTTTGAGGCTTACAGTCAACTGTTGTTGGCGGAGATCTTGCTGCGACTTTCGAGGAGCTGGATGATCTCGAACGCGGCGTCCTGTGGAGAACAGTCAGCGGTTTTTAGGACCAACTCGGCTGCCTCAGGCGGTTCATACGGATCCGACACACCGGTGAAGTTCGGTATCTCACCAGACCGAGCTTTCCTGTATAGGCCCTTAGGGTCGCGCTCTTCGCAAATGGCTACGGGGGCGTCGATGTATACTTCGAAAAAATCATTGTCGGCCATCAGTGCCCGGACTCCGTCGCGATCGGCGCGATATGGACTCACGAAGCTGGCGAAAGTAATAATGCCTGCATCGGCAAAGAGCTTTCCCACTTCGCCAATACGACGGATGTTTTCGGCCCGATCTTCTGCCGAAAAACCAAGGTTCTTGTTCAAACCGTGCCGAATATTGTCGCCGTCGAGCACGTAGGCGAGTCGTCCTTGCTCCACTAGGGCATGTTCTGCTGTGTAGGCGATCGTGCTTTTACCTGCACTGGGCAAGCCGGTTAGCCAAACAAGAGCGCCACTTTGATTGAGTAAAGACTCCCGAGTAGTACGGTCTACGTGTCCTTCATGCCACACAATGTTTGTTGAACGCGTCAAATTTGCCTCGATCTTTCATTTCAAGTTTAAGTAAACCAGTAATTTACTCGCACATTGAGAAGGGTCAAGCAGGGGGTGCTGAGTCGTAGTTCCACTTTAAAGCTTAGTTCGGCGCACCAAGACTCAGTAACGTCCTCGAACAATATACTATACTGTCATCCCATAAGTAATTCCAAATCAATACTTTACGAGGAACGAGAAAAATATTTGGCACCGTTGGTAGCCAACTCTCGCAAGAAGAGAAATTTTGAACTTTTATTTTCTTTTTTCTTTATTTATATTGTTTTGGATTTAGTCTATGTAAGAGCACCTTTACCCCGGGAGGAGGGTTGTATCCATGGTGTTTGCAAAGCGAGTTTTGCTAGTTTCGGCAGTGGCACTGGCTTGGTCCGCCAGCGCTGAGGCGGTCATCAATATTCAGAACACTGGGGCGAGCGCCCGTTCCGTCGGTCTGGGCAATACCTTTGTGGCGATCGCCGACGACCCGTCTGCGATATTCGCCAACCCAGCTGGCGTACGCCAGATGAAGAATTTTCAGGTTTCCTACACCAATGTCAGCTTGCTGTATTCGGGCGTTGATGGAGGTGATCTCGGGCAACACATAGTCAGCTTGGTAAAACCTCTCGGCGGACGCTTAGGTCTCGGTTTGGCTTTGGAGCGCATCGGTTTTGATGACGCCAGCGAAAACGGCGCGTTTGTTTCGCTGGGCATCAAGTTCTCCAAGTCTCTGAGCGTAGGCCTCAACGCCAAGTACTTGTTCTGGAGCGCCGTTTTGCCTGCGGGCGATACCGCCAACGATAGTGGCGGTTCTGTTGGAATAGATATAGGAGCGCTTTGGAAGACGCCATTCAGGGAAGCAACGCTTGGTATCATGGTTAAAAATCTGAACAAGCCGAACGTGGCCAGTGGCACCGTTCGAGGCGAGTCCGATGCGGGCAAGATACCTATGGATCTGCATGTTGGCCTTTCCCGAAAGGCTGGTCCAAAATCCATGATTTCAGTCGAATGGGTGTCGCGCGATTTCACAGGTGACAACTCGGTTAACAAGCTTCTGATTGGTGGCGAAACCAAACTGTCCGAAGTCTTCATGCTGCGTGGCGGGGGGAGTCGATTCTTTGATGACGACGTGGATGGAGATCTCAACGCTGGTATCGGTTGGAAAAAGAACAAGCTACGGGTAGATTATGCCCATCACATCCCGCTGGATCTCGTGGGATCTAACGGCGAACACCGCTTCACTTTTACCTACGGAATTTAAAATTTAGACGCCAGTTAGAAACACTACCTAGCCGCTCTCCGAAAGGAGGGCGGCTTTTTTTATTCTAAGACGTCTTTGTCGGTCTGGGAAACTAACGTCCCGGCGTTTTCTCCTTCGCAGATTCTGATGATGGTTCCTTTTTCCGTGAAGTCGAAAACATGGATTGGCAGTTCGTGGTCGCGAGCGAGGATGATGGACGGTTGGTCTACGATGGTGAGATTTTGGCGAATGATCGTATCGTAGTTCACATGGCGGTAGAGTTGCGCTTGCGGATTGGTCTGAGGATCTGCTGTGAAGATTCCACAGGTTTTATTTTTTGCAAAAAACAACGCATCCGAGCGGGTTTCTATTGCTCGCTGGGCGGCGGTGTAGTCGGTCGTTACGTAGGGGATCCCGGCACCAGCTCCGAATATGACAATGTAACGTTTTTCCAAATGGTGGATGGCGCGCAGTCTGATGAAGGGTTCCGCGACAGTATTCACAGGTATAGCGCTCATTACCCTTACTTCGACTTTTCCCTTTGATCTTGAGCTCAATACTCCACGCATCATCAAGCTGTTTATCAGTGTGCCCATCATACCGATATTGTCCGCCTCGGCCCGCTCGATGCCCCAATGTGCTGCCAATGTGCCACGGAAGAAATTCCCACCACCAATGACGACCGATATCTGTACTCCACATTCGTGAAGACCAAGGATCTCGTCAGCGATATGCTCTAATGCTTCGGGGTCGAATCCAAAATCGGTGTCGCCGGAAATGGCCTGGCCACTCAGTTTCAGCAGCACTCGTTTGTAGCGCATGGACAGAACTTCTCCTCAAGAATAGGGATGCAATACAGTTTTGAGATTTCGTGGGGTGGCGGCAAGAAAGGCAAGTTCACAGAATAGGGCTCTTGCTGATCCCCCGAGCGGCGGGAAACCGGTTGACCAGCTGATCAATTTCTGTTACAAAACGTTTCGTTTGTTCAGAGGCCATGCCGATAAACGCTTCGGTTTGTTTGAGTGTTTTCTGGATTTCCACTGCGTCTAAGGGAATACGGTGGTCGCTGCCCAACCTTCTGGCGAGATCGTTCTCGATCAAGCCTTTCTCGCGCATTGCTATTGCCGTCGCCACTGCATGCTCTTTGATTGCGTCATGCGCTGCTTCGCGTCCGGCACCACGGCGCACGGATTCCATGAGCAGGGTCGTCGTGGCGAGGAACGGAAGGAAACGGTTTAGTTCGTTGGTCAATACTTTTTCGTATACGCCCATGTCGTGCACAACATGCAGAGCTGTTTCAAGGAGGCCGTCAAAAGCGAAGAGGCTATCGGGAAGGGCAACTCGTCGAACGACGGAACACGAGACATCTCCTTCAAACCACTGGTCTCCGGCAAGAGCACCGATCATGTGGACGTACCCACCAAGCACAGCTTGTAGTCCGTTGATTCTTTCCAAGCTGCGGGTGTTCATCTTGTGAGGCATCGCTGAAGATCCTACTTGGCCTTTGGCGAATCCTTCCGTGACCATTTCACCTCCAGCCATGAGGCGCAATGTCTTAGCCCAATTGGAAATACCCGATCCGAGTTGATATAGGGTGCTCGTAACTTCGAAGTCGATGCTGCGAGGATAGATCTGCCCGATCGCGTTAAGCCCACGGCCGACGCCGAAGTGGGAAAGGAATTCGATGTTGAGTTGGGCTAATTTTTCTCGGTCGCCTTGAAGCAACGTAAGTTGGTCCAAATCTGTTCCTATGGCGCCCTGTAAGCCCCGCAAAGGATAGCGTTCGAGGAGGTCGACCAAGCGACCAAAGGCGTGTAGCATCTCTTCGCCAAACATGGCCATTCGCTTGCCGAACGTTGTTGGCTGAGCGGCCGCGTGATGAGTTCGGCCGACAATCACGAGGTCGTCCCACTGTGAGGCACGCTTCGCAAATTCCGCGAGAAGGGCAACGTATTTAAGTTGCAGATAACGTAACGACTCTAATACCTGCCACTGCTCCACGTTATCTGTGAGGTCCCGACTGGTCATGCCTTGATGTATAAATTCATGACCAGCGAGGCAGCAAAATTCCTCGATTCTAGCCTTGACATCGTGTTTCAGTCGCGTCTCCCGCGAACGAATTGATTCGAGATCTACCTGGTCGACGGCCGTTTCATAATCGTCTATCGCTTTTTGTGGAATTTCGAGCCCCAGCTTCTCCTGGGCTTTCATTACGGCAATCCATGTCCGTCGTTCGAATACGACGCGGCCTTGCTCAGACCAAAGTTCCTTGAGCTTATCGCTGGCGTAGCGACTGGCAAGAATATCGGGAATATCGCTCACGGGCACTAGTTCACGACGTTGGATGGCGTGCCTTCGAGAAACATTTTCGCATTCTCGAAGGCAGTATGCATTAATCGTTTGCGCGCGGCGAGGGTAGCCCAAGCAATGTGGGGCGTGATGATCGCGTTCTTTGCTTTGAGCAATGGGTTATTGGGAGCAATCGGTTCCTGGGATGTAACGTCTAACGCTGCACCTGCTAACGTGCCCGAATTCAGCGCATCCGCAAGGTCTTGTTCGTGTACAAGGCCACCGCGGGCAGCGTTTACGAGCAACGCAGTGGGCTTCATTCGTTTCAGCAGATTTTTGTTTACGAATTCAACATTGTCATCGGTTTGATTGCAATGTAGAGAAACTACATCAGATTGTTCAAACAGCTTTTCAATAGACAGCCATTGGAACGAATCATAGGGTGGTGGTTCGCCTTGGTAAACATCGAAGGCAACCACATCCATGCCAAACGCGTTAGCGAGCTCGCCGACCCGCCGGCCAATGCGTCCGAAGCCGACGACCCCCATAGTTTTCCCTACCAATTCGATGAGATCCGTTTCCCAGAAGGAGAACTCTTGTACCTCGGCCCACCGCCCTTTGCGTACGGCTTCGTCGTGTAACGGGAGGTGGTGGCAAAATTCCAACAATTGAGCGAAGACGTACTGAGCAACAGAATCGGTGCCGTATACCGGTATGTTACAAACGGGTATATCACGGTTTCGTGCGGCCTCTACGTCAACGATGTTGTAGCCCGTAGCCATGACACCGATCATCCTCAAATTGGGAAGTTGGGCAATCACCTCTTTGGGGAGCGGGGTCTTGTTGGTGAACAGTATTTCGGCGTCTATTGCACGGTCAATCACATCTTCATCTGCCGTGCGGTCGTGAACAGCAAGGGCTCCTAGGCTTGCGAGGTCGTCCCAGGGGTTATCGCCCGGATTCAAGGTGTGACCGTCGAGGACAACGATATTCATCGGGTTACTACTCCTTGCAAGGGGGTGTAGCTGCAATTAATTACCCGATCCATGACATCGGGAAAAATAGATCTGGACCCCGTTGAAAATATAGAAAATGACGTTCTCATTCAAAAGACGACGGGGACAGTGTTTACAGGAATCCCAGCCAACGCCAATAAAGTAGATTGAGGGGGCACAGTAAGACCAAGGTTATTACGGAAATTGATACAATCGCCGTGATCAGCGTTAAGGCTGGCAACTGGCGGTAGTTAAGGGCGATCATGAACGGAGCAGCTTGGTAGGGCAGGAAAACCAGTGTCGCGCCCATGGCTATACACATTGTCATTGGAAGTTCGGGTATGCCCATAGACCGTCCGATTTCGAGCATGGTAGGTGTGATCATGCCCACTACCGCTGCAATTTCCATCAGAAAATTGAGGGGAACGAGCATACAGACAATCGTTAGATGTCGTCCGAGCCATCCCTGATCCCCGGAATCGAATAAACTTACGGCATACCTGGCGAACTCCCGACTGAACCCGGAACTGTCAAGAGCCGACCCCAAGGAGATCAAAGCGGCGAAATAGAGGAAGAAAGGAAAGTTGATCTTTCGAAGCTCGCTAATCGGCAACACACCCACATGGGGTGCCAAGAGGACAACGACCATGAACAAACCCACGTACGTGGGAGCCACCATATGGTAGATATCAGTCATCCAGAAAAGCACGCCAACGACCAGAATCACCGTCAAACGTTTGTTCAACCGCAATGGTACATTCGGTCCCTCCATGGCTTGAGGCGAGAACGAACCGATCTTGCGCCCCCATAACATCCAGATGACAGCAAAGCAGATACAAGTCCGTAACACTCCCATAATCGGAAACATCAACCGAAGCCACTCAGTCCACAGCAGCACGTGGCCTCCATGCTGTTCCAGTTGGCCAGCGAGGACAATGTTTGGGACTGATCCGGTCAGGACACCAAAGCCGCCGTAGAAGGTACTACAAACGATTGAGCAGAGAATGGCCGCATTAAAGGATCGATCGTTAGTGCCACCAAGATTCGTTGCGAGCTTGAGACCCAGAGGAATGAGAATCAACACCCGGATCATTCCGGAGGGCACGACGACCGCCATCGCCAATCCTAGGAGATGCAGGTTGAGCAGAAGCCGGAACGGGGAGGAGGAGAATGCTCTGGAAAAACGCCACGCCAGATATTCATCTGTCCCGCTGTGGGTCATCGCCTGGCTTATAACCATTCCGGCGAATAACAGCCACAGGGTCTTTTGAGAAAAAGGGGCGAAACTTTCGGTAAAGTCTAGCAAACCTAGAGCGGGCATGAGCAGCAGAAGAACCAACGATGTCAGCTCAAGAGGTATCGCCTGAGTGCTCCACAATACCGCCGCGAAAAAGGTTAGGCCAAGAGCTGTTTGGACCGCGGCCGGAAATGATTCTGCAGGGGCTGCGAATCCAAGGCCAAGACCGGCTATAGCGATGGACGGAGCGATCAACTTCCCGACGGGCAAAAAGCGGAAAGAGTCAATATCCACTGGATAGCCCATGTCCTACGACTGCTATCCAGCCGAGCGAAGGTGGTCTGCCAATTTGCCGACGGATAATGCGAAATAAATCGAATTGTTCCATTTTAGCAGAATCCTGAAATCCTTGTACACCAAGAAAGCGCGGCCATCTCCGCGTTTGGGCAGTATTAGCGATGCTTGCAAATTTCGCTGAGGCAGATCTTTACCACTCAACCTTCTGACGCCAAGAAATTGCCACTCTGCGAGAGTCCGTTTGGTGGCCATACCGGTGTCGGCCTTTATATTGTGCGGCAATTGCACCTCACGGCCCCAGGTCTGGTCTTCGCGCCAGCCTACGTGTGCGAGGAAATTTGCAATGGAGGCAAAGATATCGGCGTGGTTTCGCCAGATGTCACGCTTACCGTCGCCATCGTGGTCGATGGCAAGTTTATGAAAACTTGAGGGCATGAATTGACATTGCCCCATGGCGCCTGCCCACGAGCCTAAAAGTTCAGAAGGAATCAGCTTTTCGCGTTCAATGAGATGCAGAAGGTGTAGCAGTTCGCTTTGGAAAAAACTGCCCCTGCGCCCACCGAATCCTAGAGTAGCTAAAGATTCAACCGTGGGATGACGACCTTGAAACCTCCCGAAATCACTTTCGATTGCCCATAATGCGATGATGAACCTAGGCTGAACACCGTATTTGGCCCCCACCTGCTGGAGTAAATCGTGGTGCTTGACTAGTTTTTTCCTGCCGTCCAGAATTCTCGAAGGCGAAACAACTCGGTCGAGATAGCTGGATAAGGTTTCGGTGAATTCCGGCTGCTTTCGCTCTAATTCGATTATCTCGGGTTTAAACGTCAAATCAGTAAGGGCGGCGTTTGCAACTTCCGGGGATACGCCATTCGCTACCGCGCGCTGATGCAGCAGGCGCAGCCACTCCTGGAACCGATCGTCTGCACACCACACATGGACCGAGGTAATGAGAATTCCCACTGCGATGACGAAAAAGAGGGGAGGCATGATCAATCGACGAGAAAGAGGCTGAGGGGGGGGAAATACGTAACAATGAGTAGAGCCGCCAGCAGGAGGCCCAAGAATGGGAGAGAAGCCCAATAGAGACTGAGCAGTGGTTTTTTGAAGCGCAGGCTGGCGATAAAAAGGTTGAGACCTACCGGTGGCGTGGAATAACCGATCTCCAGGTTCGTCAAGAATATCATCCCCAGGTGTATCGGATGGATATCGAACGATTGTGCTATGGGAAGTATCAATGGTACCACCACGATCAGAGCCGAAAACATATCTACCATACAACCGACCGCGAGTAGAAATAGATTCAACAACAGCAAGAATGTGATCTTGCTGTCGACGTGGGAGTTGACAAAAGCCAATAACCTATTGGGGATTTCCGCGTCGATCATGTAGTTCGTATAGGCCATCGAGCAAGCAAGTATAATCAGAATGCTCCCAGTCATGATCATCGTCTCACGAGCGACACGCGGTAATTCCGTAATTCGAATCTCTTTGTGGACAAAAACCTCGATGATCAAAACATAGAGAGCGCACAGGGCTGCGGCTTCGCTGACCGCGATCAAGCCGCCGTAGATCCCACCAAATACAACCGCCGGCAAAAGCAGCTCCCAGAAGCTCTCGCGAAATGATTCAGCGATTCCGACCTCAGATTCACCAGTGGGTGCGATTCCCATGCGAAGGCCACGAAAAAAACCGTAAAGCGACAGTAGTAATACTATCAGCATACCGGGCGCAAGACCGGCAATAAATAGCTTGTCCACTGCAGTTTTGGAGACGATGCCATAGACTATGAGAGGTAAACTTGGCGGAAACAGTAGGCCCAGACTGCCGGAGGTGGTGATTAAACCGAGCGAAAACCGCTCGGGATATTGGTTTCTTAACAATGCGGGATAAAGAAGTCCGCCTAACGCTACGATGGTAATCCCGGATGCGCCGGTAAAAGCGGTAAACATAGCACAAAGACCCACCGCCATTATGGATAGACCCCCGGGTAGCCAACCAAGAAGGGCCTGTGAAAATCTCAAGAGACGATTGGCGGCCCCACTCTCGGCAAGAAGAAATCCGGCGAACGCAAAAAGCGGAATTGCCGTCAGAGTTGGGGTCTCGGCGATGCGGTACATTTCTATGAAAACAACGGTAAGGTCGAATCCTTCGACGTAGAAATTGAACAGGGCGAGGAAAGCGATGACGACAAATAAAGGAGTTCCAGCGACGGCGAGAAGTACGGCTAGGGCCGCGGTCAATCGGTGCCTTCTTGCGGTATCGCCCGCAGGTGTGTTATCAAATGAACAAAGAAACGCAAAGCTAAGACGCCAAATGTCACAGGGAAGATCAACTGCAAGAGCCACAAGGGAATATCGAAGACTCCCTTGAGGCCGTACTGCTTTTCGTCCGCTACAAACCTTACAGCTGTCACAAAAAGGGTAAAACAGATGATTACGGAGGCACAATTGGTCAGCATGCTGACGAGACGTCGTGCCCGTTGTCCAAGGAAACTTGATAGAAATTCGATTTTTATATGTTTGCCCTCCCGGGTCGCCAAGATGGCGCCTACGAACCCACTCCAGAGCACGAGATGACGTATGAGGGGCTCGGCCCATAGTAGTGACACGGAAAAGACATTTCGCATTACGATCTGCGCGATTGCTACCAAAACCAACGTGCCAACCAACAGTCCGAGAGTGCCATCTTCCAAGCGTTCGAAGGCACGGATCAGTTCTCGCCGTCGAATCACTCGATTTTCTTCTTCTTGCGATAGTCGTGCAAATGTCCCTGCACGATGTCCAGTGACCGCCGGGAAAACGCCTTGCCTGCCAATTCCGAAATGGTTTCCTCCACCAGGGAGTGGAAGTTTGCAACCTCCTCTTCCCGAGGTGTGACGAATTCCAATCCATTTGCCTTCATGACAGCAATCGCTTCTTCGTTTTCTTTTCGACTGTAAATACTGAGTTGTTTCATGTGGCGCCGGGAAACTCTTCTCAGAATACGTTGATGCTCAACATCGAGGCGCTGGAAGGTCCGACTGTCTATCAGAAATACGCCTACGGTATAGTTGAGGGGGAGCTCGGTTACGTACTTGACTCGGGTGAACCACTGCAACGCGATAACAGCTGAGGGTGGAGCGTATGCCACTTCGATAAGATTGGTCTGTAGTCCCAGCAGCACGTCGGGTATGTTTAGAGGTACTGAGATTACGCCAGCCTTTCGGAACAACACTTCAGTTATCGGTTCCTTCTCCAGACGCCATGCTTTGATTCCACGAATGTCGTCCGCGCTCGTTACCGGACGTTGGGTGAGCAGATAGACGTATCCGATTTCACACCATCCCAGGAATTCAAATCCGTTCTCTTGGTAACCATTTTTATAATATTCATCCATCTGTTCGAGCACGTAGTCTATTTCACCAAACTCGTCGAACATAAAGGGCAATTCCAACGCTAGGACATCTTTGTAGACAAGCGTGGTTCCCATTCCGCCGAAGCCCGCCCCGTGCAATTGACCAACACGAATCTTCCGCAGAACGACATCTTCATCGCCCTGTACCCCACCAGGATAGATCTTCAAACCTAGCGCCCCTTCAGTCTCTTGCCGCACCTCATCATCGATGGTCCGCAATGCTGTTACCCACGAGCTGCCTTCGGGAGCAAGAGTGGCGACTTTTATAACATTTAGAGGTTGTCCGCCGATTACTTGAATCGGCAGAGCGACGGACAGGAAGAGTAGCAGGAGCGTTCTAGAAAAATTCATCCGTTTCCTGTAAGAGCTTTCGCGCCTGTTTTTTTGCAGCGGTGTTCTGCAGGATGAGTCTCTGTTCCCCATCGACAGGTCGAGCCAAGGCTTCGTTGAGCAGGGTGACGTAAAGTTCGCGATCAAAAACCTGGCGAGCATAATACTTCGCCTTCATCACATATACCATTAACGATTTATTTCGACTAATAGCGAGGGCTCTGTCAAAGTGTAGTAGAGATTTCTCCGGGTTGCCACCCAAAGCGGGAGGCAACGCAGCGTGATACATACCTAAAAACACGTGAGGACTGCCGAATTCAAGCGTTTCATCGATTTTCAGCACCCATTCCATGAGTGCGACGACCTTCGGCATTTCTGCCAGCGCTGCCATCGAATCGAGCGAAGCAGCGATCCACGCACCCCAGCCACTGGCTGCCCAGAAGACAGTAGCTACATCGTTCTCTTCGAGCAGAGCGAACAAGCCCGTGAATTCTGCATAGGGGCGACCGAGCAATGCGCCCACGCCTTTTTCTTGTGCCAGGGCACGATGCCCGTAATTTTTTGCTTTGGCGTAATGCTCTTTGGCTCTGGTCGGATCCGATGCTTCGATAAGAGCGCCGTAGGAAACGTAAATTTGGCTTGCCGACGTCAACAACTTTCTGTTATTCGGATCGTTCTCCAACAAACCTTCCAATAGCAGTATGAACGTAGGAACTGCATCCGCGACCAGCATCGCGTCTTGTTGTCGAGCAGTCGCTGCCGCCACATCCTTGACCAGTGAACCAGCAACCGCCGATCGGAATCTTGTCGCACATCCGTTCCAAATTGTCGTACAAACAACCACTATGCAGAAATAATGCACCGCACACGGTACCCACTTGACCATAGTTATTGGCTTCAAAGAAAACGACCGATGAGGGATGTTTTCGGCTCGAGGGGATGGCGCAGGGAATAATGCAAATATCTCCTCCTGCTGTACCCACGTCAAGATTTGCGGAATCTTCTTTTTCGCTATGATTGTCGCTTGGGGGAAAGATGATATTCTTGGGCCTCGCTTGCCAAGTCTCTATGGACAATGGGTTCACTTTCGACGATAGCGCCATGATTTTCGGGAACGATCTCGTCTCCAACTATCTATTGGAGGAGATATTACTTCCGGTTCATAGCAGGGCTTCGACGAGAGACGAAGAGTCTGTAACGCACGTTTACCATGGGTCCATAATTGGGTGGACGGGTCGTCAGGACCGGATTTTAATTTTACTAACCTCTTATTGCATATCGTTATTAACGGGATCCTGTTTTTCATCGCTCGTTCATTGATGCCACCACGAGCCAGCTCTGGGCCCAGAATACTTTTGCAGTACAGCCTGCACGGTCGAGGCGGTCAACCGCATTGTTGGCCGCGCCGATTTTAGGCTGCATCTACTTCGGCATCTTGGCACTAGTGGTCTGGCGCAAATCCCTGGGCCGGTTTCACCAAAATTTCGGTCGTGGCATTGTTGGCGTCGGACCTCCCATGGCTTTGCGGTTGTCAACAAAAACCTGCTTTCTGCTCGCAGACAACTTGCCTCTCTATGTCGTCATTCGCCGGTTCATATTCGCGCGTTGGATCTCTACAGTGGTATTGCACAGGAATGGGAATCAACCACAGCTCTGTGAAAGTACGACAAAGGGAAGACGATCAATTCCCGGTACGCTGTCCCCACTACACCGCGGAGGTGCATCATTGAGACTCCAGCGAAACCACGAAGCCGTCGAGGAGTAGAACACACGGCGGCTGCGCGGTCTGCGTATATCGAAGTGCTGCACGTATTCGCAGTAAGCTCAATAAGATTGGGAAAACAAGGTCTCGCGAGGATGGGGAAGAGTC
>CAYNZV010000061.1:6827-25853 GCA_964401715.1 uncultured Gemmatimonadaceae bacterium | reverse complement strand
AGACCTGGGGCGCTGTAGGCTGGAAACTTTTCACAGAAAGGGTTCTAATGTTTTTGCCCTTTGGTGATCTTAATCACTAAGGAGGTCTCAAATGACCGCATTTAAGAGGTTTTTTCAGGTTTTTTGCAGCATCTGCCTTTTGCAGATGGTTTTGGCAGTTGATGTAGCTGTCGCGCAAAATCCCGATGCAGGAGGCCGCGAAGGTGAGCGCCCCCGAAGAGAACCACCTACTTGGGACGAGTTACAGGAAAGAATAGCTGAGATGCGAGCCAATATGGATCGCCGTCAGCACGAACTCGACGAAGAAATTGAGCGTCGTCAGAATGACGAAGGTGAGCATTTTGACCCTGCAGATGCCCAGTTCAGAAGGGACATGCACTCAAAACACCGCGCGTTGATGGAACGTCGAATTGCATTGATGGAGGGGCGTCATCAGGCACATAAGGCCGCTGATAGTGATTTTAGACAGGGCATGCAGGAGTTGCGTGCTGAGCGCAAAAGCTTACGTGCTCAGGCTCGGGCGCATAGGGATCAACGGCATCAGCAGCATATGGCGAAGCGTCGTGATGAGATGGAGCGACGTCAGCAGGAATTTGAGACAGAGATTGAGCGTCGTTTGCAGGAGGATGAGGGTTTTACCGAGGCTGATGCTCAGGCTGAGCGCGATCGGCATGCGCGTCACCGGGAGTTGGAAGAGCGCCAGTTAGCTATAGATGAAGCGGCTCATAATGAGCATCAGAATGCCCAGAGCCAGGAAGAGCACGACGCCATAGAGGCCAGGCGCCATGAGCAGCAGCAGCAGTTGGATGCCGAGCGCGACAAGCTATATGAAGAAGGTGTAAATATTCAGCCTGGTGAAGTCATTAACAGCAGGGGCGAATACAACACCAAATAGAAGTATGTAGGCGAGTTCAGGTGTAGCACGACAACCTACAATAGACGACAGACAGCCCCCGGTTAACTCAGGTTAGCCGGGGGCTTTTCTTGGTATGGTTACCGTGTTGTTTTTGAATGCGCCGGAAAAAACACTTGGCGGTCAAGAGTGTGGGCTTCATGCGAATTTCTTGGCCGTGATTACTTGAATTGGGAAACGACCACACCCGGACCCATCGAAAAGATGGAAGATGACGATAAGGTTGTTTCCTAGATTTATGAACTGGCAATAGCATCGGAGACATACTTTAGAGGATGCGTATCTGTAAGCGTTGTATGTGGTGGGGGTATAGGTCGAGTGGAATACAACCCGAGGTCAATATCCCCATTGTTCAACCACGACTTTTCGCTTTCGCCAATTAGACGGAACATCATCGGAATACAATTCCGGATCCGAGGCCAGTCCAGTATTTCGATCCAAAAATAGGGGAAAATCGTCCTTTGGCGGCTTGGAGCGAGCATAGCCGTGAGTGTAGCTACGCATGATAATACGCTGTTCCCGGTTTAATGTTTTCAACCAATCCGGGTTGCACTCAAGTCGGTCCGCCTCGCAGAGCCAAGACGGACAATAAGCGATGAAGATATTCTTTCGCACCACGTCGCTCTCATTGGCTTCAACGCGATGCCAGAGTCCACAGTGGATGATTGTCATCGTTCCTTTAGGGCAGCAGAGAATCTTCTCACCCGGCATGCTTGTATGTGTTGCATACTGTTCAAAATACTGACGACGATGGCTGCCTGGCATACACACAAAATTTCCCATTTTTGGATGCGGCAGATCGGTAAGCCAGTAACCAATTTTGATTTGCAGTGGTAGTCTGGGCGAAAACACTCCGTAAGGCAAAGCGCGTGCACCATCTGGATGCCATACGTGGGGTGAGGGGCAGTGTGGACGAATAAAGGCCTGCGAGACGTGCAGTTTGAGCAATTCTCCGTAGATGTCATAGGCATAACCGACATGGCGGGGGTGATCGATTAACTCAGCGAAGACGGGATTTTTTGTCACCAAGTTATCCGGACCATAGAATTTTCCTTCTTTGTAGTTCGAGTCTGAGGCGGTAAGTTCATCAATTGCACTCAAGTAATAATCAATCTCGTCTTGCGTTAGAGCGTCTTCGATGATCAGTAAACCTTCTCGATCAAACTCTTCCCACTGTTCTTTCGTAAAGCCCGGCGAAGCTTTACGGTAAGTTGATTCAGACATAGCAAATTCCTTTGAGATTGGAGGATTTGATTCAGCAGTTCGCTTGTTGCGCGGAGGTGTTCCTCGGCGCTTCGCTAATGACATCTACCGGCTGAAATCCTTACTTGCCGACGCAGAAACTGGGAATCGCCAGCAATTATTCCGGTTTGCCAAAGGTATGAACACCGAGTCGCTCACACTCAGCATCGGCTTCTCTTTTCGCAGCCAAAGGATAGGAGAGGAGTGTGTCGTCAGGGGCCACAGATCAACGCCCACAAGGCTTCTCACCGGAAAACCAGTGGCGCACCGGAGCATGGAAACAATTCTGTTCGTTTGAGAATGGGGGTATCTACAACATTTGGCATTGTTGACCCATTCGTAATTTTAATATAATTCACTGCACATTTTTGCGAAGAATGTGTTGTTGAGTATGTCCTCACCAAAGAATTGTCTATAAATAATATGTGGTGTAAAAGAAATCTATAAAACAGTTGATGCAGGAGTAGGATTATGAACAGGCTTTGGTCTTATGGAACGGGAAACCCGGGTGTTAGGGACGGTCAGCTCTTCGGACCCCACATGGCGGAGCAGAATCCGTTCGACCCGGATGAGATCGTCGTTGCCGAACAGTGGGGCGCGGATGTAGTGCTGATCAACAGCAAGACCGGCAAGCTTCGAGTCCTCTACGGTGAGCGGGGAGCCCCTGGCGACGGAGACCGCATTAACCTTGCGACTTCCGCCCACTTTATGCCCTCCGGACCCTATGAAGGCCACGTTCTCATCACGGAATTTGATGGCGAGCACCGGGTGATGATTGTCGATCGCGATAGTGGCGACGTGATGTGGTGCTACACTGGATGTCAGCGTCCTTTCGAGGCGATTTACTGGGACGACGACCATATCATGGTGTCGGACGGTGAAGAGATCATCAAGATTCTGCTCAAGGATCAAACCGTGGTCTGGAATTATCCCGCTTGGCGTCCGTTCTATCTACAGAAACTATTGCCGAAGAAGTACGGGATGTCATATGGTGGCGATCTGCTGATCCCGTTTGTCTCATCGGACCCTACCGGTGTCTGGGAGATCGATACCACTACCGGTGAGAAGGTGTGGTCGTACGGCGATCGGAAGGGACCTGGATATGGCGACTTGTACGACATGGTTCCCAGAGCGGCCTGCGCGTTGCGCTTCGGTATCCATGAGAAGTTTGGCGGGCTCACCATCATCTGCAGCGAGCGCTCGAGGATTCTCTGCGTCAATCGCCACAAGGAACTGGTGTGGGAACTGGCCGGCGGAAGCGGTGACCATCTGGCGCCAACCACGTCATACGCCGTGCTTCCCACCTACATTTCGCCTACCACCAGGGGAACTCTACTGGTCACCGATTGGGGTCTGAACATGATCTACGAGATCGACCCTTTTTGCATCCCCCCGCGCATGGAAAAAGACGGCTACCTCTTCCGGGAATACGAAACCACCGACCACTTCGCCGATAGCGGTATTATGGAGTCGAGGGGCTACCGGGACATGACCGTCCTGGTCTACAACAGGCACGACAACGCGGGGCTGAGCTGGCAGCTACTGGGCTCTCACGATACCCGGGACTGGCAGGCCATAGAATCTGGGTCGGCAGTTCTGGCGGTGGGGGAGGGGGCGCGGACGACTGTTACCGAGCCGTGGAATTTCATCAAGGTCCAGATCAAGTCTGCCACCGCCGGAAGACCGTCGAAAGTGGACGTCTACGTGACCTTGCGCCGGTAGTCGTGGCGAGCACGTTGGTAGCGTGACAATTGGCTCGGACCAAAGTAGTGAAGACCGGTCCGCGAAATACCATAATCAACGACGAATTGGAAACGGTGCCGCTGTTCATCCCCATGGATAAATAGGCATTTTTAAAGAGAGAGACTAAGGTCAACCGAACAATGGCTTGTCCTTATTTAACAGAAGGCTCGGTGCCTCGAATGCCAAGCTAAACGTTTTGGGAACGCTTTGGTATTACTGGTAATGAGCGTGTGTGCCGTGGGGTTGATCGGTGCCCACGACCGATGACGGGATTATCAGGGCTAAAGGGCTTTTTGTAACCAATTACGAGGGGACGGTGATCGAGGCAGGGGCCGATGATGACGGCAATGGCCTGTTGATGGTCAAGTCGAAGACCGGCGACGAATCAGACGTCAAAGATTCACGTTACGGGCAGCAAACCGAATAGAGCTGTGCCGTACCTTGCAGACGAATCTTCAGGCGAACCTCGCGCCCGCCGGAAATCTCTCTAAGGCCACGTCCTTTCCAGGTTGCTGCGCCGCGGAGCTGGTCACCATCAAAACCGTCGAAGATGCCAACGTCCGCTCCTTCCAATACCTGCAGGCTTTCGGCGTCCAAAATCTCTACCTCGATGCTGCCGTCACCGGCGTCGCCGTTGATTACCAACTGCGGTCCCTCTGCGATCAGCGGCGGAGTAATCAACTCACCATCAACCGACTCAGCTTCGAGAGACACGAAACCATCAAGGCGCAGCTTGGCCAGCGCCAGGGCGGTTTCCGCCTTGAAGTATGGGAGGTATTCTTCCGGGAACACCTCCTCGGGACCGCGGAAGCGGCCGGCCATGTGGTAGATCCAGATCTCGTCGTCGCGCACGATGGGCGCGCCGCAGACAGCAACTTGGTTCGTGCCCCAGTTCTTGCCATTCCATGGTTCGATATCCAGAAAAAGCTCGCGATCGCACAATCGACGCCAGTTTTTCAGATTGCGGCTGGCCGCCAGCTCGACCTGGTTCAAGCCGGTGTAGTTCATGTGTGGTGGTGGGATGGCGCCGGCGGGATTGAACATCAGCACGAAGCCGATGTATTGGCCTTCGTAGGGAAGAACCGCCATGTGGTAGGTCTCGGCAATGTAATCGATCTCATCGACCAGAGGTGGGCTGAGCAGGTTGGGATCCTCGAGCGCGCGCCGGATTCGAGGTAGTCGATTATCCCAGTCGATCTGGTCGGCGTGCAACACGCAGCCGTGGTCCTCCCAGGTCTCGAAGTCCTTGCTGGTAACCAGCCAGACCGACCGTCCCCACACCGTGCTGCGTTTCACTGTGGCGACAAACTGTTCGCCGATGGGATCGTAGCAGAAGTGGGACTCGTCGCTGCTGGGGATTTCGTCGATGTCGAGTATGGTCCACTGAAATCCGTCGGCAGATACGGCGGCTTGCCGATTTTGGACCTTGAGCAGGGCTTTGTAGCGCCGCTGGGGATCGGGGTCGCGTTCGTCGCGGACGATGTGGTAAAGGGCCCGGTTTCCCAGGTCCGGATCCATCACGATGTTGTTGTCCGTGGAACCCTTCCACTCGTACAGACCCAGCCGCGGTTGCTCCCAGTGCGTGCCGTCTTCCGACACAGCGTAGTGGGTGAGAGAGAACGAGGTGCTACCCCATTGCCCGTAAGGCTCACAGCTCCAACTGCCCCAGTACCACCACTCCCAGAGTTTTTTCTCCGTGTTCCACTGCGGCGAGCTTCGACTTTGCAGCGCGATCTGGCCCGCGTCCGAGTCCGGGGTCATCACCGGTCCACAGCGTTCCGGTTGGTGTAGGCGGCGCTTAAGCCCACGGTTTTCTGCGACCAGGAAATCGTCCAGGAACAATTGGCGGCGAGCGTTCAAACTTGCGCATTCAGTCTTGGTGGTGAAAATGGCACGATCGAGGGGCATTAGAGAAGTCCTTTAAGTTGATGCGAACCGCATCCAGCATGGCCTTAATGTAACCCGTGGCAAAGTTACGGGAGCAGTAAAAAAAGTAAATGGGTTTCGTATTACAACGGTTGAAAGGTGATGGGGAAAGGAAACTACGTAGATGGGAAACGAGAGGGTAAGACGATTTGGTATTACTATAGCGGAGAGGTAAAAGACGAAAACATTTACAAAAATGGAATATGTGTAGAATTGTGTGAGGGAGACAAAAAAATATGTCCTCCGACTACGGCGAAGGGCTTGTTTAGTTGATCTCATGGATATGACACGAAAGGGCCTGCGGGCGGGACCCTGATAAACACAGCC
The DNA here is from genome assembly GCA_964401715.1 of uncultured Gemmatimonadaceae bacterium. Classification (GTDB taxonomy): domain Bacteria; phylum Latescibacterota; class UBA2968; order UBA8231; family UBA8231; genus CAYNZV01. The sequence continues at coordinate 19,702 of CAYNZV010000061.1, read as the reverse complement.
TTGTGATCTTCTATTCAGGAGCGAGTGCTTACCTCATCTCCGGAATCATCGTAAGATGACAAAGCCTGATGTCCAATACTGCAATCTCTAAAACCATGTTGCGGGAGCATGACACCGTGGGAACACGGCCCGGCCTGCCGTTTCAGTTGGTCGCGCATCGGCTCTCCCAATCAAGGTACATCGCCACCATTTCCCTGACGCGGTCGGGATACTTGTCGGCGAGGTTATTCTCCTCGGTACGGTCAGCATCCATATCGTACAACTCCCACAGCCCATCGGGCTCAGGCGCCCAACCTACTGGGGGCCTCGTTGCCTCCTCATCCTGGCGCCAGGGTTTGTAAGGCACCCAGTAGTCAGGAGATACGAGTTTCCATTTGCCTGCTCTGACGGCGCGCCAGAGCCCATCCTGGTTCCAGAAGAGCGCGTCGTGATCCTCGCGCTGCTCGCCTCTGAAGATCGGCAGCAAGCTTTTCCCCTCCAGAGGCGCGGTCTCACGTCCGTTGTGGGTCGATGGGTAGTCGGTCCCGGTGACATCTACACACGTGGCCATCACATCAATGAGGTGACCCATCTGGTGTGTGATCGCACCCCCTTGAGTAATCACCCGCGGCCAGTAGGCGATCAGCGGTGTGGCGATGCCGCCTTCGTGGTTCCAGCGCTTGAATTTGCGGAACGGCGTGTTGCAGAGATTACCCCAGGGCAGGTTTGCCGAATGGTACGAATCCACCGTTCCCGGTGCTATATCGGGTGTGCTCGTCCTGTCCTCATCGGTGGCGCCGTTGTCTGACAAGATCAGCACGAGCGTGTTCTCTTCTTCCCCGAGCTCGCGGATCTTGGTCATGAGACGGCCGATGTTCTGATCGAGGCTGTCCACCATGGCGGCGTAGACCGCCATTTTTAGATCCCAGGCATCTTTGTCCTCGATCTCATGCCAAGGCAACGCGTCGGGATCGCGTGCTGACAGGGCCCAGCGCTCGTCGATCAATCCCATTTCGAGCAGTCGCTCCATACGCTGCTCGCGGAGATGGTCCCAGCCGACTTTGTATCTGCCCTGGTATTTGGCGATGTCCCGCGGCCTGGCTTGAAGCGGCCAGTGAGGAGCCGTGTAAGCCATATAGAGGAAGAAGGGATCCTCCCCCGGGCCGTATTCGTCCAAGTATTCGAGGGCTTGATCGGTAAAAGCATCGGTCGTGTAGTAGTCGGGGTCTGCGGGGGTGTATGGCTGGATGAGCTGGTCGTCGACGCCGAAGACTTCGTACCCGTGTGCTGGTGTCTTTCTCGCCGGTTCCGGCTCGCCAGCCCGTCGCAAGCCCGGATTGAAATAATTGCAGCCTCCGCCGATGGGTCCGTAGTTGCGCTCGAAACCGCGTTCGAAAGGTAATCCCGCGAGCTCATGCTGTAAGTGCCACTTTCCCGTCATAAGGGTGTGGTAGCCGGTTGGCTTGAGCATCTCGGCCATGGTGACGTGGCTCTTGGATCTCTCTTTACCCTCGACCTGTTGGGAATACAACCCGGTCAGCAGTGAGACTCTGGTAGCGGTGCAGATGGCGTTGTTGTAGAAGGTGGTAAAGCGCAGGCCGTTCGCGGCCAGTCGATCCACGTTCGGGGTGGCGATTTCGCCGCCATAGCAACCCAGATCGGAATAGCCCATGTCATCAGCAACGATGAGGACGATATTCGGTCTCGACTCCATTACCCTGCTCCCTTCTTTGGCCGCGATTTCTGGCCTACCTACGTTCGATCGTAGCTACTTGGTTAGATCGTGTTTCTTCGTTGCTACACGAGGGGATGTACAATCTCGATCGCATCGATGTCGGCCTGAAGCGGGCCCTGTACGATGGCTTCGATATTCGACGCGATTTCGTGCTATGCACGGAAACTCATCACGATGCAACGGATGCCTTCCTCGGCCAGCAGCAACAGATTCGATCTATCAGCACTCGTTCCAACGTAGAGGGCGGTGCTCCGGCCAGCTTGGTCCGAGGTTCTTCAAGATGTTTATGTAAGCCCTCTTTGCGTAACAGGTCATCGCCAGCGATGGCATTAACGTGGGTTTCTTTTACCTGTTGTGTGAGATCGTCGAAGTGATCGAGCAGCCGTTGTAAATCGTCTTCCTCTTGTGCGCTGGGACGGGATCAAATTAACCCGATCTTCTTATCCCTCGTAGTGAACATGCAACTGTAATGCGTTCAAGACGAGAGGTGTCCGCATGGACTCATCGCGTTTCTTCAATATTAGCTCTACCCTGTTCTCGCCTCTCTTGACCTGAGATGAAGGCAGCAGGCATTCCAGCCATTGTCCTCCCGTGGCCGTCTCGTTTGGGTCGGCGGGTCTCAGGTTGTCGAGGGACCCGTTGTTGAGCGTTACCTCCACGTTGTCATTGTCTGCCAGATCCCAGAGGTGGAGGCGAAAGCTCAGCTCGGCAGCATTGCCAGATTCCACATCTTCGCCCACCTGAAAGTGCAGGCTGACCGGTTCTCCGTGTTGCAGCTCCAACTCGCGCACGTCGCTGAAGCTGGTGTCTCCGGCGAACCGCTCCACGCCGAATATCTTGTCCTTGCTTGCCATTGTCTCAGGGTTTCCGATCTCTCGCCATGTATTGATATCGGTGCTGTGAAAACCATTGAAGACGTAGATCCCGTCCGCGCCTGCATTCCACAGATTCATCGCCACGCCACGCCATGTCGCATCTGTTCCTTCCCATGAATTGAACGCCACGATCCAACACGGTTTCTCAATGTCTTTCGGGTGTCCACCGTACAGGGTTTTCACCCACGATTCATAGGTCCGGTGTTCTCCCGCTCCCAGATCGAGATAAACCCAGTGAGTCCGGAAATCACCCCAGTCGATACAGGGATATACCGGTACCTCGTATTTGTGCCCCAGGTCCACGATTTCCTTGAACGACTCGGTCATTTTCGACTCGTTACCGCCACCAGGGATGAGTATGTCAATAAGATCCTCTGCAAGCCATTCCGCCAGGTCGAGGCCAATGTATCGCGCGTCCTCAACCGTAAACGGCGTGCGCGCTGCCAGCAGCAGGGCACGTCCTCTTTGCTGTCCCACTTCGTCGGCCATCTTGCTCACTCGCCGCACCAGGTCGGTCATTGCCGCTAGGTGTTGCTCCTCGACCGGAAGTCCATCCCGAGTGGGTACGAAATACGGGGGGGCTCGGAAGAAGTCCATCTCGACCCCGTCAACGTCGTAGTTCTGGGCCACTTCCCGGATCAACGAGAATACGTGTTCCCGTACCTCTGGATAGCTGAAATCGAGAGAAGACCAGCTTCTATTTGACGACCCCGTGTGTCGTGCCCCTTCTGGATACTTCTCCCAGTCGGCCGGCTCACCCATTAGATATTCTGGATGCTCCCGCTTGAAGGCAGCCAGATCATGGTCGTGCTGGTGACGGTAACCCATGGGATAAGAATCATGGTCGTCATTCATGCGCAGCGACCAGAAGGCCTCCATGCCGTGTTCGTGAGAGAAGTCCGTCTGGATCTGCAGGTTGTCCCGTCCGTAGGTGTCAATGAGTTCCTGGGCAACCCCCTTTCCGTAGAACCCGCCTAATTTCGTGTGGTGTGAGAAGTTGACCCCGCCCCGACAGGTGCAATACCAGTTGCTGTCCACCTGTGTGCCGATCAGCGGGGTGCTGCGCGCATTGAGAAAGTCATTCATCAACTCACCCCCGCTGCGGACGAGCATTTGCCATTTGATGTCATGGCGATGTTCGATTCCTGCCCGTGCCTCTATCACGTCTTGTCCGTCGTTGTTGTAAACAATCCGCCGCTTACGCCATCGCGCGGCTTTCCTCTTCTCGTCCATCTTGCACGCCTCCTTAGAGCTCAAAAATAATATTTCCACCGCTTCGAAACCCGTCCCCGACACGATCATATAAAAGGGAGGGGCTATTTATGCTGGCATCGTCCGACAACTCGGCATAGCGAAGTCAGTGGTATTTCGAGATGCGACAAAGGCTGAAATATATAAAGGTCCATTGATGCCGAAAAAATTTATATTTTTCGGCATCAATGGATGACCATTCAGTCGATTAAATAGCGAACAACTGGCGTGATGTTACTTCTGCGCTCATCCCAGGAAACGTTTAACTTGATCCCTCGGCTATGACTAAACTTAAAGATGTAAATACCAGTGACATCAAAGGTGCGATAAAGCTTGGGTGTCACACCATGTGCAACACGTTTAATGCCGACGATGCCGACATTCCTTTCGGAGCAGTTCAGGTACGACCCCAGTTCGAGGCACGTTTTAGCCCAGGCCATGAAGCCCATCACCCGGGTCGTCATCTAAATGCACTACTTAACGCCGAGGATGCTGTTGGCATAGAGATTGAAGAGGAATGTATCGAAAAACACGCACGCGCAGCCTACTTCTCCTATTCCCAGGCTCCCTTACCACTCGAACGGATTGGCAAACACGTCGGCGGTAAAGGCACACCCATCGCACTAGGGGACCACAGCGTGCGTGAAGGCTTCCATGCTCTCTACGCGTTGACCAAGTATCGTGACTCCGATCGAGCCCGTGAAATAGCCGAGGCGAGCATTCAGACCATATTCGACTACTGGGTCCCAAACGAGGAGTGGGATTTCTGTCGGATTGAACGCGACTTACCCGTCAAGATTGATCGTATCCAAAACACCCACACCTTTATTCAGCGTATGGCACGTTCCATAGGCCCGTTAGTCAAGTTTTATCGCGCCACAAGCCACGGCCCAGCTCTCCAGTTGGCCGAGGTCTTAAAGGAAAAAGTCATCCGTGATTTCTTTCGGGAAGACGGCTCATTTTCGACATCCATCTTCGGGAACCACGCCCATTCGACTACAAGTGTCCTATCATCGCTGGCCCAGTTTGCAGACCTTACCCACGATGCTGGCCTTATAGCTCGGGTTAAGGCCTTCTTCGACAACGGTCTGTGGGACATGCGCGACCAGATAGGCTGGAGCGTCGAAGTAACTAGCACCGAGAGCAGTTATCCGCTCCGGGGAGAAGCCAACAACACGGGAGACATGGTTGAGACCGCACTAATTTTGGGTAAATGGGGATACGCCAGTTACTACGCCGACGCAGAGCGTATGTTGCGCAGCCACCTTCTTCCATCTCAGCTTAGGGACACATCTTTTATAGTTGTTGCGGATGATGTCAACGGAGCGGACTCGACCAAGAATTTTGCCGATAGGATTCGAGGTGCTTTCGGGTTCCCGGCTCAGTACGGCCACGAGCCTGCCGGAATCTGGGAATCTGACAATCCTCGGATCGGTTTTCACCTGGACATCGTGGGTGGTGCAGTAGGTTCACTGTGCGAGGCATATCGGTCAATTACACGTTTCGATGAGACCGGTCACTGGGTGAACATGCTGTTTGACCATGAGACGGCGGAAATCGAAGTTAGGTCGCCCTATAGATATCCGCAGCTGGAAGTGAAGATTAAGAAACCAGGTCCACTACACATTCGAATTCCCCCTTGGATCGAGCATGATTTGGTTAGGATAAACGGGTGGTCAGGCTTTCCGCATTTCTCTGAAGACTATCTGGTCATCGAACAGCCAGAGGTCGGTCACTCAATCGCACTCGACTTCGATTTACCAGTTCATGATATGGTCCTGACTTTCCGCGACTTTGAGACTCGCGCTCGCTTTCGCGGCGACGAGGTTATCGCCATGGACAATTTCGGTACTGATCTCACCTTCTTTGATCCTTTCGAGTAGGACACTTTAACAATGGCTACGTGTTGGAACCTTGCGAAAACACAACGGAGACAAGGGATGTCGTAGGGGTCGGATCCTTCCACGATGCCTTCTCCATTCTACTGCTGAGGTCAATTTCGAAAGGTAAGCGATATTTCTGCATTCTAACGGGTACTTAACGCCATTAATGAGGTGATTCTTCGATGTGATGAAGTTTCGCGAGGAATCCGGTCTGTATTTGCTGTGTCATGTGACCAGCGACGACTTTAATCAAATGCTCCAAGACACGCATCCTGAGGGCCATGCACCTTGTGAGGATGCAGCAATAGCCATCAAAATACCCTTCTAGGAGATCGACTATGCTGGAGATGACCGAGCGCGAGAAATTTCTCTTCGATCTGGAGGGGTATCTCCTCGTCAAGGACTTTCTCACTCCTGACGAGGTCAAGGCGCTGAACGACGCGGTGGACGCCAACGTCGTGCCAATGGAGGAGTACGAATGGACAGGCCCCAGCCAGTATGCCGGTGGCATGGACGGGGAATACGAAATTCGCCACGCATACGGAATGGTCACCTGGGAGCAACCGTGGTGTCAGCCGTTTCGGGATCTCATTGCCCATCCGAAACTGATCCCTTATGCGAACTCGCTTTTTGGACGCGGTTGGAGGCTGGATTCCGAACCTTTCATCATAATGGCTCGCCAGGGATGTGGCGGACACGGCCTCCACGGCTATACCAGTCGTGCCTACGATGGAGCACAGTGCTACACTTTTGCCAACGGCCAGTTCCGAACTGGCATGACACAATTTCAGTACCAGTTGGCAGATATAGAAGAGGGGAACGGTGGTGTTACGGTCATCCCCGGAAGCCATAAGGCCAACTTCAAATGCACTGAAGATATCATGCTCTACAACACCGACCGGGAGGTGGTGCGAAACGTGGCGTGCAAGGCTGGAGACCTGGTTATTTTCATGGAATCCACGATTCACGGATCTCTTCCCTGGAAAGCGGATTACGAACGCCGGTCACTGCTCTACCGTTATAGTCCCAAGTTCTGCAACTACTCGGGGGGGCTTTATGAGACGGAAATGCCGGAATGGTTCGACGAACTCACCGAGGTTCAGAAGGCGGTGCTGGAACCACCTTATGTCCATAGCAGACTCCTGGTCGAGGATGATGTCGAAAATCTGGTCCGTCCAGGTGCAGAGCCGAAGAACCACATTCCCCGCAAACGCCACGAGTTCTAATATTTGAGGCAATGACCGGGCTCCCGAGCCTGTCCCATCCACCGTAGTAAGATAGCCCACATTTATCCTGGACCTGGAGGTTGGAATGGCCAGTCACATACTCGTCGGCATCGTGACCATGGAGGCGACCCCGTGGCAATTGGAGGAGAACTTCGAACGCATGGAGGCGTACGTGCGCGCGGCGGCACGGCGGCGGGCCCACCTGGTCATCGCTCCCGAGTCGGTGCTCGACGGGTATGTCTGCGGCGCCGACCCCGAGGTCAGCCGCGAGCGCATGGTGCAGAGCGCTCAGACCGTGCCCGACGGTCCCTACCTGATCCGCGGCGGAGAGCTGAGTCGCGAACTGGGCATTTACCTGGTTTTCGGGTTTCTCGAGCTGAACGGCGAGGATCTATACAATACCTGTGCAATGTTCGATCCTAAAGGTGAAATCATTGCTAAACACAGTAAAGTACACTCCGGTGGCGAGGCCTTTATCACCCCGGGGCGCGAGCTCAAGCCTTTCGATACCGCCCTGGGGCGCATCGGATTCCTGATCTGCAAGGACCGCGAGGTGCAGGACAACTTCAATATGCATGGCGTGCAGGATGTAGATGCGGTCATCATACCCATGGACGGTTCGGGCGGCAAGAACAACACGCGGAAGCTGATTCAGCGCGCCCAGGATAACTGCTGCTGGATCGTGGTTGCCAATACCTGGAGCGCTGTGATGATCGACCCCAGCGGCAACGTGATCTTGGAGAAGTACGAGTCGGAATGTGTCAGCGTGCAACGTGCCGACTTCAAAAGCGCCCCCAAGGGACCGGGCCGGACCCGCTTCAGCGAACGACGCTATGATCTCTATGGCCCCCTCACGGGTTCGAACGAGACGGATAAGTACTACGATGAGCGTGGGTGCACCACGGAATTCGCCGAGCAGTTCGGCAAAGAACATCGGGAAAGCCTACTAAAAAAGTTGCAACGTGAAGATTAGCCTTCGAAAGCCGCAAAGCCTTTTGTTCCATTCAATTACGTATAGTTGCAAACCTTATGCCGTTTAGTGAACGTCCAATTAGAGGTTTCTGGAAGCAGGCGATACACGCGATGGTCTGCCAACTCTCGCTACCGGCCATGTGGGTGAGTACGGCGCTGTTGGCAGAGACTCCCGCAACTCGAGTCAGCTTTCAGCAGGAACAGACCATGCGCGAATTCATGATGCAGCACCGGTTGCAGTATCGCAACTACAGCATGAAGACCTACGCCAACTACCCGAATCACTCCTTTCCCTACGTTGAAACGCCCAAGGTGTACTACAACAGCATGGGCGACTACCTGCTCAGGGGCTATGACGTGTGGGAATGGAACGAACGCCGGGGAACCGGCGAAACCTACGGCAGCCGGCTGCTGGCGGACCAGGGCATTTTCGAAGCCGCCATGGATAACGTCATTGTGGCCAAGGACGGTTTTGGCGGTTGGGGCTATAGCCTGGTCGCAGGCGACGGCCTGATCGCTCGCTTGAGCCCTTTGACTCTGTCGAAAACCGATTTCAACGGAGTGCGGCTGGACCTGTCGACGCCTCGACTGCAGGCGACCTTCATGGGCTCGCGGATCGAGAAGCCGATCAAGATTATCAATCCGATATCGGTGGACCAGACGGCGTTCATCGATCCGCCCCGGGTAACCTACAATGCAGATGCCAGCGTCATGCTGTTGGGCGGGCGCCTGCAGAGCCAATTGGGTGGATTGCGGGTGGGGCTGAACGGGGCCAACGTCCACATCTTCGACAGCACGTTGGACGGCGGGAACAGCCTGAAGGGTGTGGTCCATCGCGAGCAACTGCAGCTGGATTACCTGCTTATTCGTTTCACCGACGATTCGCCGCGGGATGAGCAGGGAGGGCCCACGGTGCAGGATGTTCGCATCATCATTGACGGCGTCGTGCGCACCGACATCAAACCGGGAGTTATCCGCCATCAGGAAGGGGTCGAGACCCAGGTGGGCACCGTGTCACTTCGTACCGGTCGGTTCCGTAGCATTATTTACTACCGCCCCTCGGGCGGAGGCCGGAATGGGCAACCTGCCGCCGAGTACTACTACAATCGCAACGACATTCCGCGGTATGCCGATTACCTTTACCGGCTGCAGCACGAGCAGGGCATCGATGTGGGCAACATCACCAACCTGGAGGGGTTGCTTTCGGTGTTTCAGGTGGAATCAGCGGACGAGATCCAGGAGACAGCGGGCACTGAGCAGCTGGTGTATATCTTCGACGTCTCTCGTGAGCGGTCGATGCGCGAGGTGCAGATCGAGGCCCTGCTGGCCAACGACTACCACGTGGAGGCGGCCATGGTGCGGCGCTTCCAACCGGGGGCGGCCAATCTGACCCAGGAATTTACCAGCTCCTTCTGGCGCACGATGCACCGCGCCGACGGCAACGTTCAGGACGGGTCGAACCTCAAGCGGGTGCGTTTCCGCGTTGGTGAAGACACCGGGCTGTACACTTACAGTGCCGACATGCATCTGGCCCTAGTCGGTCTGGAGGTGCAGGGGGAATACGCGCGCTCAGCGCTTTACGCTCGTTACCCGGCCCGCTTGGAAGATGCGCCGGCTTATGACAACGCCCCGGCATTTGACCGGCGCGGGTCAGCGTATTATCTGAACGCTACCCGCTGGTTCGGCGGGACGCGCATCGGCGGTGAATATTTCTCAATAAATCCCGAGTTCAAAACGACCATGCGCACATACCAACCTTTGACCTTTCTGTGTTGCTACGAAGGGCTGTACGAAGGCATGATCAATGAGACGCTCTACTGGGATCTGGTGCAGGACAACGAGGACGGCGACAACTTTCCCGACCGCGTCACCGGCGAGATCCTTGGATCGAGCAGAAGCGGCGCTTCAAACGACCACAACGGGGTGCTCATCGGCCAGGACGAAAACAACGACGGGATCGTTGACACCGACAGGAACAATGGAGGGGGACCCGATTACAACGAGCCGTTCCTGATGTTCGACGTGGAACCCAACACCTATGTATACGGGCTCGATCGAAACAACAACGACGAACCGGACCAGCGGGAGGACGATCTGGACTTCGATCTGCCGTACGACCACGGCCTTCGGGGATTTCATCTGTTCGCCTCCTACGACCTGAAGCCCAACCTGTCGCTGGCAACGGGACGTTACGACGTGGAGCAGGTAGCCGGCGGGGGACATAATAGATCCACGTACGCAATGCTGACCTACCGTCGGGCAGCCCGCGACCGCCGCACGAGTCTGTTTTTCGAGAACCATCTACGGCGCGTGCAGGACACGGTGGCCGACGAGTATATGGCGGCGGTCGAGACGGGACGAGGCAACGACGTCAATCGTATCCGCGATGACCTTCTGCAATATCAGGACAGCTACGTCAACGAAACCTATCTCGATTTCCGTTTGGAGCTGTATTCCAACTTCGAGCTGGTACAAAAGCTGCGCTTCCGCGTGAACTGGCAGCAGGGGGGCGAGATCTCGCCCGGGTTGTTCCAGCGCAAGCGCCGGCTTGATCACTGGACCGTCGTCAGCAGGGCGCAATACACCTGGAAGTGGGGCCGACTCAGGGTCAACCCCCAGTACAAGTTCATGATGTTGCGGTTGCGGGATCAGGAGGCTGACCAGAACCTGACCGGCGAGTACCGGTCAATGCCGATCATCCTTTTCTCCATGCCCATTTTGAAACGCACGCACTTGGATGCCGGATTACAGGGGATCGGTCCGTGGCCGTATCACATCAAGAACCAGACGCAGAGCCATCTCAGCGAGAAACGTCGGACGACCTTCGTTTCGCTCTCCAATCGCTCGAAGTACTTCGGTTACGAACTGCTCACCATTGTGAGTTTTCAGAAGGATCGCCGGCAGCTGGACGACGACTTTCAGAAGTTCCGCGAATTCGACAACATCCGGTTTCTAGTGCGATCCATTATCGGATTCACCAGGCTCTCGCAGCCATTTTGAAACGACGAACACCTCCCAGCCAAGCGCAAGCCACATGGAGGACGGCAGTGCCCGAATTGGAGCGCGGGTGTGTTTGCTGCGGACCCGGATTTCCCTACGTCTCGTGATGCCTGCGAGAGTGTCGCGGGGACTGGTCTGGCATCGCTCTTTTGTTATCTACTTGGCCTTGTATCACACTTTTCAACCTGTCGAACAATGTCAATTCAGGTCTTGATCAGCTAATCGCTTTTTAACCATTATAGACATCTAGTACTTTATCGTTAGTTGTGCCACGGTTCGCTACGTCTGTTGCTCGGTGCTTGTTGGGGTGGCAGATGGACGTGGTGATTCTACGCAAAAGGAGAAGCCCAATGAACGAGCAGAGGAGGGCCGCACGCTGGCGCAAGCGCCGCATCATTTATAACAATGATGGAAACGACGTAAGAGAGGCGTGGACCGGAGTGGAAAATCGCCATGATGTCGAGGAAAAGTTGTTTAGGCGCACCGGTGCTGAGTTGGTCGAGGACTTTCTCAATGCCCGCAGTGCGCCGTTGGTTGGGACACAGGTGGACAGTATATGGTATTGCAGTTGCATGGCCGGCGTCATGTTTTCGCACCAAACGAAATTAGGTGGGTTCTACGGCAAAGGGGTGCCACAAGAGCTTGTGGAGAAGTATGGGCGCGACAACCTGCGGATTCAAACAGATTTCTGTCACGAGAATGACATAGAGGTATTCTGGTCACTGCGCATGAACGACGCAGCCGATTCTTTTCCCAAGGGTTCGCGCAGATGGACATACCCTCTGGATCACTTCAAGCGGAAACATCCGGAATATGTGATGGGTGAGGCGGGAGAGTGGATTGAGAGGACGGTACACAATAAATACTGGTCTTATCTTGACTTCAGTTATCAACAGGTCCGGGAGCACATATTCTCGTTGATCCAGGAGGTAGCCCAGAACTACGACGTGGATGGGATAGAGATGGATTTCTTCAAGAACTTCCCGTATTTCCGTGAGACGCTAGACTGGCTTCCCGTAGAGCAGCAACACCTGGACATGATGACAGACCTGGTGCGGCGAGTGCGGAAGATGGCAGACGAAGCAGGACGGCAAAGAGGGCGTCCCGTGTTGATAGCGGCACGCGCACCTTTCAATCTTTCGGATGCACGGTTCGTTGGGTTGGACCTGGAAAAATGGCTGCAAGAAGATTTTATCGACATTTTGATTCCAGGTGGTCGCTACGAGTCGGAAATGACGGAGTCGTTCAAGGAGATCGTGGAACTGGGGCACAAATACGATGTACCGGTGTATCCCTGTATCGACTGGAATTTCTGGGACCACTGGGCTTTTCTCGATCTAGGGGCGGAAAAACACCGCACATATGAGTCGTGGTTGAGTAATCTGTACGGCGGACAGCCTGAGCGTAGGAACAAGCCGTCTTATGCGGTGACGTTCAATTCTTGGGGAGGAACTATGGCGGCATGGCGTGCTGCAGCGACGAACCTTTTCTACGCTGGCGCGGACGGAATCCACACCTTCAACGCCTTTTTCGCCAAAGAAAACATATGGAGAGAGATCGGAGATCCCGCAAATATGGCTGGCAAAGACAAGATATTCGGCGTGGACCGGTTCGGCGGTGACTCCAGCTTCAAAAACATACGCGAATTGGAGCTCAAGCAGGAAGGACCCGTCGGCGTCCAATTTCAGGTGGGTGAGGATGTGGAGTCTGGCAATGCTGCCGAGTTGCGATTTCGTCTCCACTTCTGGGAGTTCGCAAGCAATGACGACATAGAAGTGAAACTCAACAATGAACCTCTCGATGATCTCACGCCAGCCGGTTCTCCGCAGACACATTCAGCAGGGCAGTGGCTGGAATGCCTGCTAAGACCCTCTCAGGTCAATAGGGGGGAGAACAGGGTTGAGTTAGTGGCGAGGAAACGGGATGAAGCCATGCAGACACCTCTCGTCATGGA
>CAYNZV010000061.1:0-6727 GCA_964401715.1 uncultured Gemmatimonadaceae bacterium | reverse complement strand
CGGGAAGAAAAGTAATGACAGTGGGGGTAGAACTCACTTGGCGAACCCTCATTCAGACACCACTAAAAAAGAATACAATCGCCGGACGCTTGTCGGTCAGCTTGTGGTCTTTGGGGATGAAAATATTGAGTGTAAGTTCAACGTTCCCAAACCTCTTACTTGTCAGGGTTTTGTAGATCACGGACCTGTCAGACACAATGCTAAGTCCCATCCACTCGTTACGAAGCATCTTCATTAGCCGCCTACATTAGTTGTTCGACGATAATGATCTGCACATTTTGGCGGATGCAGGGGAGTTATCTTTTTTCTTCATTCTTTTGCGCCCGCATCCGAACGCCGTGTTGCAGCTCTTTCTTGCGTACCCGCAGATTTTTCGGGGTGACTTCCAGGAGCTCGTCTTCGCTGAGATAATCTATGGCGTCGTCCAACGACATTATACGCGGGGGCGAGAGAGCATCGACGATCGCTTTCGGAGTGGCACGGTGCCCGCTTAGGTTCTTGGTGCGGCAGACGTTCAACACGAGATCCTCGTTGCGAATCGTCTGCCCAACGACCTGTCCGGCGTAGACTTGATCTCCAGGGCGGATAAAGAACGTGCCGCGTTGCTGCAGGTGTTGTAGGGCATAGGCGCTGGTTGTGCCGGTCTCGTGCGAGACGAGTGAACCGTGGCCCGAGGTTTCGATCTGACCGGCAAGGGGCTGGTTGTTTTCGAAAAGGGTGTTAAAGGTCCCCGTTCCGCGGGTGGTGTTGAGGAATGGTTGGCGAAAACCGAGAACTCCGCGCGTCGGCACCAGAAACTCGGCATACACGGTCTCGTCTTCGCCGTGGCGGATGTTCTGGACTTGGCCGCGGCGTTTGCCGAGCATCTCACTTACCTGACCAAAGTACTCGTTGAGAACTTCCACGAACATTCGCTCGATAGGCTCCAGAAGGCCCCGCTCACTTTCGCGGAAAATGACCTCGGGTTTGCCGACTGCAAACTCAAACCCCTCGCGCCTCATAGTCTCTATCAAAATGGCCAGATGCAGCTCCCCCCGTCCAGAGACGATGAATTCGCCTGAGCGGGCGGTTTCGGCAACGCGCAACGCGACGTTGCGCTCTAACTCGTCGACCAGACGTTTGTGTATCTCACGGCTGGTGACAAAGCGGCCCTCACGTCCGGAGAACGGACTGTCGCTGATCTTGAACAGCATACGTACTGTAGGCTCCTCAACTGTGATCGGGGGCAAAGGGTGGGGATCGAGCGGATCGGCTAGAGTGTCGCCGATGCTAACCTCGGCCACGCCGGAGACGGCGACGATATTGCCTGCGTGCACCTCTTCCACGGCGACACGTTTCAGATCGCGAAAAACGAACACTTGATTGACGGTCGCAGGAAGGGTGTTGCCTGCGGAGTTTATGTGAGCGATTTCCTGTCCGGCGCGGATGATACCGCTGCTAAGCCGCCCCACCGCAATCTTGCCTACGTAACTACTGTGCTCCAGGGTCGTGACCAGCAGTTGGGAAGGACTATCAGGGTTTATGTGAGGCGGCGGCAGATGTTCGATGATGGCCTCGAACAGCGGACGTAAATCGTCTGCCAAATCGGAGGGTGTCATACCGGCGCGCCCCTCCAACGCACGGGTGAATACTACGGGAAAGTCAGCCTGGTGGTCCTCCGCTCCAAGATCGACGAACAGATCGAAGGTAGCGTCTACGACAGCGTCGGGGCGGGCCGCCTGCCGGTCCACCTTGTTGACGACGACCACTGCCCGGTGGCCGCTATTCAGGGCCTGACGCAATACGAAGCGGGTCTGGGGCATGGGCCCTTCGACTGCATCAACCAACAACACGACACCGTCGACCATGTTCATTATTCGCTCGACTTCGCCTCCGAAGTCGGCATGACCAGGGGTGTCGACGATGTTGATCGTGGTTTCGCCGTACTGAATTCCGGTATTCTTCGCCAAGATCGTTATGCCGCGCTCACGTTCAAGATCATTTGAGTCGAGCACGCGCTCGGCGACCTCCTGGTTCGTGCGAAAGACATTGGTCTGACGCAGCATACCGTCGACCAAGGTGGTTTTGCCATGGTCGACGTGAGCAATGATGGCGACGTTGCGGATGTTCTTGTGAGTTTTGGCTCGGTCGGATTGAGTCACTGGTGCTGTATGATCCGCACTACGGTTGATTACCAAAAAAGGATCCCGGTACGGTTTTCAGGATCCCTTCATGCAAGCAAGTTCCACTTTAGATCCAAGATAGGGTATGCCGTCCAATCAGAAAACAGGCGTTTTACCTAATGTGTTGTTGACAGCAGGATACACGACGACTGTGGACGCGGAGTTCCCCTTTCTTAGGTTGCATCACGACCATGTTTGCACTTAAAGAAAAGAGATCTGCGTGTTCGAGGAAGATACTGGCGAGTTCGATCCGGCAGCTATAGCGGCTATCGCCCCGCTTATTGGCATCGGTTGCCAGTCCGGTGACATAATTATGGGTTTGTCAGCCGTGCGGCGGGTGGTGGCTTTCAGTTTTCTATTCTTGGCTGTGGATCTGGCCGAGGGAACGTTGCGGGAACTGGCACGCCGTCATTCCGGTTCGCGGTTTTTCCGCGTCGGGGACATGAGCAAGCTGACGGCTGCTGCCGGGCGCTCCGACGTCTCTGTAGTGGGGGTAAAACCAGGGCCGCTGGCAGATGGTATTGCTGCCAAGCTGTCGCTGCCAAGGTCTCAACCGAGAGAAACGCCAAAGGAACAGCGATAACTTCCGAGGCAGTTATACCTGATATAACAGGCAGCACAACAAGACAGTTCCTAAGATGGTGGATGCATAGGGCAATGTGTTCGTGTGGGACTCTGCCCAGAAAAAGCGCAATGCAATATGCGCGGTGTTCGACTGCGCTTAGGCGGTGTCAACCAGCGGAGGATGAGAATAACGGCACGAACACAACGTTAGACAGGCAAAGCTCAACGGCGTGGGATCAATCTGGGCACCGTAGCGTCGCAGTAAGATAGCCTACATTGGCCTACACACAGCCTTCCCTAAACCCAGGTTAGCCGCGGGCTTTTTTGCCATCGGAGCCTTCGATATAAACCAGTTTGTGGTCACAATGGCGTAATTTATACTGTTGGCAATTACGAGGGAATCAGTCGCTGTTAACAATACCGGGCGATCGTTCGGTATTGTCGATTGGAAGCTATGGTAAAAGTCAAATATTCAGACCTGTTGCCACGGGAGTTTCGCCAACGGTTGGCCGCAAAGCCCGTGGCCTACCTGCCCCTGGGTACCCTGGAATGGCATGGAGAACACCTTCCCCTGGGCTCTGATGCTATCCAGAGCGAAGGGCTGATGGTCGAGTGTGCCCGGCGTTTCGGCGGAATCGTTATGCCGCCCATACACCTGGGGCCGGATCGAGCCTGGGATCCCGGTGGCGGCGAAATGCTGTACGGAATGGACTACCATGAGAGCACCGATCCGCATCGGCGGCTGGAAGGGAGTTGTTATTGGGTGTCGGATGGATTTTTCGAAATGCTGATCGATGCCATATTGGAGCAGCTCAAGCGCGCCGGTTTCGAGATGGTATTTGGGGATGGCCACGGACCCAGCCGCGAGGCCTGGTGCGCAAAGATCCCAGAACGGGAACAGCGTTTCGGGCTCAGACTCACTGGCGTTACCGATGAGGTGGCTTCGGAATGGAAGAGCCAGATAGACCACGCTTCGCACAATGAGACCTCACTAGTACTGCACTATCGCGAGGATCTGACCGACCTGAGCCAGTTGCCTACCGATCGCAACGTCTGGCCCCAAGGTATAGTGGGGGAGGATCCGCGCGATGCGAGCAGCGATTACGGCAGCGAGTGTATGGAAGGGGCGGTGATGATTGTCGGGCGGTTGATCGAAAAAAGTGGAGTTTAAAAACGAGGGCCACGCAATAGATTACGGTAACGGTTGCGGGGTACCGTCATTACAAGAATGGTGGAAGAAGGCATTCCTCTGAGGTGCGAGCATATCTTTGCTGGTCACAACAGTATCAAGATGATGCGCCGTTTGCAGAGACGAGCGCTGAATCTTTTAGCACCGCGATCACTAAGGTGTTTGACAGTTAAAACCGCAAAAGCGTACAGCGTGACCTCAGTTTTAAGCGATTACATCTCTACCAGGCCTGGTTACATACTCATAGGTTGGTAAGGAGTGTTCTTAAATATTGCCCGCTAAAACGGAGGAGGTTACCATGACTATCGAACAGCGATTGGAATGTCTGGAACGTCGGTCCACCCGTTATGTGAACGTTTTGCTATTGCTGGTAATGAGCGTGTGTACGGAATCACCAAGACTAAAGGACTTGTCATGACCAATGATGAGGGGATGATGGTGTTTGGTGTGGTTCGCGACAGCGTCGTCAATGGCCAACATGAAATATGAAATGGAAACTTGAACCTTTAGACAACACGTCACGGATTCGGATTGGTACGGGAATTCCGGCGGTAGGCAGTCTTCTACTTTGGGTCCCTGAAGCCATCACCAGCAACACGGGCATTTCAAGCATCTACCCAATCGGAACATGGATGAGGAATGACACGCGCCTCTGGCAACACGTTTCAGGAGAAAGCACCATAGGCCCTGGCAATTTTCTGAAGGTTGATGAAGCTACCTTTGAATGTGTCGGTATACGCATGCCCGCAGACGGTCCTGTGGAGTGGACTGCGACCATTGTAGCACATGAATGCGCTGTGGATTTCTGCATCAGACTGACCAATCTCGGTGAGCAAACCCTCCACAAAGCAGGGGGAGCAATCTGCCTTAAGTTCCTCGATGCGCCATGGTGGTCCGATGAGGACACCTATGTGCTGTCCTCAGGCAGTATGGTATCTCTTGCAAGCTTGGGAAGAAATGCCGGCCAGTCCAACACATTTCAGGCGTACTTGATCGCCGATCAATCCTACGACCATGTATTCTATAGGGAATTCTGGGGCTTCAACAGACGCCAGCTCGATAAACCTTTCATGATTAGCGAGAATGTACACGAAAAGGTCTGCACTATAATTCAGGCTGATCGGGCATACTTCCTTCACAGTAATCGTGGTAATCCATGCACCGACTTAATGCTGTCCTTTGGCGATGTGGAGCCCAAGGCCAGCTCTCAAGCCGAAGGAAGAGTGTGTATTAAGAGAGGACGGGCGACAGACGTTATTAAGGAGCTAGGATTTTAGGCCCCATCATTTTCTTGCCGAAAAATTAAAAGCTCTGTTCGAGGTAGTTAAACCGGTGGTTGACCAACTCGATGGCAAAGCATCCAATTCAAGTTTTATAGAATGATGAGCTCATATGGCGGTTTTGCGCTAACACGTGGAACTACCTGTGTGAAGTAAAAGGCACATGGGGCAAGGTCCGAAGAACTGGTAAATAACCTCTCAGCACGATAGCCTACATCAATATGACAGATAGGCCTCAGTTAATTCACGTTAGCTGGGGGCTTTTATTGCCTCGGTGTGCGATCCATCGCCAGATTCGCAAGGGACCCACTGCTGGCCGAGGAGAACTACCTATACATGGGCTCCGACGTTGAGAGCACTACCCCAGTATTTCCACAGATTTTGCGGCACATCGTAGCGCTCGAGCTTCCGGCCCGGGTGATCCGGCGGTAGAAAGCCTGTTGCTTGCTCTTGCTCTTCAGTCTTTGCGGTGTTGGCAGCATCTTTGGGGCGCGGCCATGGTTTGCCATCCTTATCAGGAAACATGACCATCGGTGCCTGCTCGCGCATTTTTCTGTGGGCATACCGCGCAAACTGTGTCACTCGAGGTTGCTTCGACCCCGCCGCGTTGGACGAGCCAACGTGCGTAATGAGGCCGTGGAACAGCATTGCGTCGCCAGCCCGTCCGGTCATGCATATCATCTTTCCCACTCTTGGGTCCTCTTCTATGAGCGCCGAGTGGCCGCCGCTTTTCACTGGCTCTGTAAAGAGGTACGAGCCGTCGAACTGCTCGGGGTGATCGAGGAAATACTGATGGTTAGCCAGGTGGGACCCTGGCCAGTAGGCCGTGCCTCCGCCCTTGGGGTTACTGAGGTCCCAGAGTAGCACTGCGAAAAAGGCCATAAACCCACCGCCCCAGCCTGTGGCGTAACCATCGAGGTGACCGTTGTCCGGTGGGGCCCACTCCACGCCCGGGGTATCCGGCAGGATCACCCGTGTCATGGGAGCCTGCGGTTTCCACGGCAGTCCCGCTGGGCTGGTCGGGGCAAAGGCGCCACCACCAATCTGCTTCACGATCGAGCTCAGATTTGGCAAGTCGTACAGGTTCGGGCTGAATTCTGGCCAGCCACCCGAAGGTGCATACCGTCCGGCGGGCCAGGTGTTGGGATCTTCTATGTCTACACCACCGGTGCACGCTGCGCGCACCTGTGCTCGCCACCCGTCAAGCACATCGGGAGGGATCAAGCCCGGAATTGCGACAGCCCCGTCCACTTTGAACTCGTTCAACTGCGCCGGTGTTAGCTGCATGCTCTGGCCTGGATCAGTCCTGTGGCTTTCTGATCCACTCAAAACAAAGACTCCATAGGAAGACGGATAACGGGAGAGTGAAAAACAAGGTACCCTCAAAGACGAGGTTAAAAAAGTTACATAATAACAAATATCAGAAATACGAAAATTTCAAGAACTCCTTGGCCAATAACGGTTTAAAGGAGCACGACGCTTGTTATTTGAGCGTTTGGGGGGTAATGATGAGCCATCCAACAGGATGGGCT
>CAYNZV010000060.1:9627-26038 GCA_964401715.1 uncultured Gemmatimonadaceae bacterium | reverse complement strand
ACACGTTAGAGGGCGCGATATTAACCTTCTGGGACCCCAGAAGGAGCGGCCGTCCACTTTGCTCCACCGAAAAAATCTACATCAAAAACAGCCTTGTTCTTCTATCCATTGTCCTGCTCTAGAAAATGAAGTTCTAAGCAGCACGATAACACAAGCGCTTGATTCGAGACAAAATCTCGGCAAAAAACGAAGATCGCCAACTCGCCGCACAGGATGCACGTGAGGCTTGCGAAGATCAAGGCAACATTGTCCGAGATTCCGAATGCACCGCGGTTGTGGACGAGCGATTGGGAGTCTTACTCACCGACAAACAACCAGCGCACGGCCTGATTTCATCCGAGGTTTGGCGGGAACGTGTGGGAATCGAACCCACCCAGCGAAGCTCTCGCGCCGCCGCAACGGATTTGAAGTCCGCGGGGGCCACCAGGCTCCCTTCCGCTCCCATCAACGTGCGCTGTCATATTGGGAACAACTGCTGTCGAAAAACCTCGCACCCTGAAAACCAAAGGCGGGGTTTAGTAACGATTTCGGGTCAGTCGTGCTATTCTTTGACTACCCAGAGTTTGACCGTGGCGATCACCTCTGAGTGCAAGCGCATGTCGATGTTGTACACGCCCAGAGCTCGAATCGGCTCACCCAGAACTATCTTACGACGATCTACTTCGTATCCTTTCTCGTTAAGCAAGTCGGAGATGTTCTGTACGGTGACCGAACCGAACATTTTGTCTTCCTCGCCTACTCTGACGACCATGGTGAGCGAATCTTTTTCCAGCTCTTCGGCAAGATTGGCTGCCGCCCGTTTCTCCCGTTCGGCTGTCGCCTCATGTTGCTTGCGCTCGAATTCGAAGCGCGACACGTTGGCATCGGTGGCTAGCAGCGCCTGTCGCTGCGGGATGAGGAAGTTGCGAGCAAATCCATCGGCGACCTTCACGATCTCGCCGGCACGTCCGACACGATCCACATCTTTCAACAGAACGATTCTCACGATTCAACCTCCTTGTGCTCTTTTTTCACAATGTTGTTCCGTCTGCGTCGCCCTCAGCTGGTGTTGCGCCAGGACCCAGTCGCCGCCAGTTGAACCAAGTATCCAGCACGCCGACCATTGCCAGAAACGGAATCGAAACCCCCACCGTGAAAACTAAGGCGACATACAAGAAGACCTCCACGACGACCGGTACACTAAGGCGTCCCATGTAGAAATGCACTACTGCAGCGCCATGAATAGCGTACGCGACCGCGACGATCATGAGCGCATTCAGACCCAAATCCTGTAGTAGGCCATCGCCAATCAACACCAGCACAAGGCTCGCTATCAGGGCCCAGATCAATTCGTCCCACAGGCGCCAGAGCCGGAAAGGCGTGGCCGGCGGTAGCGACAAACCGAATCGCGGTCCCAAGGCCTGACCAAGCCGATACGCGAGGATCAAGGCCAAGATCCCCATCGCCGATTCCATGCCCGGTTGTAGACGTAAAGCCAAGGTAGCTATTTCCAACAGGGAGTAAGGTTGGTTCTCCATTTGCAACCCCATCTCCTCCAATTGCTGCAACAGCTGACGAAGCTCCTCCTCGCGCACGAGGTCCTGCACGAAAAACACCATTGCTATGCCTTGGAGGAGGGCAGGTAGTATCCCCCCGAGCAGTGCCGACCCGTAGCCGAATCTTCGTTCCAGCAACAGTGCCACAACCAAACCCATTACCGCAGCAACACCTATGCTGGCACTGAACCCCAGCGAAACCCCTAAGGTGACGACTAGAATCAAGGGCAGCGCACGCTGACTTCCCATGCGCAGGCAAAACAACAATGCCACCGTCGCCAGGAGAACGCTGCCGATAAGAGGCACGAGGATCAGCTGCCGCCGTTGCTCTCTTCAACTTCGTTACCAGAAGCGCTTTCACTCGGCTCCGATTCTTCGACAACCGTCTCCGATTCTGTAGCCGGACCAGCGGCCTCTTGATGACGACTCCTTTCTGGTCCTTCGCGGTCATCCCGACTATCCCTTCTGAAGCGACCATTCTCGCGCGCAGGGCGTTCTGGAAACAGCGCGCTTTCGGGAAGCAGCTGTGGCACCCTTACGAACTCACCTTGGACCGTGACCAACATATGGCGCAAAACTTCCTCGTCTAAGGACAGCTCGCGTTCCAGTGTTGAGATGGACATTGGTTCGGCGGCGAATTGGTACAGCACGTAATACCCCTGTTGCCGATTTTTCAAACTCGCGGAGGTGTAGGCCAGTTTACGTAGCCCCCAATGGTCGACGTGCGCTACCTCGGCAGCACTGGACTTCAGGGAATTCTCGTACTTTTCTGCCACCTCGCTGAATCTGGCGTCGCCGATTTGAGGGTCTAGAATGCATACCAGTTCGTAATTCTTCATGCGTTGTTCTCTTTGCGGTTGCGCCGACGTCGGTTCATACCAGAATTGGCACGAGCACCAAAGAAACGACGGACATGAGCTTTATCAAAATGTTCATGGACGGCCCCGTTGTGTCCTTGAACGGATCGCCGACAGTGTCACCGACTACGGCCGCTTTGTGAGGATCGGAACCTTTGCCACCCAAGTTGCCTTCTTCGATCCACTTCTTGGCGTTGTCCCAGGCGCCGCCGCTGTTCGACATAAATAGCGCCAATAGCACCCCACTCACAGTGGCGCCGGCCAGCATCCCACCCAAAGCCTCCAGCCCTAAAAGAAAACCGACCACCAATGGCGCCAAAACCGCCAGCAAGCCGGGCAAAATCATCTCCTTGAGAGCTGCGGCTGTACTGATATCTACACAGCGTCGGGTATCGGGTTTGCCAGTGCCTTCCATGATGCCGGGAATTTCCCTGAATTGGCGCCGGACCTCCTCCACCATTTTGAAGGCCGCGCGACCCACGGCGGTCATTGTCATAGCTCCGGCCAAGAACGGTATCGCCGCACCGATGAACAGACCCATTACGACCGTAGGCGAAGTTACGTCGATGACTATGGGGGCTCCGGTTTCCATCTTGACCGCTGCGGTGAAAGCAGAGAAGAGTGCCAAGGCAGTCAGCGCCGCTGAGCCAATGGCGAACCCCTTGCCGATGGCGGCAGTGGTATTGCCCAGGGAATCGAGGCTATCGGTTAT
This sequence comes from uncultured Gemmatimonadaceae bacterium, assembly GCA_964401715.1. Taxonomy (GTDB): domain Bacteria; phylum Latescibacterota; class UBA2968; order UBA8231; family UBA8231; genus CAYNZV01. Next base: position 22,934 of record CAYNZV010000060.1, on the reverse strand, counting down.
CTTGCGCACATCGTCACCGAGACCGGACATCTCCGTGATACCGCCGGCATTGTCGGCGATTGGACCGTAGGCATCCACCGACATGGTGATTCCTACAGTGGACAACATGCCCACCGCAGCTACGCCGATGCCGTAGAGACCAGCGAAGTCGTGCGCTAGGTAAATCGCTAAAACGATGCCGAGAATTGGAAGCGCCGTACTCTCCATACCCACCGCCAAGCCGGTGATGATGTTGGTGGCAGACCCGGTTTTTGAGGCCTCAGCGATAGTGCGAATCGGCTTGCCGCCGGTGTAGTACTCGGTCAACAATCCAATGATGATCCCCGCCAAGGCACCGCAAAGAACCGCCCAAAAAACGCCGAGGCCGAGGCCGAGGCTGGTCGCCAAGTAATAGGTTCCGACGAGCATCAGCGCGGCAGCGACGAAGGTAGCGTAACGCAAGGCAGCTCCGGGATCCCAGTTTTGCAACATCCGAACTGTGAACACACCGACTACGGAAGCCACCAAACCGATAATGATCACCATGAGGGGATAGGCCATTAGTGACAACCGCGCCTGGGCTTCGCTGAGGGACGGTCCCAAAACTCCCAGCATGGCTGTAGATGCGGTGGCCGCGATGGCTATGCTGGCGATTACGGACCCGACGTACGACTCGAAGATATCCGCACCCATTCCGGCTACGTCGCCCACGTTGTCGCCTACATTGTCGGCGATCGTCGCTGGATTGCGCGGATCGTCTTCCGGGATTCCCGCCTCGACTTTTCCTACCAGGTCAGCTCCAACATCGGCGGTCTTGGTAAAGATGCCACCACCGACACGGGCGAATAGAGCGATTGAACTCGCACCCATGGCGAACCCACTGACCGCGGAAGCATGCGCCGCGTTCTCCCAGATGCCGAACGCCAACGCCAAGCTCGAAATCCCGAGCATGCCCAAACTCGCAACTGCCAACCCCATTACGGCTCCACCGGAGAACGCCATGCTCAACGCCGGACCCTGTCCGAGCTCGTTGGCAGCATTGGCGGTGCGCACGTTTGCTCGAGTTGCGGCCTTCATACCGGCGAATCCAGCAGCTATTGAACAGGCTGCGCCGGTCAAAAATGCGTAGGCCGTCCGCTCATTGATGCCGGAGTACAGCAGCACAAACACCACGACGATAAAGATCGAGAGAATGGAATACTCGCGGCGCAAGAACGCCATGGCGCCCTCGTGCACCTGAGCCGCGATGTCTTGCATCAAATCGCTGCCTTCAGGCTTGCGAACGATCGACCAATACATCAACAAAGCCAGCAACAACCCCGCCAGTGCCACGTACGGAGCGGATGAAACCCACGTAAAAATGTCCAAATACAACCTCCCTATTTCTGCAATGACCAGCTCATCTCGAGTGGACTCAACCGTTGAACGTGTTCATGGCCGCATCAATGCCATCGGCGAGGAGAATACGCAGCGCCTCGCTGGCGCGCTGTGTGGCCGCTTCGACGTCTTCTTCGGGCGCGAACTCGCCCAGTACGTAGTCGGTGAGATCGGCCGCCACCGGTCCCGGACCAATCCCAAGTCGCAGCCGAGCTATCTCCTGGCTGCCGACCTCCTCGATGATCGAAGCTAGACCGTTGTGACCGCCGTCTCCGCCACGCGCGCGAAGGCGCAGTCGACCAAAATCCATTGCTGCATCATCTAGTACGACGGCGATATCACGGAAGCCGCATTCCAATCGATCACAGAGTCGAACCACTGCTTTGCCACTGCGATTCATGTACGTCTGTGGTTTGACCAACAAGGCGCTAAGGGTGCCGTAATGGAATCGTCCCACCAGACTCTGGGCATCCTCGTCGGCGTGCCAGAGCACCGAACCCTGCTGCCCCAACCGGTCGAGAACCGCGAACCCGATATTGTGACGCGTTGCAACATACTGTCGCCCGGGGTTACCAAGACCAAATATTATTTTCACCTAGTTTGACCAATTATGCTCCCTTCCCTGCTTCGGCGGAACCCTCAGCAGCGGCATCCCCTTCGGATTCGGCCTCGCCTTCAACCTCCCCTTCAGCGTCTTCAGCTTTTTCAACAACCTCATCCGCCACCCGTGGTGCCAACAAGGTGAGTATAGTCTGTTGGACGTCCGTAACGATACGTTCGTCGTGCTCCAGCAGATCGCTGACGCGCACGCTGTCGCCAACTTCCAGAGGTGAGACGTCAACCTCGATACGGCTAGGCATCTCTGAGACCGGACATTCGATTTCCACCGTTTGTTGGGTCTGCTGTAGGGCGCCACCTGAACGCACCCCGGCGGCCAAACCAACCGTAGTTACTGGAACGCTTACCCGCAGCACCTCCTGGGGGTCAATTCGCAGGAGATCGAAATGCATGATGTCACCCCGTACTTTGTGATACTGAATCTCTCGAACTATGGCCCTTTCCTCATCGGCATCTTTGTGGCGCACGAGGAAAATGGCGTTTGATCCGCCCGTACTCATCGCGCTTTCCAAGGTGCGAGCGTTTGTTTTCAGGTGATATGGATCCCGCTTGTGACCGTATAACACCCCGGGAAGCATGCCCTGTTCGCGACGTAACTTGCCCACTGATCCTTTTCCGCGCTCGGGTCGATCCTCCACAGAGAGGGCGATCTCTTCCCGTTGAAACACTTGCATAGCTACTGATACCATCGATCGGTCTCCTCGAATTACAATTGGCTGCCCGGCGAGGAATCGAACCTCGATAGACGGAACCAAAATCCGTTGTCCTGCCAATTGAACGACCGGGCAACCATATAACTCAAATCAATGAGGGATTCACCGGCTGGCACAAAAAAGACCGGAATCCTTCTGCTTGTAGCTCATTAGCAGCCGACCAAGCGACGGACCGGTCCTCAAAGACGCCGAATATGCAAGAACCGCTTCCTGACATGCTGCGGAAGATCGCTCCTGCGTCACTGAGTTTTTTGCCCAGATCCGCGACGATGGGATAGGCGCGCTCGACGATCGGTTGGAAATCGTTTTCCAGTCTGGAACAAAGGTCCCAAAGTTCAACGCACCCGCCGCTTAGCGAATTGCAAAATTTAAGATACACCGAAGGAACTGTCAACGAAGGTTCAATATGGGCATAAGCCCAAGACGTTCTGATATGGACCCCCGGATAACTCAAGACGAAGAAAAGATCACCTTTGGGAACCATGGGCGTGATCTCCTCGCCGCGACCGCGCACGAGGGCACACCCCCCGTTCACTAGAAACGGTACGTCCGACCCCAACCTCGACCCCAAAGTCCGCAACCAATCGGGATCGAAACGACCACAATGCAGATGGCTCATGCCGCGCAGAACGGCAGCAGCGTCGGCACTACCACCTCCCAATCCGGCCCCAACGGGGATCTTCTTCTTCAGCCGAATCTCGATCGGCCCCTCATTGCCGACTTCCTGCTGAAATAGCTTCAACGCTTTAATTACTAAATTGCCGTCATCGACGGGGAGCATGACATCCGAAGAGATGAGACGGTTACTTGCGCCCACCTGCCGAAAATGCAGGTCATCGGCCAAATCGACAGTCAAAAAAACACTACAGATATTGTGATATCCATCTCCACGAGGACCCAACACCTTCAATCCAAGGTTGATTTTAGCCCAAGCGCGTTCACTGTGGGCAGCTGTCATCTCGGTCTATTGACCCCGCGTAGACCTGCCTCTATAATCATGATAAATACCAACTTATGGTCGATATCCTAGCACTGCAGACAATATGCGTCGAATCCTTTTCGCGCTGATGTTGACGATCGTCCGACACCTCGAAGCAGGTGCCCAGGACGACCCCGAAGACGCTTTCAAGTTCGCCCGTAATCTATTCCAGGATGCTGGGGATTTCGCTACCGCAGCCGAGTTGTTTGGGGAATTCATCCGCAATTTCCCGCGCAGTGAGCGTTTAGCCGAGGCGCGCTTGATGCACGCCCGGGCGTTGAAGAACGGCGGCCGCTGTGATCTGGCGATCAAGGCCTACGAAGATTTCTATCTAACTCATGGCGAACATCTGGAAACCGCAGCAACACGTACCGAGCGCGCCCGTTGTCTTCACCAGCGCAAACGGTATCTCGAAGCAGCCCAAGCATTTGAGGAGGTTCAGGTGCGCTTCAGCGAGAGCGAATACGCGGCTACCGTGCTCTTGGACGCGGCGAACAATTATAACTTGGGCTCAAAGGAGGGGCAAGCGGGGCGGGTGTACCGGAAACTGATCTCGGAATACCCCGATGATGCTGCCGCGCAAACGGCGCGCTACCGCCTCGCCGAGCTTGATGTTGCCCTGGGCAACACGGAACGGGCACTGGCTTCTCTCGAGGAAATCTCCACGGCTGATCCGTCCCCTCAATTGGCACCTAGTGCGCTTCTCTTTGCCGGCCGACTTCATCTCTTCAAGGGCGAACTGCAGGCAGCGGAATCCATTTTTGCGCAATTGAAACTGGAGTTTCCTCAGTCGACGCAAGCGGACAGCGCGGCCTTGCAACGAGCTGTCTACCTGCTCGAGCACGGTTTTTTCAGCGCTGCCGCTGAAGCGTATGAAGTGGCCATCAAGAAGGTGGGCGATCCACGTCTGGCGCGCCAAGCGGCCTTGGGTCTTGCCGACGCGCAGCGTTTGTCCGGTAACCCACAGCTTGCCGTTGGCCAGTACCGTGTCTTGCTGGAAGATCGGGAGATACCGGCAGAGGAGATCCCACGGATCAAGCTGGGTTTGGGCGTTGCCCTAGGATTGGCGGGAGAAACAAATAATGCTGTGGCTTTATTCCACGAGGTTATGGATTCAGCCCCCACTTCGGCAGCCGGGCTTGAATGCCTGCGCGAACTCGGTGCACTGTACCAACGTCTTGAGGATTACCGTCGTTCAGTTATTTGGTACCAACGCTATCTCGATCTGGGGAGCGCCACCACTGATCAAAACACAATTCGGCTCGAATTAGCGCGGGTCTTGTTGAAGATCCAGCTTTACGAAGAAGCGATACGCATCTTCTCCAAGTTGATGGAAAATGGCGCCCCCGAACCCCATTTGGGATTGGCGGAGGCCTTAGAGTACAGCGGGCAGAAAAACCGGGCATTAGCGGAGTACGTGGCATTTGTAGAACAGCATTCTGACCATGTACTGGCCGCGACCGCCCACAACCGAGCCACCTACCTGCGTAACTTTTCTGTGATGGATCCGGATCGACGTGTACGCATACTGCAACAAGCGTGGTTGGACGAGCTCAACGGAACCCCCCGGGAAATCGTACAGTTGGACGTTGCCCAAGCCCTGTTCGAGCTCCATGATTTTCCCCACGCAGTGCGCACGTTGGAGACCTACGTGGCCAGCTACCCGCAAAGTTCGTACGCACCCAAAGCCCAGTATCTCTTGGCGAAGGGCCTCATTCAGCTGTCGCGTCAACGCCGCATAGAAGGGGAACCGGCGATGGCCGATTCGCTGGAGAGGTTGGCTCTGCAAGAATTCCGCATTCTGAGCGGCACCGGCGGCGATTGGGCTCACCGAGCAGAAATTGGGAGACTTGAGCTCGAGGCTGCCGCTGCCTCTGATTCAGCGCGTTTTGCACTGCTTGAGGATGGATATTCAGCGCTTCTTGAACGCGACGGCGGCGAGCCTGCGCTTTTGGGTCTCGCAGAAGCGAGAAGACAATCAAATGACAGAGAAAAACTCGATTTGGCGTTGGCTGATTACCGCAGGTTCGTAGATGAGTATCCCGAATCCCCCATGCGCTCAAACGGCTTGTACGGGTTGGGTTTGGCACTGATTCAGAAAGGCCAGTACAGCGCGGCCATCGATACGTTGGAGGAGTTACTGCGGATAGATCTGGATTCGCCGTTGACCCCGTCTGTGCTGTTTGAGATCGGACACCTTTTGCGCCGCGAAGGAAAACCGGAAGACGCCGCCGCCCGTTATCGGGAGCTGTTGTGGTCATTTCCAAGCTTCCCCCAAAGACGGCAAGTACAACTCAATCTGGCGGACATCCACTTTGATTTGGCGGAGTTTGGTCTGGCACTGCGGCTCTACCGCCAATCGGCACGTTCCGTCGAAACCGACGACGCCGTTTGGCGCCAAATTGCCAGATGTCACCGACAACGCGGCGAAGCCAAGGAGGCGTTAGCGATTCTACAAACCGTTGCCGCTAACGAACCCGACGCTGCTGACCTAGATAGCCTCTATTTTGCTGCTGCAGAACTGTTGGCTGATCTGGGTCGAAAACAGGAAGCGGCACATCAATACCATGAGTTGAGCCGCGAGCTTCCAGAAAGTACTCTTGCGCTACCAGCGGCATTGCGCTCGGCGGACCTGTACTTCGAGTTGGATCAATATGCCACTGCCCACCCCATATACTTACCCCATCTGGCAAAGGTGGCAAACGAACGCCCACATGCCCGCGCCGCTCTATCTCTCTTTCGTGCATCGAAAACGGATGCAGCCCGCGAAGCGTTCAAACGATTCCGCAAACGATTCGGGAAAAAATCTTCTTGGTTACAGCTTTTCCAGCTCGAGGAAGGTCAATACCTTCTTTCCAACGACGCGTTCGAGCCGGCGCTGAAAATCTTCCGCGAGGTAGCAAAGGGAGATGGACCCTGGGCCAGTGAGGCGTCGTACTTCGAGGCGACAACACTCTGGCAGCAGCACCAAGAGGTGCCGACCGAAGAAAGCGGACCTTTCGCCTTGAGCTCCCAAGCCCGTTTCATCGAGAAACATCCAGAAAGTCCGCGGGTTTACGAAGTGCACCGACGACTAGGGCACTACCATTTTGGGGTGCGCAGTTATTTGCTGGCGGCGGCGGCCTACAAGCGCATCTTGCATGGCGATGCCTCCGATGCCCTCAAAGCTGAAGCCATCTGGCGTCTGTTGGAGTGTTATTCGCGCGCCTACGAATACGACGAGGCGCACAGGATGGCCCTGCGATTGTTGCACGAATTCCCCGACCACCCTCAAACCCAGTACGTGCAACTTCGTATCGGTATAATTCTGATGGAGAAAGGCCAATACGCCCAAGCCATCGCCCAATTGCGCGACGTATTGCAATGGGCAACCGGTAACGACGCTTCCGAAGCGCGTTTTTACATTGCCGAATCCTACCGCAACATGGGGGAATATCGCAAGGCTATTGAGGCGTATTATCGGGTGAGTTTCCATGGTGCTGACGGATTCAGCCAGTGGATTTCATCCGCCGACTTCAAGCGCGCAGAATGCCACGAACAGTTGAACGAACTGGCTACCGCCGAAAGTGTTTACCTCCGGATTGTGCAGCGAGAGGGTGCGGACAGTCCCCAGGGGGCCATTGCTAAAAAGCAGATCGCTTTACTACGACAGCGCGCGCAGAATTAGCGGGCAGTTCCGTCCGCGCCAAAACAGGGAGAGGTTACAGATGTCAAACGTTTCCTTCTTGCGTCAGGTTCCGCTGTTCGAGAGCCTCAACGGTTCCGACATCGACGCCCTCTCTGAACTGACTTTCACGCGCACCTTTGCCAGGGAAACGGTCATTATCTTGGCGGAAGAGGAAGGGGACACCCTGTTTATCATCAAAAAAGGGCAGGTCAAAGTCAGCATCGTCAGTGAGGAAGGTAGAGAAGTAATTCTCTCGCTGTTAGGAGCTGGTGCGGTGTTTGGTGAGCTATCTCTATTGGATGGCAAACCGCGGTCGGCTAACGTGGTGGCCACCGAGGACACCGAGTTGATGACTTTGCGGCGGCCCGATTTCATCCAGCTCATCTCTAAAACCCCGCAGATCGCCACGGCGTTGTTGGCCGAGCTCGCTTCCCGCTTGCGCAAAACCGACCGCCAGATCGAAAGCCTCGCTCTGCTCGATGTTACCAGCCGCATCTCCGAAACCTTGCTGCAGCTAGCCAGCGAGCAGGGAATTGAATCGGAGGGGAACGTGGTGATTCGCAATAGGCCAACCCACCAAGAGTTGGCCAACATGTCGGGAACCACCCGCGAAACCGTATCGCGGGTGCTAAAACAGCTGGAAAGCCAAGGTTACATTATGTCGAAGGGGCGGCAATTGATCATCCTCCACGAAGCGAACTGGGCCAAATAGGAATACCCGCCATGGCCAAAGCCCGTCGTATTCTCATTCTGACCCAGGATCCCGCTCTGGCCGAGCTAGTCAGCGAAGCGCTGTCGGCGGGAGGGCACCAGGTAGTGCAGGTACGTAACCTTTCTATGTTACCCCCACTACTGGCCGAACGCGGCACTGATCTGGTAGTGGTAGACCTCAACCTGCCCGACAAAGCACTGCGCCGGACCGCCGAACTTTTTGGTGCTCATCCCGAAACGCCGGTGCTGGTATTGGGGACATCTTCGCCGTCCATTTGGGAAGAAGTCGCGCCAGGAAACCCTCTTGAGTTGCTGATTGAACCACCGTACTCCGTGGAGGGAGTGCGAGATACCACCAGCAGATTACTTGAAAAAGGACATTTTCTCGCCGGCGAAGAGCTAGTCGGCAGCTCACCTGCAATGCGGGAGTTGCGTGAGCGCATTCTTCTGGTAGCACCGTCGATGATCTCGACAGTCCTTTTGACTGGTGAAAGCGGGTCGGGCAAGGATCAGGTGGCTAGGGCAATTCACGATCAGAGCATCCGACGTGAGGCCCCTTTTAAACCAATCAATTGCGCCGCCATTCCCGACAACCTGCTTGAAAACGAGCTCTTTGGGCACGAAAAAGGAGCGTTTACCGATGCCAAGAGCCAATACCGTGGCGTGTTCGAGCAGGCAAATTGTGGCACCGTGTTTCTCGACGAAGTTGGCGAGATGTCGCTGGCCGCACAAGTACGTCTTTTGCGCGTGTTGGAGCAGCGCGAAGTCACCCGTATCGGAGGCAGTGGTTCCGTAAGCGTAGACATCCGCATAATCGCTGCCACCAACAAGAACCTTCAAGAGGCCGTAGCTGTGCGGGAGTTTCGGCGCGACCTGTACCATCGTCTCAAAGTGGTCGAGTTGGCTATCCCGCCTTTGCGCCGTCGCGCACAAGACATCCCCGGGCTTCTTGATCACTTCGGCAAAATCTTTTCTCGTCTGGCCGATGTGCGTTTCGACGGGTTCTCCGACGCGGCAATCCGCGTGCTCACCGAGTACGAATGGCCTGGCAACGTGCGCGAGCTTCGCAACCTCGTCGAGCACATGGTGTTCTTGGGCCCCAAAGGCAAGGTCGAACCGCAAAATATCCTTCCGCAGCTGGAGGGCCGTGATATCGAACCCGCGCTTCCGGTGGCAACGTCCAAAACCCCAGATCAATCCGAGCGCGAACTCATCTACTTCGCCCTGTTGGACTTGAAGCGCGAGGTTTCCACATTGCGGGAGGCTGTGGAAAAACAGATCGTCGATCAGACTCCGAGACCGGTGCAGCCGGTGTTTGAGTTCGTGGATGCTCCCTTTGCTGCGAGCACAGCAGACACACCTGTCCCTGGGGCCGTTCTCCAAGAAGCGGACAAAGAAAACCACACGCTAAAGGCTTTGGAACGGGAGGCAATCGAGCGCACGCTGACTCAGGTTCGAGGTAATCGGCAGAAAGCTGCCCAAATGCTGGGTATCGGTGTGCGTACGCTGTATCGCAAATTGCATCAGTACAACCTCAAGTGAGACCCCGGGGCAACAAGGAACGCAGCGCATTCGCAAACACGATCCTAGTTTGCATCGCCCTAACCTTTACCTGGACGTGGTCAAACGCGTCTCAGAAAGAACGTCAGGCACTTGACGCCCTCAGCCGCGCTTTTAGCTCAGCCTACCATCGCGTCAAGCCAGCGGTTGTCCTGATTACCACTCGGCCGACCAGCGGTCGCTTGCAGGAAACCCTCCCCCCGTTTCATCCCCCGCTACCACCAGATTTCGACGATACTGGACTTGGTTCCGGAACCATCGTTCGGGGCGATGGCATCATTCTCAGCAATTATCATGTCGTTCGGGACACCGATTCGATCCTTGTTACCCTAGGAGATGGCCGCGTGACGCCGGCGTTGGTGGTAGGTTTCGACTCGCTGATCGACATCGCCGTTCTCCAAGTCGAGCTGTCCGACCTCCCGGTCGCGGACTTGGCGGACTCAGACGAGCTAGGGATAGGGGATTGGGTGCTGGCGATAGGACACCCTCTCGGGCTGGGCACGACCCTCACCCACGGCATCGTAAGCGCCCTCAACCGTCAAGCCGAGGTGACAAAAGATGAGTACAGTATCGAAAGTTTCATTCAAACCAACGCCGTTATTAACCCCGGGAATTCTGGTGGTCCATTGCTCGACCTGAGCGGACAGGTGGTGGGCATCAACACAGCAATTTCGACGCGCACCGGCTACTTCATGGGCTATAGTTTGGCAGTACCCATGAACTTAGTTCGGGAGGCAATGGACGACATCTTGGCCCACGGTCGCGTCGTCCGCGGTTACCTTGGGGTTGAGCTGACCGAAATCACCCAAGAACTGGTGCAAATGAATCGGCTGGAGCGATCCCAGGGCGTCCATCTCAAGAAAGTTCGAGAAGGCACGCCTGCGGAACGTGACGGCCTCATGGATGGAGATATCTTGCTAACCCTTGACGGCGTTCAAGTCGATCGCGCCAACCAGGTGCAAACCCTAATCTACAGCCGCGATCCGGGAGAGGTCGTTGTGTTGGAGGTTGTTCGCGACGGCCGATCTTTGCAGTTCCAGGTGGAGCTAGGCGAGCGCGAACGAGATTTAGCTCGAGATAAAGGGGAACAATTCCTTTCTCTTTTGGGCATGAGAGTGAAAGCTTTGGGTCCGCAACGGGCTACTGCCCTCGGCTTCACCCCCCTGGTGGCCAGCGAGCTGGGATATCAGCCTGGGGAGTCCGCAGTCGTGGTAACCGGAGTCCAACCGGAAACGGAAGCCTTTAATAAAGGAATTCTCCTTGGCGACGTGATAACAGATGTGGACAGAGAGCGAGTCACCTCTGTCGCACAATTTCTTGAGTACGTTTCCACCTTGGATCGCGACCAAGCAGCTTTGTTTTGGCTGTGGCGTCGAGCAGAAGGGGTCGCAGTACGGGCCCTGCGGCTACAACCGGAGAACAAATGAAAAGAATGATTGGACAGGACCTCGGAGACGCCGATGGCATCCTTCTCGTCGGCGCCTCGGAACGCAATGCCGACCTCTACTATGCCACTGGTTTCCTTGCACCTGATCCATTCGCGTTCGTCGCCACTGCGAAGGAATCGCTTATGCTGGTGAATGACATGGAGTTCGATCGTGCGAAGGCACAGGCGACGGTGGATTCGGTGCATTCCTGTTCGCAGTTCGCCAATCAGGTGCGGCGCGATAGCAGCGAGAGACCCGGCTTCAATGCCGTCCTACTCGGGCTGCTGCGGAAAATGGAATTCCGACATGTGCGGGTTTCGGGAGACTTTCCGCTCGGCCTGGCAGACACGCTGCGTGCCGAGGATATCCGGTTGGACGTTACCGATTCTTCGTTGTTTCCCCAGCGGGCCCTGAAGACGGACACCGAGTTGGCTCATATCTGCGAGGCGATTAAAGCAGCCGAGAAGGGTATGCAGACGGCCATAGACCTGATATCCGCAGCTGACATCCACGACCGGCAATTGTACGTCGACGGTGAATTGCTGACCTCTGAACGGGTGCGCCAGGCAGTCCACCACACCCTCTTGGACGAGGATCATGTCGCAGAACGCACGATCATTGCTTGCGGCGATGCTGCTTGCGATCCACACCAAGCGGGCAGCGGTGCGCTCAATGCGGGCGAGGCAATCGTTATCGACATATTTCCCCGATCTACCAGCTACGGATACTTCGGAGACATCACTCGCACTGTAGTCAAGGGCGCGGCTAACCCCGAGCTACAAAGGCTCTACGAAACTGTAAAACAAGCCCAAGATCTGGTCTTGGGAGCAATACGGACCGGAGCCCATGGGGCCGAGTTGCACCGCGCCGTGCAAGCGTTTTTTGCGGACAACGGGTATGAGACCGGGATCCGCAGGGGGCGCAACCAAGGGTTTTTTCATGGTACTGGCCACGGTTTAGGTTTGGAGATTCACGAAGCACCTAAAATAAGTTCAGGGGACAACATATTGCAGGCCACACAGGTAGTTACGGTAGAGCCGGGGCTGTATTACACGGGACTGGGCGGCGTTCGCATTGAAGATGTAGTGGTTGTACGGGACGATGGCTGCGAAAACCTGACTCGATTCCCCAAGGTGCTTGAGGTCTAACCCCTCCTTATTTGTAGCGGTGGATACCTTTACTCCACAGGTTCTATCTTATTTCCGCACGCCTCCGGGTCGGCAGCTCTTGCAAGAAGCTGCTCATCGTAACGGCAATCCATGGCGCTTGCAAAAATCCCTACGGCGGACCTTCCCCGCCGAAATGTGTCGCGCGGCCCTGTCACTTGTCGATTTACGCGCTCATGCGGCTGGCAAGTTTTCTCAGTCAGATCGTATGTTTTTCGATCGCGCCGGATTGGAAATGGCGTCCGGTGAAGATGTTGCCGCATACAGGGCAGCGCGTATTGGTGCCGTGGGAGTTGTCGCCGACTTGTGCTGTGGGATAGGTGGCGACCTAGTGGCGTTGAGTGCCGTGAACCGGGTTGTGGGCATAGATATCGATCGCACTCGCGTGATGATAGCGCGGTTGAACTCCGAGATCTGTGGCCGTGAGCCGGTCGGATTTGCAGTTGCGGATGCGCGCCTGGTGAACCTGCATGCGGACCTCGCGTTCTTCGATCCTGCTCGACGCGGCCAACGGTCTCGCACTGTCCGGGGAAGTGAATACGAACCATCTTTGCGTTTGGTGCAGAAACTGCGGCAGCAAGTATCCAACCTCGTAGTAAAAGTGTCGCCGGCGGCACCGGAAGAGGACTTGGCAGAAGCGGACGAAGTGGCCTTTGTGTCAGCGGGCGGGCAATGTCGCGAAGCGACCCTCTACTATGGTCCGCTTGCCCGTAGTCGGCGCAATGCTGTAGTACTTCCTGGGCCGCACGTATTAGAAGCCGAGGCAGCACACAACGACGAGGTCGAAGTGGCTCCTGCGGGGCGGTTTCTGTTCGATCCGGATCCCGCCGTAGTTAGGGCACACCTAATAACAGAATTGTCCCGCTTGCTGGACGCCTGGAAGCTTAGCCCTTTTGGGGCCTATTTGTGCGGTTCACGCCCGGTTTTTTCGCCCTTCGCCCGCACGTATAAAGTGCTTGAGTCCATGCCTTACGGCCGCAAACGGGTCAAACAGTACCTCGGCGCTCATTCAATGCGTGTGCTGGAAATCAAAAAACGCGGCGTGACGCTGGATGGGGATGCGGAATTGCTCCATCTGAAAACGCCGCATGGGGAACTTGCCGTTTCTGT
>CAYNZV010000060.1:0-9527 GCA_964401715.1 uncultured Gemmatimonadaceae bacterium | reverse complement strand
GTTGGGGTTGGGGTCTCGGCAGTCCATCGCCACTCACCTCACGCTGGCATTGTTCGCCGCGGGGCCTTGCCAGTTCGAGGGCCAACGTGTGCAGATTGGTGAATGCCAAATGGTGCCGGGTTCGATTTTTCTGGATCAGTAACGCCACTACCCCAATTTTCTGTCTTCGATGATAAACATTCATTGCAGTTCCCCTATACGGATTTCTGACAACCTCAAAGACGACGCAATGGTCGGGATGAAAGGTTATTACGACGCCTCCGCCCGACAGTTCCAAGCCCAGGTAGTTTTTGCCAAATGCCCCTGCAGATACGAAAGTGACAGCTACAACGGCCATGTTGCCTCACAAAACTTGGGTAGCGGATGACATTGGGCATGGTTGACCTCGGTTATTTTTCCATGTGTTTGGCTCTGGTCTGCGCCGGATACGCTGCCAGCGCCTGCGTGGTCGGTGCCCGCCGCCAGAACCACTCGCTGATTCTAAGCGGCGAGCACGCCGCGCTGGCTTACTGCGGGTTGTTGACCGTTTCTGTTATTGCCCTATGGGGTGCCCTGTTCGCCCACGACTTTCAAGTGCAGTACGTTGCCGAAAACAGCAACCTCGCCATGCCCACATTCTATGTAATGGCCGCCTTGTGGGGTGGCCAGAATGGGTCGCTTTTGTTCTGGAGTTGGTTGCTTTCGGTTTATACCGGATTGGTAGTACTTTTCAACCACCGTCGGCATCGAGAGTTAATGCCATACGTGGTTGCCACCTTGGCAATCAGCGGTTTCTTCTTTGTGTTGCTAAACCTGTTTGCAGCTGACCCCTTCAAGAAGTTGCCGTTCGCTCCTGCGGACGGCCGCGGTCTGAATCCCCTATTGCAGCACCCGATCATGGCTATTCATCCTCCTATGCTCTATTTGGGCATGGTTGGTATGGCGGTGCCATATGCCTTCGGCATAGCTGCACTAGCTTCCGGTCGACTGGACAACAGCTGGCTACGTCCGGCACGACGATGGATGCTGATTCCGTGGACGTTTCTCGGTGCCGGTTTGCTCCTAGGTGGCAAGTGGGCCTATGTGGAGCTGGGTTGGGGCGGTTATTGGGGTTGGGACCCGGTGGAAAACTCATCCCTTATGCCGTGGCTCGTAGGAACTGCATTTTTGCACTCCATCATGGTGCAGGAGCGTAAAGGGATGTTGAAGATCTGGAATATGGTATTGGTTATTGCGACGTATGCCCTCTGCATTTTTGGAACCTTCCTAACACGAAGCGGCATGATCTCTTCCGTGCACGCCTTCGCGAAATCAGATGTGGGGCCTTTTTTCGCTACCTTCCTGAGCCTGTTGCTGATCTTTTCCTTCGCGCTACTCTGGAGTCGTCGGACCAAGTTGAAACCAATGAATCGACTCGAGTCGTTCTCCTCGCGCGAGACAGCATTCTTGTTGAACAACTGGGTACTCTTGGGCATCTGTTTCGCCGTTCTGTGGGGAACCATGTTTCCCTTGATATCGGAGGCGTTCTCTGGTCAGCAAGTCACCGTTGGTCCTGTCTTTTTCAATCAGGTGATCATTCCGATAGGCTTGGTGCTGTTGTTGCTGGCCGGCATCGGACCGTTGTTTGCTTGGCGGCGCACCTCGAGTAGCAGCCTGCGAAAGAATTTCACTTTGCCGGTGGCTGTCGCCGTAGCAGTTGCCATCTTTCTCTTTGCTTGTGGAGTACGGGGATTTTACGCTGTTACCTCCATTACTCTTTGTGCCTTTGTATTGACCACCGTGGGCATCGAATTCCATCGCGGCACTCTCGCCCGGCAGAGCAATTCACACGAATCGTACCTGCTCGCCCTGTACCGCTTGACCAACAAAGGACGGCGGCGGTATGGCGGTTATCTCGTACATGTCGCCATCGTCATGTTGTTTGTGGGTTTCACCGGTAGTGCATTCGACACCGAGAAAGAGATGGTTCTGCTGCCGGGCGAATCGGCGCAGGTCGGTGAGTACAAACTCACCTACGACGTCCTTGCCCATAGTGAAGATGCCAATAAATCGGTCCATGCGGCGGCACTGAGACTGGAAAAAGCGGGTCACTTTCTCGCGACCCTGTTACCGGCTCGCCACTTTTACAAAAGCATGGAGCAGTGGACCACAGAAGTTGCTGTACATGGCAGTCTCAGCGAAGATTTCTATCTCATAATGGTCGGTTGGTCAGCCGACAACAGCGCCAAGTTCCAAGTTTATGTCAACCCTTTGGTCAACTGGGTCTGGGCCGGCGGGATCGCTTTTGTGTTGGGCTCCCTGTGGAGCATGTGGCCCACAGGTCGCGACCGACGCATGGCGACGCTAGACCGCAAAATCGCAGAGGCGGTAACGGCCGCCGAATAGGTGAAGGGATTGCCGCACCACATCGCGATTCCACTTTTTCTGTTGCTCCTTAGCATCGACGATGGGCACTCTGCCACCTCCGCTGAGACCAAACGAGTTGCCAAGGAACTGGTTTGCCTGTGCGGTGACTGCAACCGCGAATCCCTTGCCACTTGTCAGTGCGACTACGCGGTTGACCGCCGCACAGAGATCGGCACTGCTCTCGACAGCGGCCATACCGACGTACAGATGATCGCCCAGTTCGTCGAGAATTACGGACAACACGTCCTCGCTACCCCGCCGCCTCAAGGTTACAACTTGCTTGCTTGGATCATCCCCTTTGCCATCATGATCGTGGCCGCCTTTCTCCTGAGATCCGTTTTGGTCAACTGGAAACGCGACAGGCCGAGCCTCGAGCCAACTCCCGCGATGGATGGCGGCGAAATCAGTGAAGACAACTATCAACAACAGCTACGCAGCGAGCTTCGGGATTCCGACTGAGTGTGCTGATGGACGTACTTGCCGTCATTTGTGGGGTGTTGCTTCTATTTGCCGTCGGTTTCTATGTTGCGATTCCGCTGCTAACGCCCCACCGCAAGGAGTATCAGCTTGCTGGTGGTACCCGTGTCCATCAGCTAATGGAGCAGAAGGAACAGCTTTACGCGACCATCAAAGAGCTCGAGTTCGACCACCAATTGGGCAAACTGTTGGGACCAGACTACCAACGTTTGCGCAAAGATTTAGAGGGGCAAGCGGTGGCCGTATTGCGTGATCTCGATCAGGCTGACGGCCGCTCCTACACCGAGCTGCAGGAACTCCTCGAAATGGAAGTCCGTCGCCGCCGCAAGCAGCCCACGGCCACTGCGCAAGCTTGTAGGTCATGTGCCACACCCTTGCAACCGCAGGACCATTTTTGTTCGCACTGTGGTTCGCCAGTGCCGGACCTTTTTTCTTGAGCCGCCTCGTCTTCGTCAACTCCTACGCCTTCGTTCTAACATTTGCGTTTTTTGCCAATGCCTGGGCGGCCACGGTAAGCGGTTACGTAATCCATGGAGACAGCGGCACCCGTGTTGCCGCCGTGGAAGTCGCTTTTCTAATTACCCAAGATGGACAAAATAGTGAGATTCTACGCAAATTGACCGATGATGAAGGCCGTTTCTCCTTTGACGGTCCGTTCATAATCGCCGGCGTGGAGTTTGGCCTCGTAGCATTCTACGGCGGCGCCTCGTACCCGACCACCATGTTACGAGTGGGAGCCCAAAAAGAAATAATCCTCGAAGTGTTCCCATCCACGGAGCGCGGGGACAAAATACGCATCGCTAACCACCACCTGTTTTTGAACCTGCAAGAACCCAATCTCGAGGTCGGAAATCTCGTCGAAGTCGAGAATAGAGGGGCCAAAACCTTCCGCGGTGCGGGCTCCGGTAACGAGCGCCGGGTAACCGAATTCACACTGCCACTTGGCGTTTTCAACGTCGGTGGCAACCTTCGACAAACCGGCGCCCAGCAGTTTTTCGACAACCAGCCGTTACCGCCGGGAAGAACCCAGATTTCCTTCACCTTCTTGTTGAATGCCCAAGAGCTAAACGAAGGTTACCGGTTCGTCTCCAACTACGAAATCGGTACACTGAATATATACTTGCAACCCAGCTCGCTCTCACCGGAGGGGCCTTTCCAAAATCTGGGGGAAGTTGAATTCCATGGTACCCGCTATCGCCACCTTCATCTTCAAGGTTTACAGCAAGGTCAGCCGGTACTAATTCCGCTACCAGTTGCCAAATCGCTGCGCTGGTTGGTAAAATGGGCCACCTTGGGGTTGGCCATTCTAGGAGCGGCACTGGTGATTCCGTTCAAGAGACATCCCCCCGATGTGCCAGACACGACCAATCTGCACCAACAGCTGGAAGCTCTGCTCAACGAACTAGCACACTTGGACGACGCCAACACGGCAATCCCAACCGATCCAGAATACCATAGCCAACGGATCTGCCTAATGGTTAGGGCCACCGATCTGCGTCGGCAGCTGGACCAACGAGTGGATGAGCGATGAAATAGTGCGACTCGAAGGGGTCGGCAAACGATTCGGGGTGTTCTGGTCATTGCGCAAGTTGGACTTGAGCCTGATCGCTGGCCGCCTTCTTTTGGTGGCAGGCCCCAACGGCGCCGGGAAAACCACACTGCTGCGCCTCATCGCCGGCATCAGCCGACCCACCACTGGGCGTATCTTTGTTCATGGTCGCGACCCGGCGCGTTTCACCGGGGCCCGCATGGCGATTGGTTGGGTGTCGCACCAAACCGCACTGTACGACAATCTCACTGCCCGCGAAAACCTCGCCTTCTTCGCTCGTATTTACGACCCGCTCCTGCCTTCTGACCGCATTCTTGAAGTGCTGCGCAACGCGGGCCTAGAATCCCGTATCGACAGCCAAGTGCGTACCTTTTCGCGAGGCATGAAACAACGTTTAGCGCTGGCGCGTGCCACACTGCACAAGCCGTCCTTGCTCCTTCTTGACGAACCGTTTACGGGACTCGACCAAAACGCTACGATTGAGTTGATGTGCACCTTACGAGCCCTGAAGGAGGACAACCGTACTTGTGTACTAGTGACCCACCGACCAGAAGTATCGCTCGATTTGGTCAACCAAGTGATGATCTTAGACAACGGTCGCGCCCGCTTTCAAGGAGCCTGGCCTGGCGGAACCCACCGTGATTGGCTCGACCTGTACGAAAACCATATCCCGCTACCTACATGAATCTGCTCGGTCAAGCTTGGGCAATTCTGCACAAAGACCTGCTAGCGGAGTGGCGCACCAAAGAACGTCTCAGCCCCATGGCCTTCTTCGTGCTTCTAGTTCTGCTCGTCTTCAACTTTTCTTTTGAACTGGGGGGGGCGGCGATTCATGAAATCGGCCCTGGCGTTCTTTGGTCTTCGTTTGTGTTCGCCAGCTTATTGGGACTGCAACGCACCTTTGCTGACGAATACGAAAACGGCTGCTTGGACAGTTTGTTGGCTGCGCCCAGTGAGCGCAGCGGTCTATATCTCGGAAAAATGCTTGGGAACCTGGTCTTTTTGCTGGCCGTGGAACTGATTAGCCTCCCGTTTTTTGGCCTCTTTTTCAATCTCACACCTGGATTGTATCTGGCGCCCCTGTTGCTGGTATTTTTCCTTGGCTCCGCCAGTTTGGCAGGTGTGGGCACTTTGTTTGCAGCCATCTCGTGCAACATGCGATTGCGAGAGCTCTTGCTACCGTTGCTTTTGGTGCCGATGATTCTTCCCGCCCTAATCGCTTGCATCGACGCAACCCAATTGGTCTTGCAGCGGCGACCTCCAGTCGACTTGATACCCCAGCTGCAAATCCTCGTTGTCTACGTGATCGTTTTTGTTACCCTTTCGATCATTCTGTTCGAGTTCATTTTGGAAGAGTAATCGCGCCCTCCTCATGTTGTGTTCGCTGACACCAGTGTTGTATCGCGCTTTTGGGAATCTGCTGTTCTCGGTAGTCAAACCGCGCGGATTTGACTCACCGGTTCTGTTCGTGGCGATGGTCGCGGCACTCGTCGCCGTGTTCATCTACGCACCTACGGAACGCGAGATGGGCATCGTCCAGCGCATCTATTACTTCCACGTACCGTCCGCCATATCAGCCGCTATTGCCTTTTTCATCGTTTTCGCGAGCAGCATACTCTACCTCTGGCGTCGTGAGGATCGTTTTGACGCTTTGGCCAATAGTGCCGCAGAGGTTGGGGTTCTGTTTTCGGCTATCGTGCTTATTACTGGTCCGATCTGGGCAAAACCGATTTGGGGGGTTTTTTGGCGCTGGGAACCGCGCCTAACGACAATGCTGATTCTATTTACTATGTATGTTGCCTACCTCATGTTACGAACATACGGATCGCGAACGGAGCATTCTCAGCGCTTCGCGGCGGTGTTTGGCATCTTGAGTTTTGTCAACGTTCCCTTGGTGCACTACTCCGTCAAGCTTTGGGCCCCCGAACAGCAACTGCATCCGATTGAGGTGATGCTGGACCCGCGGATGGCCCAAGTCCGAGGTATCAGCTATCTCGCAGTATTTCTGCTCCTGCGTTTTCTCTTGCAGCGAAGGTTTGTGTTGGAACAGATGGACCGCGCTATCTTTCAATTGCGGCGACAACTCGAAGGCTCAAACTAGCATCCGGAGTGACAGATGGATTTGCTCGAGTTCAACTTTTCTTTTGAAACGCTTCCAACCAATTTCGCTTACCTCTTCAGCGCCTATACGGCGATTTGGATAATACTGTTCACCTATCTGCTACGGTTGATGCGCAAGGAACGCGCGCTGCGTCAACAACTTGAGGCGGTAGCCGCGGAGATACAGAACAAGAATGGAACAACCGACGTTTAGGCGGAGTAAGTAGTTGTTTGACACTCGCTTCTGAGCCATGTTATATTTCTCGATTATTAACAACTTATGTAGTTTTTCCTGACGCCTTATGCACCGCGGATCCGGGTTTACAATGGAAGAAATGGAAGTCAGTGGAGTTTATTCTAATACCCAGATCCCGGCTCATCATCACGTGCTTCTAAAACAGAAGAGCGGATCCTCGGTCCTACGCGTCGTCATTGGCGCCTTCGAGGCGGCGGCCATCTCGATGGCCCAGAACCACAAGAGCCCCATGCGGCCAATTAGTTACGACTTGGCCCAGACTATATTAAACACTGTCGATGCTGAGATCGTCCGAGTGCAGATAACAAGTTTGTACAAACGCACCTATTTCGCCGAGTTACATCTCCGTGATGAAGCTGGTGCGACCACTGTAATGGATTCCCGGCCCAGCGACGCCATCGCATTGGCCCTGCGGCAGGGAGCCCCAATCTTCGCCGAGGCGGACATCTTGGAGAAATCCGAGGACTTGGCAGATCGTATTGAGAAAGTGGACAGCGTAGAGACAAAAAAAGCGATGAGCCCCACTCCAGTGCTGCCTCGGCCTGCCACAGAATTGGAGCAGCTCAGTGAACAACTACTGCGGTTAATTGCGGAGGAGGCTTATGAAGAGGCCGCGCAATTGCGTGACCAGATTCGGCGCCTCAAAGAAGACCCCCCCCCAGTTGATACCAACGGCTAGCTATCGGTAGGGAGGAGGAATGAACGAAACGGAACTTATTGAGATGGATGTGGTGAAAGTCAGCCCGTACCTGCGGGAGGATCGGCCGTTGCTGTGGCTCAGCGAACGCGACTCAGTGTATCCCCGCTTGCTGCCGATTGCCATTGGCGAGTTCGAGGCGGCGGCTATTCAGATGCAGTTGGATCAGACCGAGCCGGAACGCCCCATATCGTACGATCTCATCACCTCCATAGTCGATAACTTGGACGTAACAGTTCAGCAGGTTGTCATCCATGCCGTCAAAGATCAGATCTACTACGCCCGGGTAGCCATCGAACGCGGCGAGTTGCTGGAGAACATCGACTCCCGCCCCAGTGATGCAGTCGCGCTAGCACTGCGGACCGTAAGCCCGATTTACGTCTCAGCCGAGCTGTTGGAAACCGCAGGTTGGCGAGTTACCGACGCCAATATCGATGTGGCGATCTCGAAGTTCTCAGCGAGTGACGACCAGCTTTTGAGTCCGTCACAATCCGGCGAATCGCAAGCTACTTACACGCTGGTAACTAAATCAGCCAAAGACGAAAATCAAAGAGCGCATCTGGTCGGCGAGGAAACTGAAACGGCAAGGGCGGAAGGCGAGGAGGATGTGATCGGCGAGCTCCACACCCGTTTGGAACAAGCTATAGTCTGCGAAGAATACGAGGAAGCGGCGCGGATCAGGGACGAGATTTATTGCCTAGAAGGAAGGACCAACAGCTAGATTCAGGCTCCGAACGCAGCTATTGACTGTGGCGACAGCTGGCCCTCCGCTACCTTTTTTTGGCTGATTTAGACATAGTAGACACAACGGCCCAAAGTGGTCGACGCCCCGTTAATCGGATGCAGTCTGGATCAGTACCTGTGAGAGGATGGGATAGTCGCCAAGGCGGTCAGCATGCCGCGGCGACGTAGAAACAATACTCGTCGTAAGCGGCCTGCTCGAGGATGGGGTCGATATGGCGGTGAGAAGCGCGCCTTTCGGTTACTTCCTACGGCTGGGCGGACCACAATAGAAAAACGAGAACCACCACGATAGTAATACCTAGCGCCAGCGATCTCGCCCAGAGCCTCCTCGAAGGCTTTCGCATTGCGTGCTGCAGACAATTGGAAAGCTCCAGTTTGTAGGTGGCACGAGGGCTGTACTCTTTTAAGTTGCCAAGCACGTTGCGAACCAGCTTCAATTCGCTAAGAAGCCGCTTACACTCGGGACAGGCGCAGGCATGTACTCGCATTCCTCGTGCCCGTTTTGCCGTCAAGCTTCGGTCAATGTAATCTGAAACAGAACTTCGAAACTCAAAACACCTCACTTCAAAAAGCAATCTCCTTGTTATGCCTCTGCTCCCTCGACGTTTGTCTCAGGGAGATGGTTCCCTTACTGTAGAACCTGCGCGCTCTTCCGATATTAACCATATGGTAATCGATGCTGTCCATCGAGGTGCTGCAAAGCGCTCCGTGCCTGTGTGCAACCGTCTTGGTTTCATTACGGCCAGGATCGCTCTGTTGTTATCGTGGGTGGCTTTTGGCTCCTGCGGTTTTCGTACGCTGCCCCCAATTAAGTACGTTCCCCTGCTGGGAGCGGAGAAGAATATCGCCACAAGCGAAGTGCTGGTGCGGGCGTTGAAAGACCGGGACGTTGTAGTCCGTGCTCAAGCCGTCGAACTACTTGAGCTATTAAGCCAGAGCGATCGGGACAACGTGAAAAAGAAAGTGGCCAAGGTTTTCGGAGATGCCCTGAAAGATCACGATCCAGGTATCCGCCTTCAGGTAATAGAGAAACTGGGGAAAATGGAAGCGAAATACGGCAACAAGTATCTCTTGGCTGCGGTACAGGATCCGAATCCCTTTGTACGCGAGAAGGTATTGTCGGTACTCACCAATCGGGAAGAGGACCGTTTGGCTAAAGAGGCTGCTCGCCTTGCGGCAGAAACCACACCCCTACCCAGCCCCTAATCGGGACTATCCTTCACCTCCAACTCCATCGCACCTAGTAGATTCATCATCGCAGAATATTGCTTGTCATTCATCGATTCGACCAACGACAACAACGTCCGAATATCTCGTTT
>CAYNZV010000059.1:24689-26254 GCA_964401715.1 uncultured Gemmatimonadaceae bacterium | reverse complement strand
GGACATCGAACACAGCTCGCGGAGGTAGGATATGACCGAAGCAGCCATCGAACGTTTCAAAACTACTGGTCGCAACGACCCATGCCCGTGCGGCTCGGGAAAGAAGTACAAGAAGTGCCACTTGTCTGAAGACCAGGAAACAGAACAAGCCACGGCTCTGAAAGTCCAAGAAGAGGCGCGGGAAAACGCCAACCAAGACGGGAATGATGACTCCGAACAGCAAGTGCCCGTTCGCCAGCACAAGGCTGCCGGAGGGCGCGAAATGCATAAACCTGGCGGTGCTAAGGGTGGCAATCAAGTCAAGTTGCCGCGCAAAGCCAGCCGTTGAGAGGCGATACTTAACCACTGGGTCTGAACGATTTCACGTAGTGCTGTGCTTTCTCGACGTAATGCTGGGCAAAACCCTCCAGCTGGTCGAGTTCTTCCATAGTCAATGCACGCCGGACCCGGGCAGGTACACCAAGCACTAGACTCTCCGGCGGAATTACTTTATCTTCGGATACTAGAGCCCCTGCTCCCACAATGCAGCGAGCACCGATCTGCGCCCGGTTCAACACCGTGGAGTGTATGCCGATCAGCGACCCGTTACCCACTGAACAGCCGTGCAGCATTGCTGCGTGACCGACGGTCACGCAGCGCCCTACCGTCAACGGTAAGCCTGGGTCGGTATGCAAAATCGCGCCATCCTGCACATTGCTCTCGGGACCGATGGTGATGCGATCGTTGTCCCCGCGAAGTACCGCGTTAAACCAAACGCTGGCACCTTTCTCCAGCGACACCGATCCGATCAAAGTTGCAGTCGGAGCCACGAAGACCGAAGCGTCAATTAGCTGAGGTGAGTTATTCTCAAATGCATATAGCATTGGTGGTTTATCCTCGGCGGATTTGCGGATTTTTGGTCCTGTCGACGAGTATGGAAACGACGGACGAAGGCAGGGTTTTTTTTGTGGATATACTAAATTAGTCTATTTTGATGGTCTCGTCCCCAGCGACAACTCGTTCGAAAAATGTCATTTACGGTTTTATGGGATAACGATGGCGTTTTGGTGGACACCGAATCCCTGTATTTTCAGTCTAACCGGGAGATCCTCAGCAAGATCGGTGTCACCTTGACCCGTGAATTCTTCATTCATCAGTCACTAACGCGCGGCGAGAGTGTGTTCGAGCTTGCTAAGGGACTCTCCGAAGCGGAACGAATTGAACTGGGGCAGGAACGGGATTGGCGCTATTCGGAGTTGTTGCAGGGAGCCGACACCGTGATGCCTGGCGTGCGGGAAGTCTTGGATGAATTGAAGGGTGTGGTGCGGATGGGGGTCGTCACCGGATCACGCCGAGACCACTTCGATATCATTCACCGCGATAGCGGCTTATTGCCGTATTTTGAGTTCGTGCTGACTAGGGAAGATTACCGGCGGGGTAAACCCCACCCCGACGCTTATGAGAGTGCGATGCGTTACAGCCGCACTACCCCCATCCACTGTGTGGTCATCGAAGACTCGGTTAGGGGAGCTGCCTCTGCGATCGCTGCTGGGCTGCGTTGTATCGTTGTACCCAACGAACTTACG
>CAYNZV010000059.1:0-24589 GCA_964401715.1 uncultured Gemmatimonadaceae bacterium | reverse complement strand
CTACGCAAGGGTCGGCCCAGTCTAGTACGCCGATGCATCGTCGCCTCGAACTGGCCAAGATCGCTGCGGCCGATTTTGTCGCGCGCAGCGGGTACCAGATGGGTAAGACGCCGCTCTTGCCGATTTTTGCTGCCAGCCTCGGCGCCGAAGCCACGTTCTTGGGTTTGATCGTGTCCGTGTCAACCCTCACCGGTATGGTGCTGAAACCAGCAATCGGCATGTTGTCGGACCGTTGGGGTCGCCGTGGTTGGCTGCTGGCAGGTATCGCGTTTTTCGCCATCACCCCCTTTCTCTACCGTTTCGTTCACACCGAAGAAGAGCTGCTGTTGTTGCGATTGTTGCACGGTTCCGCAACCGCGATCTTCGGGCCGGTCTCGCTGGCATTGGTGGCCGAACAATCCAGTTTCCGCCGCGGCGAACGGCTGGGTTGGTTTGGGGTTGCACGCAGCGGGGGATATGTGATTGGACCCGCTCTTGGCGGATGGTTGCTCTTGAGCTTGGAACCAGTGTCCGTTTTCAACGTAATCGGCTTGTTGAGCTGCGTGGCAATGGTCCCAACGCTCTTGCTCGCAGAACCAAACCCACAGGATAGGACCCTGAGGGTTTCGGTACGTCAGCAGTTGGCCGCAGCTATCCGCACTGGCAGCCGCACGGCCGGGGTTTGGCTGGCCGGCCTTCTGGAGTTGACCGTTTTTCTGGCACTCTACGCCGCAAAGGTTTTTCTACCGCTTTTCGTGCTCGATCAAGGAGTCAGCGTGGTGTGGGTGGGGCTCTTCTTTTCCGTTCAGGAGATAGCCCACTTGTTGCTCAAGCCGCTGGGTGGTCGCATCGGAGACCAGATGGGACACCTGTCCTCTGTCACCGCTGGGATGGGACTATTGGCCGTTTGTCTCCCCCTGCTAGGGGTTGCCGGCAACTCGGCTTCGCTAATGGTGGTAGCGCTCTTGGTGGGTGGCTCTCAGGCGCTCGTTTTTCCCAATACCTTGGCCTTAGTGTCGGCCCAAGTTGACGGCCATCATGTCGGTGCTGGCATGGGGGCGGTGGGCACTATGCGCAACGCCGGGAAGGTAATGGGGCCCATCTTGGGTGGGTGGTTGTTGGCGCTCATCGATTTTGAATCGATGTTGTGGGTGGTGTCAGGGTTCCCTTTGGCGGCGGCTATCGCGCTGGCTATCGATTTGTACCGACGTCGAAAGGGTCGTCTAGCAGTTTGCGGTCGGTAGGTTAGTCAGACGAGGCCAAGTCAATAGCAGATCTTCAACGCCTTTGGGACAATTTCAAAACGGAATCGCTGGGCTTGCCACCGCCAGTCACCGTCTGATTGGAACTCTTGTAAATTTTCGAATTCCAACTCCACATGTCGACCGGTGAAAAACTCACCGACGCAATTGCCGAGCGTCAAAGCTGTAATGACACCACCAAGCGCACCCAATAATCTCGAGTTCAATACCAACAGATGCAGCTGTTCATCGTCGAACCTGGCATTTGGTACCATCTTCAAGCCAAAACCGTAATACGGCTGTTTCATTACCGCTACGTTTAACAATCCGCTCGACTTTATAGTGGCTCCATCAACCATGAGTGTGGCACAGCTGCGGCGATACTCTTTGAGATAGGCGTGCAGGGTAGCTCCCGCGTAATCCCTGAAGCGACGGCCTGCCTCCGATGGACTCGAGCCGATCAAACGTAGCACAGTGGGGTCCAAGCCCACCGATGCCATAAATGCCAGCCTCTTACCGTCGCAACGGATTAGGTCGACCGTGCGTGGGCAACCGGAAGCGATTTGCTGCGCAGCGCGAGTAAGATCTCCGCTTAAGTTTAAAGCGCGCTTTAGTGCGTTGCCGGAACCCAAGGGCAGGTAAGCCAAGATGGTGTCAGTGCCGGCGAGCGCATTCATTATGTCGGAGAAGGTGCCGTCTCCTCCCGCCACCACTAAGACCTCGTGTTTTCGCGCCAATTCGCGAGCACATGCGGCCAATTCTTGTTCGCTAGTGGTGTCCAGACCGTGAACCTGGGCATGTAGTAGCTGCGCCGGGATCTGCAAGAGCCGGGCTTTCTTTCCCGCAACTATTGCTCCTGAAGCCGGATTGGAAATGATGGCGAAGCGCATATGGTGGGCTTAAAGAACTAGAAAAACGCCCGTCAAACAGAGGGCGGAACCCACTAGCAATCGGGCGCTTGGTCTTTCTTTGAGAAATAGAACTGCCAAAATCAAAGCAAAAAGCGGTGAGGTGGAGGTCAGCGTCACAATCTTAGTGGCGCTGCCGTCTTTGAGGGCGTCGACGAAAAGGATGCTTACCAGCCCCATGCTCACTAAGCCGCTGACAGCAACAATGGTGACGCTGCGCCGGTTCAGGTTGCGCAGGGGTTGTAAACCGTTGGGGACGGCGACGCTAAGAAAAAGGATGACGACAACCGCTGGCATGCGTATGGCGTTGGCATGAATGCCGCTCATGTTTGCGCTGCCCGGTTTCAATAGGGCGCAGCTCAACCCCCAAAAAAGGGCGGCAGACACCGCCAAAGCCACGCCTATCTTGGTCGTCGTAGCAGCTTCAAGACTCGACGAGTTGGCCCCTATGGTCATGACGATTACGCCCGCTACAACAAGCAAAGAGCCGGCTATGAGCATTGGGCCAGCAAAGTGATCGAAAAAGAGCCATTCGAATACCAGCGTCGTTAGCGGATAGGTTCCGGCAATCGGCATAGTACGGGAAACGCCAATCTCCTTTAAGGCACCGATGTATAGAGTGTCCCCGATAACGACGCCAAACAAGAGGGAACCGAAAAGCAGGGCCCATTCCAAAGCGGGCACCTGCGTGAGATTGGATACTGAGCCGCCTAACGGTAAAGCAAGACACAACAACGTCCCCGCTGCGCCGCACCGGATCATGTTTACAACCCGTGGTTCCAGCTCGACCACTTGGGTCCGCAAGATCAGGCTGTTTACTGCCCAAAGGAAACCACAGGCCAAGGCATACCACTCGCCTCGCGATATGGAAAATTCCATTCCGATACTGCAACGCGGCGCTTCAGAGCCCGATCTCGTCTGCCACTTCTCTCAAAGCAGCGATAACGTCCCCGGTCAACTCGTCCAACTCCACGCCCATCAACTCCTTCCCTCGTAGAATTACTTCACGATCTGCGCCGGCGGCAAAACTCCTCTGTTTCCACTTTTTCTTCACCGATTTGACGGCGAGATCGCCGACGCTTTTGGACGGGCGCACCAAAGCACAGGCAGTAATCAAGCCGACAAGTTCGTCGACGGCGTAAAGGGTTCGTTCGAGATCGGATTCCGGCTGTACATCAGTGCAGATCTGCCAACCGTGAGATAGAACGGCGCGCACGATCTCTTCCGGCCAGTTCTCTGCCCGAAGGATTTCGGCGGTCTTATGACAGTGCTGCTCGGGAAACTGCTCGTAGTCGAGGTCGTGAATCAAACCGACTACTCCCCACAGTTCTTCGTCGCCGCCTCTCTTACGCGCCATAAAGCTCATGGCAACTTCGACGGATTTAGCGTGATTTACGAGCGACGGGTTGCTGTTGTAGCGACACAACAGGGCCAAGGCTTCGTCGCGCGATGGAAATTGTTCCATCAAAACTGCTCCGTGTATGGCAAATGGGAGGTGGTTGGCTTATTCTAGCGTGAGGCAAAAGACCGGCTTATATCTAGGCCGGTTTTCTTTTGATGTCAAACCTTCGAGTGCAAATCATCTTTATCGGATAAGCAGTTTGTCAAACGTCAATGCCAAGGGTGCGACAAGTTTGTGCAGGAGCCTATTTGGAGCGATGCGCACGCGCGCTCTTGTGGTCTTGATGGTGAGCGTTCTGGTGTTTAGCGGCACGACTCTGGGCAGTGCAGGTCTCGGCGATTTCAACAGCGACGGCGTCGTCGACTTCGTCGATCTGGCACTGTTCATTGAGTCGTTTGGCGCCACCGATCTGAGGTTTGATCTGGACGGCAACGGTCGGGTGGATTTCGAAGACATGTTCCTGTTAGCCGATCGTTTCGGTGTCGGCATGGCGCAGGAACGAGCTAGGACCGATTCGGTATTTGCGGCGAGATTGAATTCCGCACTTCAGCAAGTCCAGTCGACAGTGAGGGATACCATAGAGGGTTCATCCAACCAGCCGAGCTCCGAACAAAACGACACCGCAGTGCGGAACTCCGAAGCGGCGGACCAAGAAGATGCCTTCATGGATACGATCGCAGAAACGGTTCCTGAGGGCGGAAGCCTAGAAAAATCCGCGGCATATTATCGCATTGAATCTAGCGGGCAACAAACACGACTTCGATTACCTAACTACTCAGTTACTGTCCAGAGCGGTTCACCTTTCGGTATCGTCTCATTAAAGTTGAGCCGCCAAGCGGTAGACTTCGCGCATTTCGAGTTGCCGTTGGGAGACTGGGAATGGTTTTGGTACCGCCGAGCAGGTACCACTGACCAATGGATGGCAACAAAACTTCTTCAGCCCGACTGGGGCAACCCGAACATTGTCGAAGAGCCCGAACGCATCCTGGTGCGTTTCCAACGAAGAAACGTCACCGAACCTGGCGTCGACTTGGAGGTCACCTACAGGTTTCCTATCGATGGAGCGCGTTTCGGTATTGAATACGCAGTTACCAACGGTACGCTGGACGAACTGGACCAACCATACCTGATGGTTGGTTTCCCCGGATTCTCCAATCAGGGATTTGTCAGCGAAGTCGCCGATGCCGTCGCTAGACGCCCGGTGACTCCTCCCTACGCTAGCTTCCAACAGGAAGCTGCCCGTCAAGCTGCGCCCGAGATCGTTTTGTTGCGCCAAGACGTCGATCCCGGGCGATCCGGCGGTAGGACATTAGAAGGGTCGGTCAAACTGCGGCTCGGCGCGACCAGTTATCGTTTGACCACTCGGTTCACGGCGGATTCGCGATTCTTTTGGGTTTACTCGGCCCACACCAATAAGCCGCTCTACTTGACGAGCCATCTATATATTTTTTTGCAGACATTAAGGCCCACCGATCGCTGCGTTGTGAACGTTGAATACGAACTCACTCAGGATTGAGATGGGCTGACACGCCTAACCTGTCGTGCTGGCCGATTTCTTGCGGAATGAGTTGGGGTGTGATATCATAACAAATCTAATCTGTAAAGGAGACCAATAATGAGTTCAGCGGTCGCTGATTCTGCCGATACGCAGGAACAACGCAACGCCGCACTTCTGTCTGCGACGAAATATCTACGTCCTGAGATACAATCACAGGTGCTCCCGTTTCACGTCGACGTGGCTACCACCGTGCGTCTGCCTAAGGGAAAATTACTGGCATTGGAAGCGCTGCAGATCGAAGCGGCGGCGACGTCGATACGGACGCTGAGCGAGCTGGCCAAGCTAAACGAGGTCGACCATTTGGGCGGTGGCCTCGAGCTAATTCCGGCATTGCTGCTTACGGCCGTGGTGACGGACTTTGAAAAGATCGAATACACCATCGAACACGCACATACGAGCATCGGCTACTACTCCGTTTTGGCGGCTATGGGGTACGTGGCCAAACAAGCGGTGATCGAAGGTTTCCGCCGCGGCTTGGATATTCCCGGGCACGTTTCTTGGTTGCCGGGTGGAACCCAACTGAACGGTGGCCGACTGGGAGTCATGATACCGGTCGCGGTGGGACAGGCATTGGGAAAACGGGCCAAGTATGGCGAGGGCGCTTGGGTCATTACCCATTGTGGCGATGCCGGTTGGATTTCTGGTCAGGCCCTCAACGGTTTCAATGCTGCCGATGTTCACGGGGCGCCGATAACGTTTGTGATGCATCGCAACGGTATCCAGCTTTCCGGGAGCACCAAATCGATCATGGACAAGGATCCTCGTGGCGTAATCGAATCTCTCGGGGTGGAGGTGTTGGAGATCCCCAGTCTGCACGATGTGGAGAATTTGTACAGTGCGTACCGCCAAGGCTACGAACTGGCCCAAACTGGCCGTCCCTCGATGATCTATCCGGTGGGTTATCGTTCGGGAAACGGCCAGCTTTCTACCCTCGAGAGTTTTGCAGTTGGCTACGGGATTAGTGACCAGATGAAAGCGCTCGCTTGCGCCAACAATATTGCTCTCGACACCGAGGTTTGGGTGCCCGGCTCGCTCATGAGTTTTCGTGACGTGGAGCCGATGCTGGAATGCCTTTTTTTAGTGAATCAGTTGCCCGGCGGCAAGGGTCACCACGATGGACACATGAAGGGGCGCGACTGCGAGCAGGTTCTGGCTAACCCAATGCTGTCATGTTCGCGTGTTCAGCAGGAAGCGTTGGAGGAATTGCGAGGCCAATCACCGCACCGCGTGGTTACTTCGAAACGTCCCGCACCGGGAAGCGCAAACCTAAAACTGCCTGCCTCTGCTATCGTCGGCGTAGAGTTACCACAACCCGGCGACAGTGAATCACCGCGTAGCGGATCGGAGGCCGGCTACGCCGCGCTTGCCAAGAACTTTCCGGAAAAGGTGTTCGTCGTCAGCTGTGACCTGGATTCTTCTACCAAGCTTGCGAAGGCGCGATCATTCCTGGCAGCCGACCACCAGTTCGAGATGAGTATTGAGGAACAGGCGGCTACTCTAATGGCCAACGGTTTGGCGTTGAGCGGTTCGGGTGCGCAGTTGAACGTGGTGTCAACTTTCGCAGCTTTTTTCGAAGGTATCGCTCGCGAAGGATTCGATGTCTGGCGCTATCAACGTAACCTGAATGGGGTCAATGAAGGTCTCAACGTCACCTTCCATCTGTCCCATGTTGGTGCCTGTACGGGACGTGACCACTTCTCAGGGTGGGGTCTGGACTGGATCAACGTCGGGTTGGCCTACCTTCCCTATCTGCACCGATTTTACGCTCCTGCCGACGCCCGCGCGGCTTTCTTGGCGGTGGTTGACCTAGCAGCCCACTACGGTGGACATATTATCGGTATTCCGCGAGACAATCTACCTATCCTCTCGAAACAAGGTGGCGACGAGCCATTGTGGAATCTCGACGATGCTTGGGAGGAGATTACGATGTTGCGCAACTGCGACGGGGCACGGCGCGCTATTCTGGCATTCGGAGCGCCCGCTTTTCTGGCGGCGGAAGCGGCAGAAGCCTTAACCTCCGATGGGACACCGACGGATGTATTGGTGGTCAACGGCTTGCCATTGAGCGCCGGTCGTCTCGCCTCTGCGGTGTCGTTTTACACCGATGGAGTTGTCACCGTCGAGGATGGGTTGATCGGCACGGCCGATTCGGGTTTGCGAGGTTTTGCTGGATTGGTGGCAGGTGCTGCTTCCGACATACCCTGCGATCATGTGGGTATTGCCGATCCAAGCACCGCACCCTCCGAAGGTCACATGGAGACCTGGAAACACTTTGGAATTACTGCGGACGCCCTGTACCGTGCTGTCCAGGGACTCTGAATATCTCAATGGGAGTAAAATTCTACATGACGAGATTTTTTGTGTTGGTGGTATACGCACTGCCCATTTTGTCCGCCTGCGGCGAGCGGGAGCAAGGCAAGTTTGACCGCGAAGCACTGTTAACAACAAAGGGCCAGAAGATGACCGAACAAGCACCAGAAGAGTTTGATGTCAGATTCACCACCAGTGCCGGCGAGTTCCACCTTGCGGTCACGCGGAGTCATGCGCCTAAGGGTGTTGATCGGTTTTACAACTTGGTTATGAACGGTTTCTACGATGATCAACGCTTTTTCCGCGTAGTGCCAGGCTTCGTCGTGCAGTTCGGCATACACGGCGACCCGGAGGTCTCTGCCAAGTGGCGCAATGCCAACATCAAAGACGATCCGGTAAAGGCGGGCAACAAACGCGGCAGCATCGCCTTCGCCAAGTCGAACCAACCCCACAGCCGAACTACGCAAGTGTTTATCAATTTCAATGACAACCTTCACCTCGATCCCATGGGATTTGCAGCCTTCGGTGAAATCACTGAAGGCATGGAGGTAGTGGACGGCATCAATAGCAAACACGAACAGGAACCGGACCAAGGTCGCATCCAGTCGCAGGGAAATTCCTACCTCCAACAGGAGTTTCCCGATCTGGACTATATCGTGCGTGCGCGAGTGATCCGGTAAATACCTGATTGTCGACTGCCGATCTCCGTAACGAACACATCGGTCTCAAAGCGGCTGCGCTCGCTGCTGTCGCCACCTTCCTCTGGGGCGGGAATTCACCATTCATAAAACTCGGCCTTCAAGACATGCCGCCCATCGCCATGGCCGGTTTCCGCTTTTTCATCGGGGTGTTGGTCGTGGCAGTGGCACTTCGGTCGAGTGGTGTTTCGGCGAGAATCCCGCGCACGGAATGGGGTGGGCTTTGTGGTTTACAGGTGATCTTCGTAGCGCAAATTTTATTGCTCAACTTTGGGACCGACCACACCACCGCCAGCCGCTCGACCGTGTTGATGAATTCCTATCCTTTGTTCACCGCGTTTTTTGCCCACCTGTTCGTACGCGGAGATCTACTCACACCTTACACCCTGTTTGGATTGCTCCTCGCCTTTGGGGGGGTCGTGGTGCTGTTCCTCGACGATCTCAGTTTGAACCTGGGCTCTACGACGCTGTGGGGCGACCTGTTGGTATTGCTGAGCGCCCTGCTCCTGGGGGTGCGTACGGTGATTCTAAAACGTTTGGTGCAGGACTTGCACCCATATCAAGTCCTGTTTTGGCAAGCGGCCATGAGCTTGCCAGTGTTCACCGCGCTAAGTCTGGCGTTGGAACGCAACGCGCATTTTGCCCTGACGCCAAATGGCGTGATAGCTGTTTTGTATCAAGGTATAGTCGTCGCCGGTATCTGCTTCATTCTATGGATCTTCTTGCTGCAACGTCACAGCCCAAGCAGGCTCGGGGTGTTCGGTTTTGTCACCCCTTTGTCGGGTGTGTTGTTGAGTAACCTGATTCTCGATGAGAAACTCTCATGGGAAATTGCGGTCAGCGTGGCAATGGTTGCGGTGGGAGCGGTAGTGGTCACGCGACGTGTCTGACTGAAAATGAAAACCCAACACACCATACGCTTTGCTGCCGCGACCGCGTTGAGCGACATGGAGCCGGGCTACGTGGATCTGGTCGTGACCTCGCCGCCCTACCCGATGATCGAGATGTGGGACACGATTTTCGGCGAGCTGAATCCCGATATATCGGTGGCGCTGGCTGACGGTGACGGCAGCCGCGCCTTCGAGCTTATGCATACCGAGCTTGACGACGTTTGGGTTCAACTTCACCGGGTTCTCCGGGATGGAGGGATCGCATGCATAAACGTGGGTGACTCCACCCGCTCACTGGGCAACGATTTCCGATTGTATGCGAACCACGCACGCATCGTTCAAAAAATGAACGCCATCGGCTTTTCATCCCTACCGGAAATTCTGTGGCGCAAACAGACCAACGCACCAAACAAATTCATGGGTTCGGGAATGTTGCCCGCCGGTGCCTATGTGACTCTGGAGCACGAGTTCATCCTGGTGTTCCGCAAGGGTGGGAAACGGGAGTTCATCGACGGAGACCAAAAGCAGAACCGGCGCCACAGTGCTCTGTTTTGGGAGGAGCGCAACAACTGGTTCTCCGACCTGTGGATGGACGTCAAAGGGGTCGGGCAGGAACTGGGCCAGAAGTCGACGCGTGCGCGAAGCGCCGCCTACCCGTTCGAGCTAGCCTACCGACTGATAAACATGTACTCAGTGTTCGGCGACCTAGTGCTTGATCCGTTTCTTGGAACTGGCACAACCACAGCGGCGGCGATGGTCTCGGCGCGAAACAGCTACGGTTTCGAGCGTGATAAAGATTTTCGGCCTCACATCGAGCTGATGCGGGACTCGTTAATGGATTACGCTAACAGTTATCTCCGTGATCGGTTGCAAAAGCACCTTGCGTTCGTGTCGGAACGAGAGTGGCCCGACAAGGCCGCCATCTACACTAACCACCGATATGGATTCCCGGTGGTGACACGCCAGGAGCAAGAGATCTGTTTCCACGAGTTGGTTGCCGTTTGTCCGGTTGATGTCCACGGCTTCGAAGTAAGCTATGATCCGTTGGATCTGCCCGTACATTCTTGAGACCGATTCGTCGAGCATCTATTTTCGCGATTATGGAAATCGAACACCCGCTTTCGCTCGACGAACCTGCCCATCTAAACGGCTTGATTCCGGCAAGCTACTTTCCACTGTCCAAGGGTGTCTACGACGTCAAACCTGGATTGGTTTCCTTTGGAACCGATCTTGGCAATGGAGCGGGAGATCGTCACGTCTTTCAGATTGACCAAACCTACGCTCAATACCGAGCCGGCAAGCTTAGTGCTCGCGAAGAACGTTTGGATAAATACTATGTGCTCCAGGAGTATCCCCCCACGACCGCCCGAACAGTGGCCGAGTTCATTGCGAAGCGCCTGGCTGCAGAATATCCTGACCTGTTCACGCTGAGCACCGTCGGCGCAAGTCGACTGCTGCACTGCCGCCTCAGCGGCGAGCGGCTGACGTTCGACTGCCAATGGCAACTCGCCGAAGCTGTGCCCGAACCAGATCAAGGTCCCGTCTACAGCTCGGCGCTGGACGCCCTCTGCTCCCAGTTACAGGAAGATCTTGCCGTGATCTGT
Source organism: uncultured Gemmatimonadaceae bacterium (assembly GCA_964401715.1). GTDB lineage: Bacteria > Latescibacterota > UBA2968 > UBA8231 > UBA8231 > CAYNZV01. The sequence goes on along the minus strand of CAYNZV010000059.1, from coordinate 13,999 downwards.
CGTCGTAAAAGCGGCACCAACTGGATAGCAGCGCTTCACATCTGCTTTCCCAATCACTGGGCTTCCCAAGCGAAAATCGGCCAAGACTTTGCTGCTGTGCACGAACCCGTTCCCGGTATGGAACGCACCAACAGCAAATCTCGAGAGCTGGTGGCGGCGATGATAGACCGTGGTCCATTCGTGCGTTTCGTCTGGGGGTTGGGCACCCACAACCGTCTCAACAACCATCCAGAATCGTCCATTGACCGGCACGAAGACCGAGCTGCCGATCGCGGAGGCCGATTTGACGCCAATGCACCATGTCTGTTTCTGCGCGTAGAGCGGCAAGTGATCTGGGGATTCCCACAGACAAACGCGGCATTGTTCACCATTCGCACCTACCTAACCAACGTGCAGGAACTGCGAGCCGACCGCTGGCGGCGCGACAAAATCATCGCCGCGCTTCGCAGCATGTCCGACGAGTCGCTCCGCTACAAAGGGATCGCCGATCGCGACTTGATCCTGCACTGGCTGCAAAGAAAGGACTGATCGTATGAGCATGAAACTTTCCGTATCTGCACGCATTGTGGAAAACTTCCGCGACAAAAGGCAGGCAAGCATGAATTTGGCGGAGTTGGCCGAATTGGCCGCGTCTGAAGGATATGCGGCTCTCTGTATGCGGGCATCGCAGCTGGGTACCCATATGCCCCTTGATGAAGTGAAGGAGAAATATCGGGAGATGACCGGACGGGGCCTGCAGGTTTCCATGGTCACCGGAGATTTCCCCATACCGGAAAACACCGATGATGAAGGTCCTCAAGCGTTGCGTAATATCACCCCTCACCTCGATCTCGCTGCTGCGCTGGAATGCGACCTCATGCGAATCTGCATGAAAACCGAGGAAGACATCCAATGGGCACAGCGTGCTGCCGACGAAGCCCGGGAGCGTGGTATCCGCTTGGCCCATCAGTGCCACTTTGCGAGTCTCTTCGAGCGCGTCGACGAATCCCTGGATGTGTTGTCCCGGGTGGGGCGCCCTAACTTCGGCCTCATCTACGAGCCGGCAAACCTGGACCTTTGCGGTCAAGATTATGGCGCAGCAACTATTAGGCGATTTGAGCCCCACTTGTTCAACGTCTACTTACAAAACCACATCTTGAAAGACAAGGGCGAAACTACACTGAAGACTTGGTGCCGTGGCAAAGTGGCCTTCGATCAGATACCCATTTGGGAACCCGGTGGGCTTGATTTCCAGCCGATCTTTGACACCTTGGCCGAAATCGCCTACACCGGTTACGTCACTGTGCACCAGGCTTTCGCAGGCTTACGGGGCCCGGAAGAAGCGGCGCGGACCAGCGCCCAATGGCTACGATCCATGGGATCGTTCGATGGGTGATGTCGTTTGTACCAATTGGTAGTCAGTTCCACCAGAGCCCAACTGATCTGGCTGGTGCTGTTGATCTGAAGCCGCGAGATCCCACTCATCTGCTTAGCCTAGGGATCGCCTTGGCAGTAAGTCGGAAAGCTAGATTCGGCTACCTCGTGCTACGGCTAGGCGTTACATCTGGATCCGAAACTCCACCAAGCCCACAACAACTTCGGTGTTGCACTGCGCCAGCCGCAGCGTCCGCTCGAGGCGGTCGTCTATTTTCGGCGTGCATTTGCATTGAAAGAGTTCCCGGATGTTCACTACAACCTTGTCAACGCCCGGTTGATCTCGATGAGATCGACCAGGGCGAACACCACTTCCAGCGCGCATTGGGCCTGAACTGGGGTTACGCGAAAGCCCACAATAATCTGGGTAAATTGTTGGGCTCCAGAGATTTGACGATTGACGCGAAGTAACACTTTACCAACGCGTTGGCTATCAAGCCAGACTATGAGGAAGCCCACATGCTCGCGGGTGATTTGGAAGCTGCCGTAGCCCACTATCGACGAGCCGTTAAGCTTGACACTGACAACCCGATGTGGCTGCAAAATCTCAGCCGCGCGTTACGCAATCAAGAGCAGCAAGAGCAAATCGTCCACTGAAAACGCTGTAGCAGCCGATGCATTGGCAGCCGGAGTCATTCCAGTTTTTTCTTGACTAACAATCGGCTGCTTTCCAACTTTTGAAGGTCTGGAAAACAATGTTCCGCTTTTCGCGCGAGGTTGACATATGCGAATCCGCACCTACCTGTTGTCGAGTTTTATTCTACTGGGCTGTGCCACCGGAGAAAACGGGTCCCCAATGGGGCCAAGTAATGGGGTAGAAAACGAAGGGATTGAAATTCCTGAGAGCGTCCAGCCCGAGCAGCCCACCGGACCGATCGAGTTGTTTAGCCGCACAAATGCGGGGGGAGTAGTAGCCGAGGAATACCAGTTTTACGTTGGCGGTGCTAAACAGGTAAAGCACGGGTTTTATCGCAGGTATTGGGACAACGGCAACCGCCGCGAGGTGGGGACATTTATCCGCGGCGAGCGCAGCGACGAATGGCGCTTCTATGACCGAAACAGCGCCGATCTCATCAGCGCTGAAATTTGGGAAGTCGGAACTCTGCGACAACAGATGACCTTCTACCCGAACGGCACCCTGCGCAGCGAAACGGCCTACACTGACCAGGGTGATGTGACCTCTTATTTTTACGAGAACGGTAAGAAAGAACGCGAAGGAACCTACAAGAATGGATTCGAGGTAGGGAAGTGGATTTGGTACTACGAAAACGGGAATGTCAAAGAAGAAGGCAACTTCGTCGACGGTAAGTGGGATGGCGTTTGGGCTTGGTATCGGGAAAACGGAACCGTGGAATACCATCGGATCTACGCTAATGGCATTGAGCGTGGGGTCTGGAGTTGGTGGGACGAAGAGGGTAACAAGGTCAGACAAGAGGTTTGGGAGGATGGGCAACGTATCGACCAGATCGAATGTGCGGACTATCCTGAGGCTTGTACCGAGGTCGAGAAATACCGAGAATTCACCGGGATTCATGGTTGAGAAATGAGGTTGCCGCCACGGAGGTTCGAGAAATGAAGTGGACGAGGATTCTATGCGCTGCGCTGTTTTTGTCGGCCTGTGGCTCGGGTGATAGCAACGCCCCGTTGGGTCCCTCCAGTGGGGTCGAAGAGCGTGAAGTCGCTGTTCTGGGGGGGGGGCAGACGGAACCGCTCGTCGGACCGATTCAGCAGTTTTCCAGGACGAACGACGAAGGTATCGTGGTCGAAGAGTATCAGTATTTTTTCGACGGATCGCGACGTGTTGTGGATGGCCTTTATCGCAGCTATTGGGACAACGGGAACCGACGGGAAGCGGGCGCCTTCGAACATAATCACAAGAATGGCGACTGGAGCTACTACGACGAAACCGGTGACCTGATGGTGAGTTCCGAGGTCTGGAAGTCGGGAACCATGCTGCGGCGAATGACCTACTACGAAAACGGTGTCATGCGCAGCGAAACTCAGTTTTTTGCCGACGGCGATTTCTCGATTTACTATTTCGAAAACGGGAATAAGGAGAGAGAAGGTGCTTACAGAGACGGTCTCGAGATTGGCCTCTGGATTTGGTACTACGAAAACGGGAATAAGAAGGAAGAAGGGAATTTTCGCGATGGTAAGTGGGACGGAGCTTGGGTTTGGTATCGGGCGGATGGTACCATGCAGTACGAACGTTCGTATTGGAACGGCATCGAACGTGGCATCTGGAGCTGGTGGGACGAACATGGCCACAAAACCCGACAAGAGATATGGCAGGATGGCCGCCTTATCGAAAAAATCAACTGCCTTCAAACTCCGACTACCTGCGGTCCAGGATAACTCGAATTGCCAAGCCTGATCACAACAGTCCCGCGGGTCATAAGACTCGCGGGGTTTTTTCATGCCCCGTGTCGCGGGTGCTGGTACCAAAGCTTCTGCGAGAGGGCCTATCTTGCAGATATTTAATGTGTCAAAGGATTTTTAAGATCTCCCGATAATGACTGCAGAGCGTGTAGTAATACGTAATACACAGTGCCCATAGAAAAGGAGGTCTATCATGCGGTCTCCCCACGCAGCATTGGACGAAGCATACGCCACCGGAGACATGATCACGGTTTGCTGGGAACCAAACTGTCGGATGCACCGATTGTACTACTGGGCCGACGGTTGTTGGTTGGAATACGACAAACAGGACGAATATCCCAACTACGCCCACAGTATCTGCGATCGCCACTTCCGCATGTACCAACGCGAGCTCAAGCGGCTCATGGACGAGGAAGCCACTACCCTCGAGGCCGAATTGCACTTGGCAGAAGCAGCTGGTTGAGCTTTCCGCAAGTAATCCCGCTCTCTAAAGTTATCCGCTTTTATAAACCACCAAACTGGGGATAGAGCCAACCCCTTCTGCCGTGTTGTGCGACGCCGGAAGGAGCGCTATACTCTCGTCTGTTCATGGATTGGGCGTTAACGGCGACGAGGTAAGATGGCGAAAATCAAGGAAGTGCGGGCAATTCGCACGCGCAATAACGGTCACTGGTTGATCGTCAAGATCACCACCGACCAGCCTGGGCTCTACGGCGTCGGTTCGGCCAGCGACAACTATCAGACAACCGTAGTCCAAACTGCCGTGGAAGAATGGCTCGCGCCGCGACTCATTGGCCTCGAAGCTGGGCACATCGAAGATATATGGCAGACCATGTACACCGCCGGAGGGTGGAGGAACGGTCCCCTAATGAACACGATCATGTCGGGAATGGACATGGCGTTATGGGATATCAAAGGCAAGGAAGCCGGCTTGCCTCTATACCAGCTACTGGGCGGACCTTGCCGCAGCGCCGTACCGTGCTATGCCCATGCGGACAGTGACGATTTCGAATCATTGCTCGACAAGACCCAACAATATCTGGAAGAGGGATTCCCTGTCGTCCGCTGCCAAATCGGCGACGGCTATGGCGGCGGCGGTTACGTTCCGACAGCCGAGCATGGTCCCAAAAACACCTGGCTCGGGGCGGATGCGTTCGACGACGAAACCTATCTGGAGACCATCACCGAACTGTTCGAGTTTCTCCGCAAGAAGCTTGGGTTTGCTCCCAAGCTCTGTCACGACGTGCACGAACATCTGCGGCCACAGAATGCGGTAGCTCTCGCCAAGCGCTTGGAGCCGTTTCGATTGTATTTCTTGGAGGACGCCCTCGCTCCCGAGCAAATTCAATGGTACCGGCTGATCCGCGAGCAGTGCACCACTCCCCAAGCGATGGGAGAAAACTTTGTGAATCCGCACGAGTACCTGCCCTTGATCACCGAGCGCCTCATCGACTTCGTTCGCAATCGGGTTTCCAAAACTGGCGGCATTACGCCGTGCCGTAAAATCGCCACCCTTTGTGAGTGGTATGGGGTGCAGACCGCTTGGCAACAAGGCGGCGACAACGACCCCGTTAACCAGGCGGCGGCCATGCACCTTGATCTGGTGAACTATAGCTTCGGTATCCAGGAGGAGAACCACTTTATTGCCGAAGAGCGCGACGCGTTCCCGGGGACGCCCACCTTGGACGGGGGCTATCTGTATCCCAACGATCAACCTGGGCTGGGGATCGATATCGACGAAGAAAAAGCGACCGCTTTGCTCAATCAAGAAAAAATGGGACCGCGCTACATGGATCAGCCACGCCGCGCAGATGGCACCGTCGTCCGCCCTTGATCGTGGTCTTGAGCACTGAGTAATGATCGAGATCCCACATCCCTACCTTCTGTTCATCGGCGATGCTGCCGATCAGCTAGCGGCGAAAACTGCCGATGGCATTGCCAAATGGCGCCCGGAGTGGTGCGTTGGACAACTTCGTCTTCCCAATTGTAACGCCGATCTCCGCATGCCCGACGTGTCGCTCGAAGAGGGGATCGCTCTTGGGGCCCAGACCCTCATAGTCGGCGTGGCCAACCGAGGTGGGGTGCTCTCTAACGACTGGCTGGAGGTTCTAGAAGAGGCGTTAGATAAGGGATACCACTTGGCCAGCGGTTTGCACATGCGACTGCAATCATCTCCGCGACTGGTTCAACGTGCCGCAGCGCAGGACAAAAACCTGATTGATGTCCGTCAGCCGCAGAACGAGCCGGTCATCGGAAACGGCAAGAAACGCAGCGGCAAACGGCTATTAACCGTGGGAACGGACTGCTCACTGGGCAAAATGTTCACTGCCCTGGCAATAGAGCGCGAGATGACTACCCGTGAAATGGATGCCGATTTCCGCGCCACGGGACAAACCGGGATCTTCATCGCTGGCACCGGTGTGTCCGTAGACGCGGTGGTTGCCGATTTTATCTCTGGAGCCACCGAAGAGTTGACCCCCGACAATGAACCCGAACACTGGGATATTATCGAAGGTCAGGGATCTCTGTCTCACCCTTCTTACGCCGGCGTCTCGCTCGGTCTTTTGCACGGCGCCCAACCGGATTGTCTGGTAATGTGTCACGATCCTTGGCGACCGCACATGCGCGGCATACCCCATCTACTACTACCCGACCTGAAACAGTGCATCGAACAGACGGAAATCGCCGGCCGCCTTACTAACCCCAAGTGTCGTACTATCGGTGTCTCGATAAACACCTCTGCCCACACCGACGCCGATGCCCAGGAAGTATTGCAATCCATCGAGAAGGAGACTGGTTTGCCCACGGTGGACGCCGTGCGTCAAGGAGCGGGTCGGCTGGTAGATGCCATTTGAACACTTGACGAATCCCCCCGTGACTCGTCTACGGGTGTATCGGGAACAGTGGCCACTGGCTGCCACCTTCACCATCTCTCGCGGCAGCAAACACACCGCGGACGTTGTCGTCGCGGAGTTGGAGCGAGACGGAGTGCAAGGCCGCGGCGAATGTGTGCCCTATGGGCGTTACGGAGAAACCGTCGCCGGCGTGGTTAGCGACATTGAACGACTCACCGATGCCATCGCCAAGGGGTTGGATCGCACCGAATTGCAGCAGCAGCTGGGGGCCGGGGCGGCACGCAACGCCTTGGATTGCGCCTTTTGGGACTTAGAAGCCAAGAGCACCAAAACGCGCGTAGCATCGATGATCGGGCTCGACAAACTCCAGCCAGTAATCACCGCCTACACGCTGAGCCTCGATACCCCAGAGCAGATGGGTCAAGCTGCGTGCCAACAGGCAGGTCGTCCTCTATTAAAGCTCAAACTGGACGGGCGCGACGATTTGGATCGGGTAAAAGCGGTGCGGGCGAACGCTTCCCAAGCCACCATTATCGTTGATGCCAACGAATCGTGGTCGCCGGCGACCGTCGAGCCGCTGTCTAGAGCTCTGCGCGACCTCGATGTGGCTTTGATTGAACAACCCCTACCGGCTGCTAAAGATGCTCCTTTAGCCGAGATGGAAAGACCGGTTCCGATCTGTGCTGATGAGTCCTGTCACTTGGCTGCCGACGTGGGTCGTTTACAGGGCAAATACGATGCGGTCAACATCAAGCTGGACAAGAGCGGTGGATTGACAGCGGCGCTGGAACTGGTAGCTACTGCCCAAGAATATCGGTTGGATGTTATGGTTGGTTGTATGGTGGGAACATCGCTAGCGATGGCGCCGGCGTTGATGTTGGCTCAGAAAGCCCAATTCGTCGATCTGGATGGCCCCTTACTGTTGGCGGAAGATCGTATAGAGGGATTAACATATGATGGTAGTACAGTCTATCCGCCGCTACGGGGGCTTTGGGGATGATAGTGGTGGAAACTAGGTCAGACTTCTGAATTTTTGGCTCATCGTCCACACCCGCTCGGCTTCTTCGTTATTGATAAAGGTGATATCGGTCGGCTTAACGGCGGCCTAGTCTTCGGTGAAATATCAAATTTCACGCAATAGTCAGGGGTTTCGGACCGTCACATGCTATTTGCTTGCGGGCGCCCCAATAACACGCCATCAACAATTAATCAGCAAGCTCACGCCTCGGGAAAGGTGAGTAATTTGTGCCGCTGATGACAAAATTTCGTCACGTCAGCATTGGACGTGTTACATGCTCCCGGGTTATGACGTTTAGGGATTCAGCAGGTTGGCAATATGCACGGCTTGAAAAAGAGTAGCCGGCTCCAACTGCGTACGCAACGAGCGTTTGCGGGGCAACAGGGTGGTCTCTCCCAACATCGGTGGACAGATTCTGACCTCCACCCTGCCCGGTGAGATATTAAGATTGCCGGCGGGGCACTTGGGCCATAGCCCGTGAATGCCGCGAAAGGTCATGGGAACAATCAGCGTATCCTGTGGTAACTGGGCGAAGAGAGCATGCTGAATCGGAAGACACTGCAGCTCGAATGCGGAGGTGGTACCGGCACCATAGATTACCCCGGGTCGTTCGTTCAACAGTTTGGCAAAGTCCCGCGTCGGGTTGCCGGTGTCCCCCGTGCGCCGTAGGATCACGTAACCGTGCACCGATTCGAGCAGGCGGTCGGCCGTGTCCGCACTGATCCCCAGCAGCGAGATTTCCTTCGAACCGACGCGAAATAGGGTTGCCGGTGAGGTGAGGCCCGCCCTAGCCAGCAGGGCACACGGTTGTGGTTTATCCCACCCCATTGCCTGCAGAAATTGAGGCGATTGCATCACCGCGTACATAACCGGGTGATCCAGCACGCTCTGATGAGTGGGGAAAAAGACAATCTTGCGTTTCTGACGGCCTAGTTGTAGAGTTTCATTATACGCTTGGAATTCCGGGTCGACGACAACATCCACCTCTATCTCGAAGAGCTCGAGGGTCTTGCGTCCCCATTGCAAGCTAGTTGCCCACGCGTCTTGAAACTTTTTCGACGGCGTGATGTCGGCACTCTCTAGCGCCAAGGAATGCTGTGCATTCTGGCGTGTCAGTGCGGCCCAGCGCAATAAGCGGCCGCGGCGTTGCCAGCGTCCGATTTGACGTCGTCGACCTACGTGGGGATGCTCGACAAAACGGCCCTCAAACTCGTTGCGCAACAACACCGGAACCTCGACGTCGGACAATGGAAGCCCGTCTCCACGAGCATGGCGGCGTAATCTGTTGGCTCCATCGATTAGCTTGAGCGTTAGGTCGATCATATCCCGAGTGAGGTAGCTATATTCTTGACCGTACCAGTAATCCTTGGGTCGGATCTGCGCTGGGTCCTCCGAGTGGGCCTGCAGAAACTTCAACAGCAGTCCTTGGGCCAGACGCACATTCTTTTCAAGCTTCTTAAACCACCGATGCCGGACGTGGCCTGCAAGCTGTGCCCCGAGATACTCAATCTCCGAAACCGCTTTCCAAACCGAGATGCCAAACCAGATGAAGTTACTGAAGGTGTTGTAGCGAATAGCTAGGTGCTCTCCAGCCGCCATAAAATCCACCACGCGTTCGGCAATCAGGGTTAGAATTACCCGCAACGAGTTTTGCGCGTCTGTGCCATCGTGAACGTAGGCGAACTGCTCGTTCCAGCGGGGATCGGATTCGTCGGAGTTCTTTTTGAGCTTTCCGGCGACCCCTTGAGCGTGGGACAGCGGTACCCGGGCCACTTTCAGGTTGACCAAAGCCGCTTCGCCCGCATCCAATATATACGGCTCGTCCCGACTCAACGCCTCAAGATACACGATCTGATATAGCTGCAGGAAGTCCGCCGCCGTACCGCAGCTACACTCCACGAACTGATCCAACACCCTTAAGTAATTGCGATTGGCTTCGTGATAGGCGTCGACGAGGCCGGAATAGCGGACGTAGGATTCGTGCAGGCGATGATCGCGCCGACTCGGGATGCCGCCGTAGATGTGGGTGATTAATGCGACGCGGCGTTTAAGGCCATCGATGCAGATATTTTTGCTTGGAGGCCAGTTCAGCGCTTCCTGCGACCACCCTTCGAAGTGCCCATCCAACGACGCTACCTTCAAGAGCTCGCGAGCTGCCTCATCGTAAGACCGCAGCAACTCCGAGATGTCAATTCCCTTGAGGAGTTGGTCTAAATCCACGACGGATTTGTTCCGTGGTTAGAAGCGAATTGAGCGGTTACCGAGAACCGACAAAATGTAGCAATCGACGGCGGGATCGCGAACGCATGTCTACGACTGTGGGTCCTGGTTGATGTGTGTTGGTTCAACACCTCGCGCACTTGGGGCCACACTACGTCCGGGGGCTATGCCGTCACTTCCTTAAGGCCTCTTTACTGAATGTAATCAGGGTCGGCATTTCGTATCCCAGCTTGTTTAGTCGATGCTGTATGTCAAGAGCGACGATGCTCTAATCTTAGACGCCCAGTATTCTTACCATAGGGGCCCGAAATGTTTGCCGCCGGTCAAAAAAAGAAACGCAGTAATGTACAAACATATACCTGAGGGAAAGCAGAACGCAATTCGTATTGCGAGCGGATACCCCGGGGACCTCCATCGCCAACGTACTCATCTACGGTATACTTTGGATCCAGTTGCACCGCTCAACCTCACTATATACCATTTGACCTTGGCATTATGAGCCGACTTTGTTTCTGTTTGCTGAGTGTATCCTTGAGACCATTGCTTGCCAATGTCGCCGGTCAAGCCCTTCTGGCCGGCTCGGTCGTGTTCACCGCACTGTCGGTAGGCCATTGGTCAGTCTTGTCCACTTGGCAGATCAAATCTGCAAGGCCCTGGGCCTCGGTTACATCAGCAGTAAAAGGCGGGGTTACAGAGACTAAGGTTTGCGCGTCCTCGGCCGTGCCGGTTTCCTCCAGCTGCGCAAGAGTATGATCGAAGAGATCGTGGATGTCGTCGAGCACTGCACTGCCGCTTGATTCCAGACCCCTCCTGCTAGCAGCGGTGATCCAGATCCAAACTCGTCACCTGCAACCTCGATTCCGGCGTTTCCAAAACCGACCTCACTTAGGTATTTGCTAATGAAACGAACGCGGTTACGGTGGATCGTGTGGCTGGCGGTGGGGGGAGCGATCGCGGCGATCTTCTTAAGCAGGACGGACACGCCGCCTCTTGATCCGTGGATGCAATCAGCGGACAAGCCCGCGGTGATCGCCCATCGAGGTGGCTGGGGGTTGTGGCCAGAGAATACGATCTATGCTTTCCAAGGCGCTACCGAAATGGGTGTCGATGTGCTGGATTTTGACGTACGTGCTACCGCCGACGGGGTGCTGGTGGTTTTACACGACGAGCGTGTCGATCGCACCACCAACGGAGAGGGTAGCGTGCAGGACCTGACTTGGGCAGAACTTCAGGAGTTGGATGCTGGTTACCGCTGGACTGTAGACAACGACCAGACCTATCCGTATCGCGGCAAGGGCATTAGTATCCCCACATTGCAAGCGGTGCTCGAGCAGTTCGAGGGTTGGTCCATGGGGATCGAGCTCAAGCAAGATGAGCCGCCGATTCTCGTCCCAACTTGCACGGCACTGCGAAATGCCGGGCAAACCCCCCACGTGCTGGTCAGCTCCTTCAGTGGGGATCTGATAAAAGCGTTCCGCGAGATTTGTCCGGAAGTAGCTACCTCCGTAACCACGGGCGAGGCCACCATCTTCTGGGCTTTGGAGCAGGTATTCTTGAGTGGCTTATACAGGCCCCCGTGCAACTCCTTCCAGGTGCCGGAGACGATGGGCCCGTTGCGGGTGGTTGATCGGGGATTTGTGGACGCCGCCCACGATCAAGGACTCTACGTTCACGTCTGGACCATCAGTAAAACCGAGGAGATGGAGCGTTTGATCGGCCTCGGCGTAGATGGCATTCTCACCCCTTACCCCGATCGTGCCTTGGGTTTGTCGCAACGTGGAAGAAAATGAGTGATCCGATTCTTGAGGTCAGGCACCTCACCAAGATCTACAGCAACGGCAGGCGAGCACTCACAGTTCTCAGAGATGTCAATTTGGCTGTGAAGCGCGGTATCACCTGCGCTGTCGTCGGGCCCTCAGGAAGTGGCAAGAGTACCCTACTTGGGTTATGCGCGGGATTGGATTCCCCCTCCGATGGTTCGGTAATCCTCAACGGCACCGCGTTGGAAAATCTTAGCGAGGACGATCGCGCGCGCATGCGCAACCGGTGGGTTGGGTTCGTTTTCCAGAACTTCCAGCTGATCCCGACCCTTAGTGCCGTCGAAAACGTAATGGTACCCTTGGAGCTCCAAGCAAGCGGAAATCCCCAGGCACCCGCCGTCGAATTGCTCCACCGGGTCGGGCTTGGTGATCGCCTGCACCACTATCCGGTGCAACTGTCGGGAGGTGAACAACAACGCGTCGCTCTGGCGCGGGCGTTCATCAACGCTCCGGCGATTTTGTTCGTTGACGAACCCACCGGAAATCTCGATGCCGACACCAGCGCGACGGTGCAGGATTTGCTTTTTGAGCTCAATCGCGAAACGGACACCACCTTAGTGCTGGTGACCCATGATATGGATCTGGCCCACCGTACCCAGAGGGTAGTCCGGTTGCATGGCGGTCGTGTCGTAGAAGATTTCCATACTGCCGCCGAAGTGTGATAGCGCAATGTACGGCAAGCGCCCTCGTCTAAACCTGTCGTGGGTCGCGCGGATGGCGTGGCGTGATAGCCGTACCTACCGTCGCCGGCTTATACTCTATCTCTCTTCTATCGTCGTCGGAACCGGTGCCATGGTCGCTATCACTAACCTGGGCGATGCCATGGCGCGAGCGGTTGATCGTCAAGCGCGCACCCTGCTTGGAGCCGATCTGGCGCTTTCGTCGCGCCGGCCTTTCAGCAGCGAAATGGAGCAATTGATCGGCAACGTGGCCGGAGAACGTGCCCGTCAGATCCAATTCTCCTCCATGGTCTACTTTCCCAAACCTCGTCGCTCACGCTTGGCGCAGGTGCGGGCTTCCGACGGTGATTTCCCGTTCTACGGAGATCTGCTCACCGAACCACCAACTGCGGCCAAATCCTACTACACTGAGCGCTGTGCACTTGTGGATGATGGTTTGATGCAACAGATGGATGCAGTTGTCGGGGACTCCGTCAAAGTGGGTCGGTCGATGTTTGTCATCTCCGGCCGTTTGCAGAATATACCCGGCGAAGCGGGCGTGTTCGGTATGGTAGCGCCCCGGGTTTTTGTCCCGATGGCGTACCTCGCTGATACGGGCCTCGTTCAGCGTGGCAGCCGGGTAAACTATCGTGTCTTCTTCAAAACTGACCGGAGCGAACTGGACAAACTCGTGCAGCAGGTAGAGCCGCTGGCAGATCGGGAACAGGTCTCTATGGAAACAGTGGCCACCCGCCGTGCACGTATGGGTCGCGCTTTAGGGAATCTCTACCGGTTTTTGAATTTGGTCAGCTTCGTGGCCTTGGTATTGGGTGGTATTGGGGTAGGTAGTTCCGTGCACGCTTACGTGAAGCTGAAGTCCTCGACCTTTGCCGTTTTGCGGTGCCTCGGTGCCGAGGCACGACAGGCCACCTTGGTTTATCTTGTACAGGCGGCCGCAATGGGTCTGCTCGGCTCTGTCGTAGGTGCGGCCGTAGGCGTGGGTATCTTGCGTTTGTTCCCGTTGGTCCTTCACGATCTACTGCCCGTCGACCTCGAATTTGCCATCTCCTTCGGCTCGATCTTGCAGGGAATCGCCATTGGTTTGGGCGTGGCACTGTTGTTCGCGCTGTTACCGCTGTTGAACCTGCGGCGGATCTCCCCGCTGCTGGCTGTGAGGTCCGCCTTCGACGAGTCGGTTCGCCGCCACGACCCGCTTCGCTCACTGGTCTATCTTGTCATCGCGGCGATGATGACAGCGTTTGCGGTAGCCAACAGCACCCGAACACTCATCGGTGTTGGATTGGCAGTAGGGGTCGCTCTGGCCTTTGCCGCTTTGGCTCTTGTCGGCCGCGGTATCAGCTGCGGCGCCAAACGCTTTTTCCCGGTGTCTTGGAGTTACGTATGGCGTCAAGGGCTGGCCAATCTCTTCCGGCCGCAAAACCAAACTGTCGCCCTGATGGTAGGACTTGGGTTAGGTGTATTCCTCGTAGCTACATTCTACCTAGCCCAGTCGTCGCTTCTTAAACATGTTCGCACCGTCACTAGCAACGAACAGCCCAATACTGTACTTTTCGACATTCAAAGCGATCAACGCGACGGTGTGGTCGAACTCTTGGGCGACCTCGGACTGCCGGT
>CAYNZV010000058.1:22820-26629 GCA_964401715.1 uncultured Gemmatimonadaceae bacterium | reverse complement strand
TGAAGACAGGTTATCTCTTCCCCGAAATAACGCGCAGAGTCAACGCTTTCTTGGCGAACAACCCGACAGCGAACGTGATTCGACTGGGCATCGGAGATGTGGTCAAAGGCATCCCGCGGGTAATTGTCGACGCCATGACAGAAGCGGTAGAAGAACTGGCTCATGACGAAACATTTCAAGGCTATCCGCCCGACCAAGGTGGTCTGTTTTTGCGCGAAGCTATCGCGGAGCATGACTTCAGCAGCCGTGGCGTCGAAATAGACGTCGACGAGATCTTTATTTCCGACGGGTCCAAATGCGACTCGGCCAACATTCAAGAGATCTTCGGTATCGACAATACCGTAGCCCTTACCGACCCGGTATATCCAGTCTATTGCGATACCAACGTTATGGCTGGAAGGACGGAAGACGGTGACGATAGTGGGCGCTATGGCGGTCTCGTTTACCTCCCCTGCACGTTGGAAAACGAGTTCACTCCTTCACTCCCGAGGGAACACGTCGACCTCATCTATTTGTGCGCTCCCAACAATCCCACCGGGGCAGTGATGGACCGGGACACCTTGACGAGGTGGGTCGAATATGCTCGCAGCGAACAGGCGGTCATACTGTTCGATGCCGCTTACGAGGCGTATATCACCGACAGTCATATTCCCCACTCCATTTATGAAATTGACGGTAGTCGCGAAGTGGCGATTGAGTTCCGTAGCTACTCCAAGAGCGCCGGATTCACTGGCACCCGCTGTGCCTTCACGGTTGTTCCGCGGGAATTGAACGGGTACACAGCGGGTGGAGAAACGATCCCCTTGCACGGCCTCTGGCAACGCCGGCATTCGACCAAGTTCAACGGGGTCGCCTATCCGGTCCAACGTGCCGCCGCAGCCTCTTACACGCCGGCCGGAAAGGTAGCTGTTAGCAAAATGGTGGAATTCTATCTTGGCAATGCCAGCTACATGCGGGAGCGTCTGGGCGAGATCGGTATATCGGTGTATGGAGGTGCTAACGCACCCTATCTCTGGCTGCAGACCCCAGAGGGAATGGACAGCTGGGGGTTCTTCGACCACCTCCTCGACAACGCCCATGTCGTCGGCACCCCGGGTTCGGGATTTGGGGCGGCAGGTGAGGGGTTCTTTCGTCTTTCCGCCTTCAACCATCGGGATAAAGTCGAACAGGCGATGGATCGAATCGGCACCCTCTGAGAACGCCAACGGCCAGCTTGCAGATGTCCACACGGCGTGCCAAAATCGTAT
Organism: uncultured Gemmatimonadaceae bacterium; assembly: GCA_964401715.1. Lineage (GTDB taxonomy): Bacteria > Latescibacterota > UBA2968 > UBA8231 > UBA8231 > CAYNZV01. The sequence continues at coordinate 25,382 of CAYNZV010000058.1, read as the reverse complement.
GCACGATCGGTCCTTCGTGCCGAACTACTTGTCAATTGGAGAAGCTCATGAAGGCGGGTATGAACGTCGCCCGTCTGAATTTTTCCCACGGGAGACACGACGAATACGCCGGCATCATCTCCGATATCCGGGCATCGTCGCAGCGACTCAATCTTCCGATCGCCATACTGCAAGATTTACAGGGACCCAAACTCCGCTTGGGCTCTGTGGCTGGCGACCAGACTGTGCTAGAACGCGATTCGATTGTCCGCCTTGCAGCCGACGATGTGGACGGCGATGGCCAGCGCATCGCTTTTCCGCATCCGCAAATTCTCGCGGCGCTGAGTCCTGGCGATCAGATCTTCGTCAGCGACGGGTTGATTCGCCTCGAGGTCCATTCCATCTGTGGCGACGAAGTGCAGTGCAAGGTGGCGGATGGTGGAGTATTGCGTTCACGGGCGGGGGTCAATCTCCCCGGCACCTTTATAGGGCTTCCCTCGTTAACCGACAAAGATCTCGCCGACCTGGAGTTCGGCATCGAGCATGCAGTGGACTGGGTCGCGCTTTCTTTCGTACGCACCGCAGATGATGTCTCTGCGTTGCGCAATATCCTGGAAGCGAAAAAAGCAGGTGCTGGCCTCGTGGCCAAGCTGGAAAAGCCGGAAGCACTAGAAGCGCTAGATGAGATTCTGCTAGCCGCTGACGCTGTCATGGTCGCCAGAGGTGATCTAGGCGTGGAGATCTCCCCTGAGCGGGTGCCTTTTGTTCAGAAACAGATTCTTGAACGAGCGGCCGAGCTGCGTGTTCCGGCCATCACAGCTACGCAGATGTTGGAATCGATGGTGGAAAACCCGCGACCGACCCGCGCCGAGGCATCCGATGTAGCCAACGCCATTGTGGACCGAACCGATGCGGTCATGCTTTCAAGTGAAACCTCCATTGGCAAACACTCTTTGGAGGCGGTCAATATCATGGATCGCATCGTGCGCGCGGCGGAAAGAAACTCGGTGTCAGAGCAGCAGTTGACGGGCCAAGTGAGGGATGGCAATCCCTTGTCTTATCCCGACGCCATTGCAGAAGCCGCCTGCAACGCGGCGCACCAAACCGACGCTCGCGCCATTGTTGCTTTCACAGAATCTGGCTCGACGGCACAGTTGATATCTAAGTACCGGCCGTCGGTGCCGATATATGCTCTGACTCCTTCCCCTACGGTGTTTCGTCGATTGTGTCTCTTCTGGGGTGTTCAGCCGCAGATGCTGGCCTACACCCGCTCTACTACCGAGATGATCGCCCAGGCCGATCGCATGCTGACGGACAAAGGCTTGATCCAGCGTGGTGACGGACTGGTTGTTCTAGCCGGCTTGCCGAGTGGACGACCCGGTACGACCAATCTGCTCAAACTACATTACGCTGGCGATACAGTCATGGAACCGTCTTCAGATCTTGACTTTCTTGGCGCAAATCAGTAGTATATGTATATTATTGGTTTAAAATATATATAAAACATATACAATATCTCCCACCAAGATGCAACGTGCAAAGGTTCGCACATTTTCGGCAAATGACCGTGATGACGAGATGCTCGAAGCCATCGCTCATTATCACGGCGTCAGTAAAAGCGCGATGATCACCGGCCTGATTCGAAAAGAATTTTGGCGCATTTTTCCTGACGGTACAGAATCAGTACCGCCCGATGACGGAGTGCGAACAAGTCATGAGTGAAACTCGCACCACGGACCGCCAGACCTGTCAGCCATTTTATAATTACGACCTGCCGATGGAAGAGCTGGTGTCGCAGATCAACCGTCTTCGCAAAGAAAAGAACGCGGTAATCTTGGCGCACAATTACCAGGTGCCCGAAATCCAGGACATCGCCGACTTCACCGGAGATTCTCTCGGCCTCTCGGTGGAAGCGACCAAGAGTGACGCAGACATCATAGTCTTCTGCGGTGTCCATTTCATGGCTGAGTCGGCGAAGATTCTGAACCCCAAAAAACGCGTACTTTTGCCTCATCTCGGCGCAGGATGTTCCCTGGCTGATTCGATCACACCAGAGAGCTTAGACGACTGGAAAGAGCGCTACCCCGACTACACTGTCGTCACCTATATCAACTCGACCGCAGAGGTGAAAGCCGAATCTGATATCTGCTGCACCTCCGCCAATGCGGTGTCAGTGGTGAAAAGCCTTGAGTCGGACAAGGTCCTCTTCACGCCGGACCGAAACCTGGGGCATTGGGTAGCGGACCAAGTGGCCGACAAATCGTTTGCCATCTACGATGGCGTTTGTCCAACGCACGACGTGTTGCGGCAGGCCAGCGTCGAGCGCACGTGGGCAGAACATCCAGAAGCCGTCATAATTGCGCATCCGGAATGTCGTCAGGATGTGGTCGAGGTTGCCCATGAGGTCTGCTCTACAACTGGTATGCTGAACGTGGTTGCAAAGTACCCGCAGACCAAGACATTTATTGTTGCCACTGAAAATGGCATGCTGCACCAGATGAAAAAGCGGTACCCCGACAAAGATTTTGTCGCCGCAGACGGCTGTATTGGCTGCCGTCTGCACTGCCCCTACATGAAGGTGAC